>NZ_JBWZNA010000001.1:0-388297 GCF_056725885.1 Acinetobacter sp. GRABPA_MV_2
GGATTCTGACAGCGACTCTGATTCTGACAGCGATTCTGATAGCGACAGCGATTCGGATTCTGACAGCGACTCTGATTCTGACAGCGACTCGGATTCAGACAGTGACTCTGATTCGGACAGTGACTCTGATTCAGACAGCGACTCTGATTCTGACAGCGACTCGGATTCGGATAGCGACAGCGACTCTGATCTAGTTGCGAATGATGACTTGGCAACGCTTGATGCCAATATCGATCCAACCACAAGCCCAGTACCTACACAATCTAAGACGTCTGTAGTTCTACCTTCTTATGATGGTTTGATTCTAGACTGGACATGGGCTTCGAATAATGCGTTGCAAGTAGAAGTTCCTCAAGGAACATTGCAAGATTTCAATATAGATATCAGTGGATTATATGCTGGTGTGGGTGTTGTTAGTTTAGGCCTCGATGTTCTTCGTCTAAATGAAAACACAGGAGAATATGAGCTTTATGAGCATATTCCAAATGCTGGAACTGCTTTTGCAGCACTTGTAGGATTCTATACTGGCGGTACCACAATTAATGACTTACCTGAAGGTCAATATGCCATTGTCATGACAAATGACCAAGGGCTTAACTTTACAGGTTTAGGCTTCCCAACTTTAACTATTCCATCAGGTGGTGTAGCAACTGATTATGGTGAGGTTGTGGTAAGTGGTAATGTCATTGTTCCTGAAGGTCCAGGGGATGTAGCAGATGTCGATCCTGAAGGTCAGCCACTAGTCGTTACACAAGTAATTTCTGAGACTGGTAATACATTAACATTGGATCAATCTGTTAATGATTTCCAAAAAATAGAAGGTGCTTATGGTGACCTCTATATTGATAAGGATGGGAATTATGAATACATTCGAAATCCGGAAATTCCTAACTCAGTAGGTAAAGTCGATACGTTTACTTATACAATTCAAGATGTTGATGGAAATACAGCGACAGCTAATCTCAACATTCGAATTGATAGTTCTCAAGTAGACATTAATTGGCCAACGGATCCTACTTTAGACGGTACAGTTGACTTAGTTGCTACTAATGACAGCAATGGCGCTCAAGTAGATTACACAAACTTTGTTGAAACAAAATCGGCAGATCTTGGTTCAATGACTGCTTCGGTTACTCGTAGTGGTAGCTTATTTGGTGGTTATACTTATACGCGTGTTTCTGGAACCGATACTTCGGATGTTGTTACCGTAGATCCAAATGCTTCTGCTGTACTATCTATTAAAGTAACTACAACTGATTCATCGGGTGCTAATAACGATACCTTCGGTTATAGCGTACAAAAATTTGTAAGCGGTAGCTGGCAAACTGTATATGTGTCACCAACTACGACTTACAGTCATCCATTCTTGGGTGGTTCGAATGCTACAATCATTGATAGTAGTTATTCAATACCAGCGGATAGTGTGGCGACTCAATGGCGTGTTGTATATACAAGTACAGAAAGTAATGAATCATTCCTTATTAATGGTACTAATAGCACAACAGTACAAACCTCAGTTCAACCAACATTGACACATTATGATGTATTTACTGCTTCTGGAGAATTTACTCCAGCAACTGGTAACATAATTACAGATGATAGTGGCAATGGCACTGATGTAACAGGTGGTGTAGGTACTAAATTATTTGTAGAAAATGCAGCGGGTGTATTTGTTGAAGCTACTGGTCAAACTTTAGTTTACAGTAATGGAACATTAAGCATTGCCGCAAACGGCACATATACATTTACTCCAAATGCCACAGCGGACGGAAGTCAAACTACAAGTTTCAATTATAAACTTATAGCTGCGAATGGTGATGAAAGTAATGTTGCTACATTAACAATTAATTTGGGTAGACATTATGAAACTGGTACTGGAAATGATTTAATTTCTGGTACATCAGGAAGTGATGTTTATACAACTGGTACTGGTGCAGATACAGTTATATTTAAACTTCTTAATGCCACAGATCCTACAGGTGGAAACGGTTCAGACACTTGGAGTGATTTTAATAAAGCAGAAGGAGATAAAATCGATATAAGTAGTTTATTATCGGGTCAATCTGTTAATAATGCAAATATCGGTCAATATGTAACTGCTACACAAGTAGGTAGTGATACAGTAATTAGTATAGATAGAGATGGAAGTGGAACTTCTTATAATTCTACAGAAATATTAACTCTTAAAAATACTAATACTACGATTGATGAGTTATTGCAAAATAGTCAAATATTATTTTAATTTGATTGTTTGAATAAAAGAGGATCTGCGGGTCCTCTTTTTATTTTATTTAAATAATTTTTAAATTAAATGTGATATGTTATAATGAGTTAAAAGATTTTTTGAAGTGATAATATGGAAATTAATACATATAGTAAATTTGAGGAATTCAAAGAAAAATTAAAAAGCTGGTTGCTAATCCAATTAAAAAATCATTCTGAATATGAAAATGGTTTATGTGTTTTTTTATCTATTGGTAGTGATAAAAAACGATGTGAAGTATGGAACACTTTTGATAAAAATTTTAATACAGTATTAAAAAGAACATATTCATTTTTGGATAAGTTATATTCTAAAAATAGAGAAATACCTAAGTTTTTTAAAATAGATATTGCATGTAATATTAGCGAAGAGAGCTGGAGTGAAGTTAATTTTAATGTTTTAAATCAAGATCATAATAATCATTACAGGAAAGGGGTTAGCTTTGATGATAAATTCCACATATGTTTTTTAGAGCAAGAGATATATGGCAAAGCTATTATAAAAGGCATTTCATATGATAAACCTAATTTTTTTGATGAAAAAAATCTTAATGATGCAATAAAAGTTAAATATAAAAATATTACTAAAGTGTTTAAACTAGATGATATAAAAAAAGTATGGGTTTTTAATACAGTATCTGCTTTTTATGAGAATGGAAATTTTATTAATTTGCAGAGTGGTGGTCCAACAAATGGAATAAGATATAAATCTGATGATATTAAGGTTGAGGTTAGAGACCTTATAATTAAAAATGCAGAGTTTTTATATAACCAAATTATGGATGATGGGCGATTTGTTTATGGTTATTTTCCAGCTTATGATAGAGAAATTAAAAGTTATAATACGGTCAGACATTGTACATCTCTATATGCATTATTAGAAACATTGGAAGTAGATTTTAATAAGAAATATTTAGATAAAATTGAAAAATCTATGGAGTATGCTTTCGAAAAATTTTATAAAATTGTAGAAGAAAAAGGATTTATGATTGATGGGGAAAAAGATTTAGAAATAAAATTAGGGTCAAATGCAACTACAATATTTATGCTTGCTAAATATCAAGAAATAACTGGTAAGGATAAGTATCTCAAATATGCTGAAATGCTGGCAAAAGGGATACAATATATGATTGATGAAAATGGACAAACTAGTCATATTTTAAATTACCCATCATTAACTGTAAAAGAAAAATTCAGAATTGTATATTATGATGGTGAAGCTGCATTAGGGCTTTTACGCTTATATCAAATTAATAAAAACAAAGATTTATTAAATACTGTTAAGCTAATGTTTGATAACTTTATTATAAAAAAATATGATAAATATCATGATCATTGGCTAAGTTATTGTACAAATGAATTAACAAAAATATGTCCCGAAGAAAAATACTTTAGATTTGGAATGAATAATTATCTCAATCATATGAGTTTTATTAAAAATAGAAAAACTGCTTATGCAACTTTTTTAGAAATGATGATGTCGGCATATAAAATGGTTTTATATATGCGAGATAATGGTTATGAAGAATTATTTAATGAGGCAAAGTTTGATGAGTTAAAGGAGTTAATTAAATATAGAGTTGAGTTCCAACGTTCTACAGGATTTTTTTATCCTGAATTAGCAATGTATATGGCTAGGCCAGATAAAATTAAAAATGCATTCTTTGTTAGACATGATCGTTTTAGAGCACGAATAGATGATCAAGAGCATAATTTATCGGGGTTAGTAGCTTTTTATAACTATTTTGAGTGACATATGAAAAGACAATATATAGAGCTAAAAGAAACTATGAGTAAAAATAATATATTTTTTACTCGTAATGGTAACGTAAGGTTTCTTGACAAAGATTACATTAATTTTCTCGAAAAAGTAGAAATTGAACCTTTTTGTGCATTTTTAGTTGGTAACAATATTTGGAGTATGGGAGCATTTTCTTATAGTTGGTCTCTATTGCCAATTACTACTAACGTAGGTCGGTATTGTTCAATAGCAGAGGGAGTGAGAGTACTTGGGTTAAGGCATCCTCACGAATGGCTTACAACTTCAGCAACAACATACGATCGAAATTTTATAATTTATCAAAAATATTTAGAAATTAATAAGATGGATCAAAATGCCCGAAGATTACCCAATAATCCTGAACTAAAAACACTAAATATTGGACATGATGTTTGGATAGGGGCAAGGGCATTGTTAAAGCCAACTATAAGCATTGGAAATGGTGCTGTAATTGCAGCAAATTCTGTAGTTACAAAGGATGTACCACCATATGCTATTGTGGGAGGGAATCCTGCAAAAATTATAAAATATAGATTTGATGAAGATACTATTAATCAACTATTAAAATCAGCTTGGTGGGAATATAGTTTTTCAGATATTCAAAGACTAGAAATAGATAATATTCAAAATTTTTTGATTGAATTTGATTTGCAAAAAAGTAATTTTAAAAAATTAAAATTAGAAAAGTTAATAGTGGAGTAAAATATGAACACTATTATAAACTTAGATGCTAGAGTAACAGGATTAACCGAATTTAATTCAATAATGAAAAAGATTGAGAGAATTTCGGCTAAATCATTATCAATCTTTATCATTGATAATGAACATAGTATTGAAGTATATTCTAAGAATACAAATGTAAAAATTGTACCTGGTTCAGTTGTAAAATTATTAACATTATTTTTAGTATTTGATTTAAATATTTCTTTAAGAGAAATTGTAAGAGTTAAAGAAAATAATTTAATAGTAGGAAGTGGTTATAATTTACAGGGAAATGATCTTATAACAATCAATGACTTACTTAAAAATATGATATTTAAATCAAGTAACACGAGTGCTGAAGTATTAAAGGAAGTAATTGAAGAAAAAACAAAGATACCATATGAAGAACATGCAAAAAAAATAATAAATAAATTGGGCATGACACTTACAAATATTGTAAATTCGCATGGCTTATATGAAAGAAAACAATATACAACTGTGGATGACTTATTAAAACTAGTTATTAATATGTTAGAAAATAAAAAAATAGAAACTTTCTTATTTTATAGTCATCAGAGTATCATTATTCAGAGAAATAAAAATTATGTCAATATTGATTTTGATTCCAATGAAAAAATATTTATTAAAACAGGAACACTTTTTCCAAATGTTTTTAATAGTGTACAGATAATAAAGATACGCAATAACTATCTTATTGCTTGTCTAGGGTATTCACAAAATGATCACCGCAGATCGATTGATCAAGAAATGATTAATGATTTAATTGGAGTAATATAATGTCTATATTTGGAATTTTAAAACCAGCAAAAAATTTAACTGATGTAGAAGAAATCTTCATTATTGTGGCTCAGAGCCGTGGGCATGAAGCATATGTGTTTACAGCAAAAGATGTATGTTTTGAAACTGAAAAGGTGTTAGGAAAGACTATATTAAATGGAAAAGTTTTAGAAAAAGAATTTAACTTTCCAAATGTAATTCAAAATAGACTTGCGGTTAAGGCTGAAGATAAAGAAATATATTTAAAATTAGCAGAAAAAATTCCATTTACATCAAATAGAATTGGAACAAAAAAGAATGTTGATCTAAAACTTAAAAAAATTGAAGATATTAATGAATTTTTGATAAGTGTTGAGGACTGTAAAGAATTTGAGGATCTTACGGATGCAATTCAAAAATATAAAAAAGTTATATTAAAGCCCTTATCAAGTAATCAGGGGAAAGGAATTTTTTCTGTCGAATTTTTCGATAAAAAATATATTGTAAAACAGTTGGATAAGAGAAATGAGTTTAATAAAAATGAACTCAGAAATTTTTTTGATAAAGATATTAAGAATAAAGGCTATTCACTAAGTAAATATTTCAATAGTTCTACGAATAATGCACTTAATACAGTTTTCCGGATGCAGATTAGTAGAGGGGCTGGTGGTAAATGGAAATTAATAAAATTTTTTCCCTATGTAAATATCAACAAAAATATTGATATTACAAATGGTATGCAAGGAGCATTAATCACAACGCGTGAAAAATTGTTTTTAGAGCAATATTATCCCAATTCATTTGATAAAATTAATAAAAGTATAAAGAAAATTTTTGAAAAGTTTCCACTAGCTTTTCAAAAGCAATATGCCTGGCGTTTAGACTCGTTAGGTTTAGATTTAGGTATCGATCAAGAAGGGAACATTGCTATATTTGAAGTCAATGCAGGGCCAGGAATAGGATTTATGGCTTATCCTGTAGCAAAAGCTCAGGTTGATTATTATGAATGGTTGCAAGAAAATGCAAAACCACCTTTCAAGAATAACTTTTTGCCTATCAACTTAAGATAAGAGAATTATAATGTTAAATGGAAAGGGTATATATATGCTTTATCCTGCAATTAAGCAGGAAAAAAATGGTCTATTAATTGCACTAATTAAAAGAGCAGATTTATTTAGTAGAAATGGGGTTAAGGTAAATATATGTACTCTTTCTTACAATCCTATGATTAATATGCTTTATAAGGATTTGTATCTAAGTGGTCTGTTGGATTTAGAAGTAAATAAAAATATTAATTTTTTAAATATATATTCTTATTATCAAAAAAATGAATTTTTAGTTGGTTTTGAGTCTAAAGAGAATTATCAATTTAGCATCGAAGAAGAAAATATTGAAAAAGATAATTTAGGAAATGTTAAGGTCCTTGATAATAAAAATAAACTCTGTAAATATTATGTCAAAAATAAGCAAGGACTTTTAAGTCATATAAATATTTTTGAATCTGGACAAATAGTTAAAAGATTGAAATTTAATGAAAAGGGGATTTTGAGCTCATCACAAGTCTTAGATAGCAACAGGTTAGTTATCACAGAGGACTTCTATGACACTAACAATCATCTTGTTCTATCAAGAAATTATAATAAGGAAGGTAAGATAGTTAGTTTATATTTATATGGAGAGGAAGGTATAATTTCAAGAAAGTTTAGTTCGGAAATTGAACTTTTTGAATATACTTTATCTAAAATTAATGTTAATGAACACAAGTTCTATATTATTGATAGAGCTATAGTTTTTGCAAAAAATATACTATTGAATAAAAAAGAAAATTCCACTGTAATTGGAGTTATTCATGCTGCACATTATTCAAAAGCTAGAGAAAAGTATTCAAGAACTAATGCACATTATAATAGTTATATTGAGAACTTAGAGAAAATAGATCATCTCATATTTTTAACAGAGAAACAAAAAAATGATTTCAGCGAGAGATTTGGTTCCTACCATAACTATACTGTTATCCCCCATTTTTATAAAAATACTAAAGCTGAAGATATTTTAACTTCACGACAGAAGTATCAATGTGTATGTCTAGCAAGGTTTGATAAAGTAAAACGATTAGATCTACTTATAGAATTATTTGGTGAAATTCATAGAAAAATTCCTGAAGCAACCCTAGATATTTATGGTTTTGGACCTGAAAAGGAAAACTTAATAAAAGCTATAGAAAATAATAAGTTGGTAGGTGTAGTACGCCTACGTGATTTCATTTCCGATGTAAATTCCGTACTCAAAAATGCAGATCTAATGTTATTTACTAGCGGATCTGAAGGATTTTGTATGGCTATATTAGATTCTTTAAAAAATGGTTGTCCCGTAATTTCTTTTGATATTGATTATGGTCCGAGTGAAATGATTATTGATGACTATAATGGTTATTTGATTGAAGATAATGATACAGAAAAATTTATTAACACTACTATTGAATTATTGAATAATAGAGAAAAAATAAGTTTATTCCATAAAAACTGTGCTAAATCTGTATGGAGATTCAATGATGAAAATAATTTTAAGTTATGGAAAAATATTATATTTAAATAATATTTTAAAGATTATTTTCTTTTTATGGGTCTCATTAATTAGCTTGGCTTGTTTGGCAGCGGACAAAAAAAATATGACGATCAGTGAAGAAAAAAAATATTATAAATCTGGAAAAATTAGGGTAATCTATAGTCTGAATGAGATAGAGCAGACAGATATCAATAAAAATAATATTCCAGATTATGTAGAAAATATTGCAATTCAAGCTAATGCAACTATAGATGCATTGGACTATTTAGGTTTTGCTAATCCTCTTAATAGCCCTCGATATAAATCTGAAGTAAATTATATTGATATTCATGTGGTTAGCATAAGGTATAATGGTATTGCTTACGATAGGCCTTATCTAGCTAGTTTTGATGGGATAAAAAAAGAAAAAGCATTATTGATCAAATTAAACAGTAGATTAAAAAACTTTCCAGGAAATTACTGGACCGTTGTTGCTCATGAGATATTTCATCTTTATCAATATGGGTATAGTCCATTAAAACCAAGTTGGTATCTTGAAGGTATGGCAAATTGGTCGGAAAGATTATTAAGAAAAGATGATATTGATAAAAAGGGTAGAGTTCTTTTACCAATTAATATCAGTAGCTTACAAAATAATATTTACAAAATACCTTACAATAAGCTGTGGTATAGGTTAGCTTTTTTGTCTAATAAAATGAATGATAGTCAATTAAATTTGCCAGATAGTATAAAGAAACGTAAATATATTGATGGTACTTTGGTTTTTAAAGATAATTCGTTCTCTGGCTATATATTTATGCGAAGTTTTTTATTAAATTTATCATTGGTAGCAAATGATAAAAAACTTTTACTTCCGTTAAATAGGTATGATAACTTTTATAATTCTTCAATAATTATTAAATGTCTTAAAAAAACAATAATAGAATCTGGCATAAAACTAAATTCCGATGAGAAAGATTTTTTAAATTTATAATTTTTTAATGAAGTTTTAAAAAATTATTATTTTAATTATAGACATAGATTGCACGTATTTAAAACATGTATTTAAAACATTTTTAAAATTATTGTTTTATAACTACCTGTAAAATAACAACATTTTTGAGAAAAAGTAAAGTGCTTTGAATTTATTTAATTTATAATTGATAGTTACTGGTTCTCATGTAAATATGATCTTGAGGGTACTAATTATATAAATATCCTCGTATTTCAGGTTTAAGTGATATTCACTAAGTCCACAACCTTTTAGGATGTGGACTCTTCTTAATTAATAAGGAAGTTAAAATTAGATTGATTTTTTTTAAAATTAAGAGAGTAAAGTTAAATTTCACTTAAACATATTTTGGTAAGATGTCTATTGTTAATAATCCTAATTTCATAATTTAAAATGGATTTTATAAAAATAGATTTTTAAATATTTAATATGAGGATTAAAATTAGTGAAGAAATTAATTCTAACTCAAATCGTATTTTCCTTAACAATGATTTTAGCTGGGTGCGTAAATCAACCATATGGACATCAATCAGTTTATTCACCAGCTTCTATTAATACTATCGCTAGTCATAAATTGTATTTGATAGCAGAAAAATCAGGCCATCCAAGCTTAGGTACGGGAGAGGTCACATCAGATAAGGCTTCCCAATACGCAAGTAATCATAAGAAGACAGTGATTTGTGATAAACATCATTACTATGCTGCGAGTAATGTTAGTAGCGATGTGAAACAGACAAAGATTACTTTAGTAAGTGGTGAGGAGATTAATGTCTCTAAATCATGTTGGGTAGAAGATTCAAACCCACAAAATTCAATTTATGTTTCTAAATCATCTGTTAGTCATGGTTTTTGATAATTAATTACATCGTGGAGATTAAGCCTTAATTGTTTAGTCTCCTTCTAGTCTATTCAAATAATTTTAAGAAATTTCAATTTAAAAAGATTAATCATTTAAATTAAAGTAATTAATTGAAGTGATACCTTGAAAATAATTTCTATATAATTCTATATTGAGATCTATCAAATTATTTCTTTCAATTTCTATTAAGTAGACTGTATTATTATTTACTTCGTTTTGGCTTAAAATGTATTCTATTATTGTACATATTTCTATTTTTTTATCTAAATTTAATTTTACTATACAAACGAAGAAACCTATTTCTTTCATTTTTTTTGCATAGAAAGTAGCATAAGTTCTTGTATTTTTTATTAAACCTGTATCAAAAATAATAATTGTTGGGAAAGGTCCAGTTCCTTTAGGAATATAAATCTCACCTGTCGCAGAGTTTATTGAAGAATTCCGAAAAATATCATTCATATCAAAGATTTATCTTATTTTAAAATAAATAAATTTTCATAATAATGCTTGAAAAACATTAAACTATTTTATTAAAAAACTGAAATTTATAAATCTTAAATGGTTAAGTTAACATTTGAAATATATTAATACTATCAAGATATTGTTGAAAGTTAATTTATTTCATTTCATTGGAAACAACTTTACTTTGTAAATATAATTTAATCAATAGCTGATGCATAGAAATTATATTTTTATATAAAATGTTTTTTATAACTAATTGAAAGTAAATTGTTTTTAGGTTTATAAGATTAATTAATCCTAGTTTAATTGAGAAAAGTAATGATGATAAAAGATATTTTTAAAATTATATGGTAAAGGTAACTGAATATAGAGCTACTCTAAATCATATAAATTAAATT
Source organism: Acinetobacter sp. GRABPA_MV_2 (assembly GCF_056725885.1). NCBI lineage: Bacteria > Pseudomonadati > Pseudomonadota > Gammaproteobacteria > Moraxellales > Moraxellaceae > Acinetobacter > Acinetobacter sp. GRABPA_MV_2. The sequence goes on from NZ_JBWZNA010000001.1 coordinate 10,797, forward strand.
TTAAGCATAACAAGTATTATTGATATATGTATATATATCAATAATTTATTGATTTGGATTTAATGTTTCATATCGTATAGAGATTCAACTCTTATTAATAAAATGTATGTCATTACCATTCCCTTTTATATTATTTCATATGTATTTAATAGGTTTGAAATTTAAATAATTACAATACATTACTCTTTGAAGCATTGTTTAAAATTCTTTGAATTACAGTTCTTGTAACTGAAAATTCTTTAGCGAGTGAATATACGCTATAACCCTTTTTGAACAATTCGATAACTCTAATTTTTTGTTCATTATTTAATATTTCTGGTCTACCAACTTTTCTTGCAAGTTTTTGATCTTTTGGTTTTTTATTATCAGCCTTAAATAATTTCTCAAATTCAGCTGACAGCTTTAAAAAATGCAGAAAGAAAATTTTTAAGTCACCATTAATTTCATTTTTTGAGTAATCCAAGCATATTAGTCGGATTTTTTTTTGATCAATTTTATCCACTATACTTAAAATTTCTTCAAAACTACTACCTAAGCAATCCATGCTTTTTATCACCAAAGTATCGCCTTCTTCTAATGAATAACTTATAAGATTAAGAAATTTATCTCTATAAATAATAGATTTATCAACAGATACTTCTTCTACTACTAATCTATTCTTTTGAATCTTATAACCATACTCACTAAAAAAGCAGATATATCTAGAAAATTCAAATTGCAAATTAGGCTCTATTCTAACATAGGCATATGTACGCATATTAAAAGCACCAAAATTAAACAAAAACAAAACAAATCTTAGCATCTTATTTTTTTAAAAAAAACATGAACTAAATCACAAAAGTGTACTATACAGTGTTTAAAACATAATATTTAAATACATGCTTAAATCTATATAGGTTATTAGATTTTTTTATCACATTTATTATATTAGTTAATAATTTTATTAGTTCTATGATGTTTGTTTTTTTCATTTCTAATAATCTCCTTGCTTAATTATTTATGAATTTAATATAAATCTAATATTAAAATCTAGTTTTATTTTTTAATTAAATTAATTTAATGATAAATAGCTTAATAAAATATTTTTGAGTTAATCTAGTAATTATCATTGTTTCTATTATATGTCTGATTTTAAATGAATTTTGTTTGTTGTTATTTGGTTTTTAATTGTGTTTAATTTTAATAAAAATAAAATACATAGTTTTAAAACTATTTGATTTGTTGGTTTGTAAATGATCTAAATTATAATTTTAAATCTTTTTATATTTTATAAACATTTTTAAGAAAATTAATATTTTGTTATATTCGCAATTTGTTTGATATTAAATCTGTTGATTTTAAAAATAAAATATTTTTCAATTAAGTTTTAAAAATATATAATATTTTACTATATTATATATTTTTAACTTTTGGCGGATGTGGATTTTTAAAATTATGGAAATATAAAAGTATTTACATTACTATAAAATTAATAAACTAATTATATAACAAACAATAAGTGAAGAGCTAAAAAGTATATTTTGATTTGAATTTACTTTATAGATACTCTTCGTATCACTCTAAGGAATAGGAGGGGGTATGCGTATTTATGCCTATATACGAATAAATTCTAGTATTGAAAATATTGAAGAAGAGAAAGAATCTTTTATTTCTATATTAAATAGCTTTAACTATAAAATTCATCCTAATAGAATTATTTTTGAATTAGTATCAGTAGATAAAACTATTACTGCGCGAACTATTTTTCTTAATTTAATTAACTATTCTTTAGAAGAAGATGATTTTTTAATAGTTAAAGGTATTGATTGCTTGGGTAGTAGTTTTACAGAGATATTATCATCTATTAAACTAATTGAAAGAAAGAAGATTAAATTAATTATATTAGATTATTTTAATTGTGAATTTAAAGATGATATTAAAAATAATTTTATACACTTTATAGAAATTTGCATTAAATTTGAAAAACTTTTTTTAACTAATGGTGTTGGACAAAGAAAATCAAGTTTATCAAGAAAAGGAGGTAGACCTGAAAAATTGACGAACGATCAAAAACAGGATGTTATTAATAAATTTAAGAAAGGTTTTAGTGTGTATTCGTTAGCTAAGGACCTTGCTGTCTCAAGGACTGTGATACAAAGAATAATTGAAAAATCTGACAATTAAGATATGAATAAATTTTCTGTTAATGAGTATTAAATAGTGTTTTAAACTTTTATTTAATACTTATTAAATTAATATTTTAATTTTAAAGTTAAATTCATATTGATATTTTAATATTCCTATTGATATTGTTGTATAGACCTTTAGCTATATCTTAACTTATTAGAAGTAATATTTATTAACTTAAGGTTTTTTATATAATTTTGGTAGCTCGAAATATGGATATGAGTATTGATTTAATCAAATGGAAGTGTTCAATATGTAAAGGGTTTATATTGGTTGATCATTCGAAAATACAAAAAGAGGATTTAGTACAATTTGTATTTAGACGCATAAATAAGAATGATTCTTTTTATTTTATTTATAAAGTTGGTTTAGTTGTTGATCGAAAAGAAAAATTATTGATCATCAAATATAAGAATAGACTATATAAGGTTTTCGAAAAAGATACTTATCCTGCAAGAGCGCCAACTCACCTTATCTATAATATGTTTTGGGTATGTACCTGTTAATTTTCATATTTTGATTTTGATATCTTTTATTTGGAATAAATCTTTGATTTGCTAATTATCTATATATTCAATAAAAAAGCCACTCTAGTAGAGCGGCTTTTTGAGTCTGACAAATCGAACTTACCAGCTTAACGCACCACCAGTTTGGTAGTCAGTTACGCGAGTTTCGAAGAAGTTCTTCTCTTTACGTAAGTCCATCATCTCAGACATCCACGCAAATGGATTCGTTACACCAGCAAATTGCTCTGGTAAACCTAACTGAGATAAACGACGGTTACAGATGAATTTCAAGTATTCTTCCATCATGCTTGCGTTCATACCCAATACACCGCGTGGCATCGTGTCACGTGCATATTCGATTTCAAGCATTGTACCTTCAACAATCATTTGAACCACTTCTTGTTGGAACTCAGCAGTCCAAAGGTGAGGGTTCTCAATCTTGATTTGGTTAATCATGTCGATACCAAAGTTCAAGTGCATAGATTCATCACGCAAGATGTATTGGAATTGCTCAGCAACACCGTTCATCTTGTTACGACGACCCATACTCAAAATTTGAGTAAAGCCACAGTAGAAGAAGATCCCTTCAAGTACACAGTAGAATGCGATCAAGTTACGAAGTAAGCGTTGGTCGTTTTCAGGCGTGCCTGTGTGGAAATTAGGATCAGTTAAAGATTGAGTATATTTCAAGCCCCAAGCTGCTTTACGTGCAACCGATGGAACTTCACGGTACATGTTGAAGACTTCGCCTTCGTCCATACCTAAAGATTCGATACAGTATTGGTAAGCGTGAGTGTGAATTGCTTCTTCAAACGCTTGACGCAAGATGTACTGACGGCATTCAGGGTTAGTAATATGACGGTAAATCGCCAATACCAAGTTGTTTGCAACCAAAGAGTCTGCGGTCGAGAAGAAACCTAAAGAACGCATAACAATAGTACGCTCATCTTCAGTTAAGCCATTTTCAGACTTCCAAAGCGCGATGTCATGGTTCATATTAACTTCTTGAGGCATCCAGTGGTTTGCACACCCGTCAAGATATTTCTGCCAAGCCCATTCATATTTAAATGGTACAAGTTGGTTCAAGTCCGCACGACAGTTAATCATTGCTTTGTCGTCAACTTGAACACGTTGAGCACCCATTTCTAGCTCTTCAAGGCCAGGGGCAACGTCTAAGTGTTCTAAGGCTTGAGCGGCTCTAGCCACTGTATCGGAGGCAACTGTTGGTCGCACGGAATGGGTTCCAGCGGATTGTGGAGCTGCCACGCTCGGCGATGATGGCTGCGCAGTAGATACATTCTGCGCGTCAGTCGTTTTTTCCGTGTTGACGGGCGTAGACTTGAGTTCAGGTGCAGCCGGTTTTTGCGAATCATCTTCAAAATCGTCCCAACTAAGGATAGACATTTTTGTTCTCTCTTCGTTGTATATATCTATATTTGACATCTCTTAAACGAAGATGTCCCTACTATACGCTTTTAATGTGTAAACAAAATTAAGTTTTATTGATGCATGACCAAATTTTGGGCCTTTGGTCTCTACTCACTACAACTTATTTTGTTTACGCTGTTGCTTACGTATTGTGATAAATGCGTAAACCATCGGCATATAAAAGAAAATAAAGGCAAAGATTAAAACTCCAACACCAAGCATATAGTTATGGCTGAGATGAGAAAGCATAATCTTTACCTCTTTTAAGATTGCTCTTTAGTGAAAAAGAGCAATCTTATTGAATGTTATTGGCAAGCTTCACAATCAGGGTTGTCGATTGAACAAGCCATTGGTACAGGAGCTGCTTGAGTAAAGCCTTCTTCTTCAACCGCTGCTTCTGGTTTCTTCGCTTCTACAACAGGGGCAGCAACCGCCGCTGCTTCAACAGTCGCAGGTTTAACTGCATTTAAAGCACCTGTGTTGATTGTAGATTTTTCAGCAGAAGTTGCACCTAAAGCTCGGAGGTAATAAGTCGTCTTAAGACCACGTAACCATGCCATCTTGTAAGTGATGTCAAGTTTCTTACCATTCGCACCAGAGATGTAAAGGTTAAGCGACTGAGCTTGATCAATCCATTTTTGACGGCGTGATGCAGCATCAACGATCCAACGTGTATCTACTTCAAACGCAGTAGCAAAGATTGCTTTTAATTCTTCAGGAATACGAGCAATTTTTTGTACTGAACCTTCAAAGTGTTTAAGGTCGTTAACCATTACTGTGTCCCAAAGACCACGATCTTTTAATGCACGAACGAGGTATGGGTTAATAACAGTGAACTCACCAGACAAGTTGGATTTCACATATAAGTTTTGGAATGTTGGCTCAATAGACTGAGAAACACCACAAATGTTAGAGATGGTTGCAGTTGGAGCAATCGCCATCACGTTTGAGTTACGCATACCGTCTTTTTGAACTTTGGCACGTAAAGTGTCCCAGTCTAAACGTTGAGTACGGTCAACTTCGAACATGCGCTCTGGACGAGATTTCGCAACAATTTCTAAAGAGTCGATTGGAAGGATACCTTGATCCCACAATGAACCTTTAAATGTTGAGTAAGCACCACGTTCAACAGCCAAGTTGCTTGAAGTTTCAATCGCGTAGTAGCTAATTACTTCCATTGATTCATCTGCAAAATCAACAGCAGCGTCTGAACCGTAAGCAATACCCATTTCATATAGAGCATCTTGGAAGCCCATGATACCCATACCCACAGGGCGGTGTTTCAAGTTCGAGTTTTTCGCTTGTGGTACAGCGTAATAGTTAATGTCGATAACGTTATCGAGCATACGTACTGCTGTTTTAATAGTGCGAGCTAACTTCTCACGGTCTAACACACCACCTTGAACGTGTTGTACAAGGTTGATCGAACCTAAGTTACATACTGCAATTTCGTCTTGATTTGTGTTCAAGGTAATTTCAGTACATAGGTTAGATGAGTGAACTACACCAACGTGTTGTTGTGGTGAACGTAAGTTACATACATCTTTGAATGTGATCCACGGGTGACCAGTTTCAAACAACATAGAAAGCATTTTGCGCCATAAGTCTTTAGCACGTACTTTCTTGTGTAGCATGTTAGTTTCTTTCGCTACAGACTCATAGTAAGCATAACGCTCAGCAAATTCAGCACCAGTTAAGTCGTGCAAGTCTGGAGTTTCAGAAGGGGTAAATAATGTCCATTCACCATCTTCAAATACACGTTGCATAAACAAGTCTGGAACCCAGTTCGCAGTGTTCATGTCGTGAGTACGGCGACGGTCATCACCTGTGTTTTTACGAAGCTCTAAGAACTCTTCGATATCTAAGTGCCAAGTTTCTAGGTATGCACACACAGCACCTTTACGCTTACCACCTTGGTTTACTGCAACAGCTGTATCGTTCGCAACTTTCAAGAATGGAACAACACCCTGAGACTTGCCGTTAGTACCTTTAATATAAGAGTTCAAGGCACGCACAGGAGTCCAGTCATTACCTAAACCACCAGCCCATTTAGAAAGCATCGCGTTGTCACGCATTGCGCCATAAATGTCATAAAGGTCATCGCCAATCGTTGTTAAGTAACAACTTGAAAGCTGTGGACGTAATGTACCTGAGTTAAACAGGGTAGGCGTAGAAGCCATGTAGTCGAAGCTAGACAATAAGTTATAGAACTCAATTGCACGCTCTTCTTTATCTTGCTCATTGAGTGCAAGACCCATCGACACACGCATAAAGAATAATTGTGGTAATTCGAAGCGAACGCCGTTTGAGTGAATGAAGTAACGGTCAAATAAAGTCTGTAAGCCTAAATAGGTAAACTGATTAGAACGTTCTGGCTGAATTGCTGCTGATAATTTTTCTAAGTCGAAGTCAAGCAAGTCAGGTGAAAGCAAATCAAGCTCAACACCTTTTTTCAAGAATGCTTCAAGTGCATTGTTTTCAGGTGTGTCTGTTGATAAACCTAAGAATGCTAAACCTGTACCTACTAACTCGTTACAAAGCAAACGTGCAGTCACATAAGTGTAGTTAGGTTCTTGTTCAATACGGGTACGTGTTGCCATCATCATTGTAGTGGCAATATCACTTTCTTTTACGCCGTTATATAAGTTTTTAACGGTTTCATCCACAATGGCTTGAACGTCAATACCTTCCAAACCTTCAGCTGCTTTAGAAACAGTTGCTTGCAATGCACTTAAATCAAGTGGCTGAAGCTGACCATTTGCGTCAGTAACTTGTAAAGTAGGGTGGTGGTTTGAGTTCGTTTGCTGACGAGCGCTAGCACGTTGTTCACGGTAAATCACATAAGCGCGGGCAACTTTTTGTTCCCCAGTACGCATTAAAGCAAGTTCTACTTGATCTTGAATTTCTTCAATATGGATCGTACCGCCCGATGGTAAACGGCGAGTGAAAGTATTTAATACCATTTCCGTCAACTGGGTAATACGGTCATGAATACGGCTAGAATCCGAACTCTGTTGACCTTCCACAGCAAGAAAAGCTTTACCAATCGCAACTGAAATTTTCTCTGCATCAAATGCAGCAACATCTCCAGTGCGCTTAATCACCTGAATTTGACCGGGAGTCGAAGTAATTACGCTCATGCCAGCATAGCTCCATTGTCACTTTTGTTATGTTTATAGACCGTTTGAACCGAGCAAAAAACATGCCACGATATTTGAGGGATAAACACAAGACTTAGTAGTTAAAGTTTATTTTCAACACAAGATACGGGATTTTTCATAGCAGATCAATCTTGACTTTTTAGTAATTTTTTATCTGTATGATTTGATGGGAGATAGCATAGCAAAGCTGTTAAAAAACGCTTATAGATAACTTTGTGGATAACTCAAAAAACAAACACTTAAATAAATTTAAACTAAACAGAGAAATAATTTGTTTAATATTCATACATTGGAAATATGAATAGAATATGAAATTTAATAACAATAAATAAATCTTAAAAACACGTGAAAATTCAAAGGCTAATAAAATGCAACAAAATACGATGGTCATGTATCAGTTTGGTGAACGCCTACTTGTTTACAATGTAAACGTGTGTATATTGCAAATGATAAACGAATGTATCTGCAAGATTTTTAAGATGCATGAAACGAGATTTATAGGGGCAATGATATGAGCCAAGAAGAAAAGTTACCAAAGATTCTGATCGTTGAAGATGATGAGCGCTTAGCGCGATTAACTCAAGAATATTTAATTCGCAACGGTTTGGAAGTTGGTGTAGAAACTGATGGTAACCGTGCAATTCGTCGTATTATTAGTGAACAACCAGATCTAGTGGTTTTGGATGTCATGTTGCCGGGTGCCGATGGCTTAACAGTTTGCCGTGAAGTTCGTCCACATTACCATCAACCGATTCTGATGTTGACTGCACGTACAGAAGACATGGATCAGGTACTTGGTTTGGAAATGGGCGCAGATGACTATGTTGCTAAACCAGTTCAACCACGTGTTCTTTTGGCGCGTATCCGTGCACTATTACGTCGCACAGATAAAACTGTAGAAGATGAAGTCGCTCAACGTATCGAGTTCGATGACCTTGTAATTGATAATGGAGGTCGTTCTGTAACGCTAAATGGTGAACTTGTTGACTTCACTAGCGCAGAATATGACCTATTATGGTTGCTTGCATCAAATGCTGGTCGTATCTTATCGCGTGAAGATATCTTCGAACGTTTACGTGGTATCGAATACGATGGTCAGGACCGTTCAATCGACGTCCGTATTTCACGTATTCGTCCAAAAATTGGTGATGATCCTGAAAATCCAAAACGTATTAAAACAGTACGTAGTAAAGGTTACTTGTTCGTTAAAGAAACCAATGGGTTATAAGATCGGAATAAACTTCCTATAAGGTTGGTCGAGTGTTTAAACACAGTATATTCCTGCGAATATATGCGGGACTGGTAATTCTTGTTGTTTTGGTTGCTGTCTTTGGTTATTTGCTTGTACAAATTATCAATTATCAACGGGCACAAGAATACCGAGAATCTTTAACTGATGGTATCTCTTATGTCATTAGTGAGGGAGTCGCTCGACAACCGGGGAAACAACAGAAAATAGACTGGGTTTCAGATGCATCGGATTTATTGGAACTTCCAATTTACTATACTGATGCAAGCAAGGTTGAGTTATCTCGTACCGAGAAAAAACGAATCGAAGCTCAAAAATCTGTTGTACGTTACGATGCCAGTAATAGTATTGCGTATATCATTATTGGCTTGCGTGACGACCCTCAGCACTTTTTATCTATAAAAGTCGACAAAATTAGTGAGCGCCAAATGAAGGCTCTCCCTATTTTTGTACTTGATTATCTGATGTTTTATCCGGGACAAGAACAAGAATATCTTGCCAAGATTCAAAAGCATTTTTCATACCCAATTAATATCTACAATATTCAAGACATTAATCTGGACTCTGAACAAATTGGTCGGTTACGCCAAGACCAAAGCGTCATGTTGTACAAAGACAGTGCAACAGTCCGCGGTACAACCATTTCAATCGTCTCTCCAATTCCGAATCAGCCTACACGGGTTCTCGTGCTTGGACCGGTTCCGATGTTTAACTGGATGCCTTTGCAGCTTTCAGCAGGGATTACCTTATTTAGCTTATTTTTGCTGAGTCTAGGTGTCTATGGGTTGATCTTGCCACTTGAGCGTAAGATTCGCCAAGTACGTTATGCATTAAACCGTATGAAGTCTGGTGATTTGTCATTGCGTGTTCCTATTGAAGGAAGTGACGAAATGGCAAACTTGGCATCAAGTTATAACAATATGTCTGATCATATTCAGCGCTTAATCGAGGCTCAGCGTGAGTTAATGAGAGCAGTATCTCATGAGCTTAGAACGCCTGTTGCCCGTATTCGCTTTGGTACAGAAATGTTGGCGGAAGAAGATGACTACAATCATCGTATGCATCAGGTCGATATGATTGATAAAGATATTGAAGCACTCAATACTTTAATTGATGAAATCATGACTTATGCAAAACTAGAGCAGGGTACACCTTCACTAGATTTTGATGAAATTACTTTATTTGATGTATTGGATCAGGTTGCGGTCGAAACCGAAGCTTTAAAAACGCAAAAAGAAATTGAACTGGTTGCTCCTCCACTTTATGTAAAAGTAGATGCTGAGCGTCGTTATTTACATCGTGTTGTTCAAAACTTAGTGGGTAACGCGGTTCGTTATTGCGATAATAAAGTTCGGATTACCGGTGGTATCCACAGTGATGGCATGGCCTTTGTTTGTGTTGAAGATGATGGCGCAGGTATTCCTGAACAAGACCGTAAAAGAGTATTTGAAGCTTTTGCCCGTCTAGACGATAGCCGTACGCGTGCGTCGGGTGGTTATGGTTTAGGGTTGTCTATCGTAAGCCGTATTGCCTATTGGTTTGGTGGTGAAATTAAAGTGGATGAAAGCCCAACCTTGGGTGGCGCTCGTTTTATTATGACATGGCCAGCAAAACGCTTTAAACAGCCTCCTTTAAAAGCCAATAAAAAAGCACCTTCATAAGGTGCTTTTTTATTAATCTACTTATAGTTGGGTTGCATCTGGTTCCAAAATAGGTTTTCCGCTTCTTAAGCTGGTTAACGCATCGGAATTAAAATCGATCAGTAACGAATTGTTTTTTGCATCAATCTGGTATTTTTGAATAAGAGGTTGATCTCCATTAAGCGTTTCTATTTTATATTCATCTGCAATATGCAAAATACCTTCTAGGTTTGTTGTCGTTGACGCAAAATCCTGTCTAAATATTTCATAGACATCCCGCAAGTCAAAAATTGCATTGTTGGCATCTGGATGTTTGTGAATATAGCTTTCTATATGTCGCACCAGTAATTGTGCAAACAAGTAGTAGTTTGGTTTATGCGTATATTCTAGAGTCATGCATTTTTCTCCTTATTATCTGTTATTAGCATACATGGCAAAACACAGGTTATTGTATAAAATTCATTACACTAGATGATGAAATGAAAAAGTTATAAAGATATAAACACTCGATTACGTCCTTGGCGTTTTGCTTGATATAAAGCATCATCTGCTTCTTTAAATAAATTTTCAATCGCTCGATGGGACGATGGGGAATATAAGCTTATGCCAATACTCACCTGTATGAAAATTGGTAATTTTCCATAAATATAAATCGGTTGCTGACTAATTTTAATTCGAATTTGTTCAGCCAGTTCAAATGCACTTTCTTTAGTGGTATCTGCAATAAAAATGGCAAACTCTTCACCTCCAAAGCGGCCTAATAAATCGTGGGGATGCAAAATATTTTGAATCGTGGTGACACAAGTTTGTAGAGCCCGATCACCGATTTGATGGCCATAGTTGTCATTAACTTGTTTAAAGTGGTCGACATCAAGCATGAAAAAAGCTGAGGTCTTATTTTCTTTTTGTACTTTTTCTTGAAGTAATCTGACTGACTGTAAAAACTGGCGTCGAGTCAGACTTGAAGTTAGTTCATCATGTGCAATGGCATGTTGAAGCTTTTGAATTAACTCTGAATGCAAAACACTAATGCTAGAAACCGTAAGTGGGGCAATCGTCATCATAATTAACCCAATACGGATTGAGATCGTATTGCTGAGATATTCGTTTGGATAAAGCAAAAGGTAATGTCCAGAGACATGATAAATAATATAAGCACTGGTGAGGCTTGTAATGAGTGCAACAATAATAGGTTTGTAGCGAATAGCACACCAGATCAGCGCTGCAATCGGGTAGAGGAGCGAACCCGGACCAGAGTCATAATAGCTAGCAGCAATCGAAATAAGCACGGCTCCAAAAGGTAAAAGGTCGCTTGGTTGTAGGCCACGATTTCTTGAAAAGTAATGTTTAACCTGATTATATTGAGGGATGTTCAATATGATAGGTAAAAGAAGTAAGGCATTTTGCAGTTCTGAAGTGAACCAGTAACCAAACTCATCCAACAAGCCACCAATCATAAATTTAGTATTAAACATAGGCACGAAAGTTGCTGCAAACAATGCACCTACTACGCTACCTATTCCGCATAGTCCAAATAAAAAAAGGTAGGAATAACCGCGATAGGCTGCCTTAATATGTTGATTAAAAAACATATAGAGCGCAAACGTAGTAACAACATAAAGAAAGTTTGATGTTGTTAAAATAAGTGTGAGAGCAAAGGGGGTGCCCTGAAATAAGTCAGCAATCACATATCCTATATAGGCACCTAAAAATGCGCTTGGTCGGCGTGTGATTGGAAAACGAATAAGCAATCCGAGCAAAACCGAATTGGCAGGCCAAAAGAATGCAAGAAAACTTAAAGGGCGAGATGCAATGCCAATGAAACAACATGTCGCAATAATGAAGCTAAATAGGAGAAAAATTTTTAAAAAGGAGAGAAGTGAAAATTCACGAAGTGAGTATGGCATCAGCTGCCCTTAATGATAAATACTCTTATCCAAGAGTAATAAAATATTATGCATGATTAAACATTCATCATAATTCAGAGGAGAAGCTGAATACAATAAAAAACAAACTAATATTATAAAAAAGTAAGTTATAAAAAGTTAATAAGCGCTTCAACTGTGTAAATATTCTAAAATTAAAAAATGAAAAAAATCATCATAAATAAAGAAACAATTAAATAAACCGATTATGTGCTGTGAAACCCCCCTTACAACACATAGAAGAATAGTTTTGTCTAGAAAATCATCCGAAAGACTAAGACGCTTCAACTAGCATGGGAAATTAGAAATCAGGTACAATTGGCGGGATTAATTTTGTGTTTGGTGTATTTGAAGGCCAATACATACATTCTTTGTTAAATAATAGGCCTGCCAGGAGTTATCCCCGCATGAGTGCCATTACTCCATACGACTGGGCGATTATCGCCTTCGTGATCGGCGTTACATTTCTTTGCGTCTTTATGCTCACAGTTCCCTTACTCCTCGGGGGGAAATCGTGGGGACGTGCTAAGCAAGAGCAGTTTGAATCAGGTGTCGTGAGTGCTGGTGGCGCTCGCATTCGCCTGTCTGCAAAGTTCTATTTAGTTGCAATTTTCTTTGTTGTCTTCGACTTAGAGGCACTTTACCTCTATGCATGGTCTACTTCTGTGCGTGAAGTAGGGTGGTTGGGATATACCACTGTGGTGATCTTTGTCGTTGATTTATTGATTGCGCTTGTTTATGCCTTCTCTGTAGGTGCTTTAAGTTGGTCACCAGCAGATCGCCGTAAATCAGCAGGTGAAGCGGTTAAAATCGGTTCACCAACAATGAACATTGCTGAAATTACACGCTTTAATTCTATTGAAGAGCTCGTAACTGACCCTACAGGCCAGATTCCAGCTCAATCATCAGGTCGTGTTAAGTCAAAAACTACACCTGCATTGTCATCTGAAAAGGAGTAAGTCGGGATGAAATATACTCTGACCCGCGCGAATCCGGATGCTGATCAATACCCATTGCAAGAACGTCAAATTGTGACGGATCCGCTTGAAGAGGAAGTGAATAAAAACGTATTCATGACTCGTTTAGAGGATGTCTTGCATACAGCAGTAAACTGGGGACGTAAAAACTCTTTGTGGCCATTTAACTTTGGTACCTCATGTTGTTACGTCGAATATGCAACGACCTTAACAGGTGTGCATGACTTGTCACGTTTCGGTGCAGAGGTTATCCGTGCTTCACCTCGTCAGGCTGACTTGATGATTGTTGCAGGTACATGTTTCGTAAAAATGGCACCAGTTATTCAGCGTCTGTATGAACAGATGTTAGAGCCTAAATGGGTCATCTCGATGGGTGCTTGTGCAAACTCTGGAGGTATGTACGACATCTATTCAGTAGTACAAGGTGTAGACAAAATTATTCCTGTTGACGTGTACGTCCCAGGTTGTCCGCCTCGTCCTGAAGCATTAATTCAAGCTTTAATGCTTTTACAAGACCAGATTCAATTAGAGCGACGCCCGCTTTCTGCCGTGATCGGTGATGATCTTCAGCCAGTGTATAAGCCAAAGATGATGCCAGAACGTGATCGTAAGAATGCAGAGCGTATTGCCGTTAAAAACTTACGCTCTATGGATGAGATTAAATAATTTTTTGACGGTGTTTTGACATATCTAACTGATATGTTCATCGAGAAAATTGACAGAATTTGTATTAAATAGGAAGCCAAGCCAATGGCTGAAACTGACATTGCTATGCCAGAGTCAACAGCAGTTGATTCACGCCCAGCATTTGCAATCGTAGAAGAGCTCAAAACCAAATTTGGTGAGAACTTTTACGTGCAGGCGACTTTTGAAGAGTTTCCAACAGTCTGGGTCGAGCGCGCACGCGTGCAAGAAGTCCTTATGTTCCTGCGTAAAGTGGAACGTCCGTATGTAATGCTGTTTGACTTATCTGCGATGGATGAGCGTTTACGTGTTCATCGTGATGGTTTACCAGCATCTGACTTCACTGTGTTCTATCATTTATTATCGCTTGAGCGTAATAGTGACATTCGTATCAAGGTTGCCTTGAACGAAAATGATCTAAACATTCCGACAGCGACAAATATCTGGCCAAATGCCAACTGGTATGAACGTGAAGCTTACGATATGTTCGGTATCAATTTCGAAGGGCATCCAATGCTCCGTCGTATTTTGTTGCCAACCTATTGGGAAGGTCATCCGCTTCGTAAAGAATATTCAGCACGTGCGACAGAATATACGCCGTATATGCAAGACAAAGCGAAACAAGACTTTGAACAAGAGCACTTACGTTTTGTGCCGGAAGACTGGGGTCTTAAGCGTGGTAACGCTGATGAAGACTTCATGTTCCTGAACTTGGGTCCTAACCATCCATCTGCACATGGTGCGTTCCGTGTTGTATTGCAGTTAGATGGCGAAGAAGTGAAGGACTGTGTACCTGATATCGGTTATCACCACCGTGGTGTGGAAAAGATGGCTGAACGTCAAACATGGCATTCTTTCATTCCTTATACTGACCGTGTTGACTACTTAGGTGGTTGCGCTCAAAACATGCCGTATGTGATGGCTGTAGAGCAAATGGCAGGCATTAAAGTTCCTGAGCGTGCACAAGTTATTCGTGTCATGTTGAACGAATTGTTCCGTATTAATAACCACTTGTTATTCTGTGGTACGGCAATTCAGGATGCCGGTGGTATGACACCAGTATTCTATATGTTCGCAGACCGCCAAAAAGTTTACGACATTGTTGAAGCAATTACGGGTTACCGTATGCATCCAGCATGGTTCCGTATTGGCGGTACAGCACACGATCTTCCAAACAACTGGCAAAAGCTTGTTAAAGAATTGCTAGAGTGGATGCCTAAACGCTTAAACGAATATTACACAGCGGCTTTGAAAAACTCTGTGTTTATTGGTCGTACGCGTAATGTTGCACAATACGATGCCAAATCTGCACTCGCATGGGGTGTAACTGGTACTGGTTTACGCGCAACAGGTATCGATTTTGACGTACGTAAATATCGTCCATACAGCGGCTATGAAAACTTCGATTTTGATGTACCGGTTGAGTATGAAGGCGATGCATACGCACGTGTGCTTGTTCACTTCCGTGAAATTACCGAGTCGCTAAAAATTATTCAACAGTGCTTGGATAACATGCCTTCTGGTCCATACAAAGCGGATCATCCATTGGCTGTTCCACCACCGAAAGATAAGACATTACAAGATATTGAAACCTTGATTACGCACTTCTTGAGCGTTTCATGGGGTCCTGTCATGCCAGCGGGCGAGTCATCATTTATGACTGAAGTGGTTAAAGGTGCAAGTACTTACTACTTGACTTCAGATAAAGCGACCATGAGTTATCGTACTCGTATTCGTACACCGACGTTTACTCACTTACAGCAAATGCCTTCAGTGATTAACGGAAGTTTAGTATCTGACTTAATCATTTATCTGGCGACCATTGACGTGGTTATGGCTGACGTGGATCGCTAAGAGGTAACACATAATGATGATTTTGACTGATAAAAAACCACGTGTGAATGTTGAAGGGATTTTGACTGCGGAAGAAATTCACGAAATTGAACATCACATTGGTCACTATCCATACCCTCGTGCAGCCTCTTTGGATGCATTGAAGTGTGTACAGCGCCGTAATGGTTGGGTAGATGACGCTCAAATGAATGCCATCGCACAGTTGTTGTCGATGAGTGTTGCTGATTTGGAAGGTGTTGCAACATTTTACAACCGTATCTATCGCCATCCGGTAGGTCGTCACGTAATTTTGCTTTGCGACTCAATTGCTTGCTTCTTAATGGGTGCAGAAACTCTTGCTGAAGCATTCCAGCGTGAATTAGGAATTCAGTATGGTCAAACGACACCAGATGGTCGTTTTACACTGCTTCCAATTTGCTGCCTAGGCAACTGCGACAAAGGCCCAACTTTAATGATTGATGAAGATACTCACGGTTTAGTCGAAGTGACATCAATTAAACAGTTATTGGAGAAGTATGTATGAATACTGAACCAAAACCAATTTATGGCGACGGTAATCCAGAAACTCATCCGCTTACTTGGCGTTTAAGTAAACAAGAAGCGGTACGTAGTGCTGATGATTACGAAGCACTTGAAGGTTATGCTGGCTTTAAAAAAGCACTGGGCATGAAACCTGCTGAAGTGTTAGACGTCATTAAAGCTGCAACTGTAAAAGGTCGTGGTGGTGCGGGTTTCCCAGCAGGTATTAAATGGTCATTGATGGCACCAAATGATGGTGGTCCACGTTACTTGATCTGTAATGCCGACGAAATGGAACCGGGTACCTTTAAAGACCGTTTGTTGATGGAAAAACTTCCACATCAATTGATCGAAGGGATGTTAATTGCGGGTTATACCTTAGAAGCAACTCAAGGTTATATCTTTATCCGTGGTGAATACATCGAAGCTGCTCAATATCTAAATGAAGCGTTAGAACAGATTCGTGCTAAAGGTTATTTAGGCGAAAATATCTTAGGTTCTGGCTGGAATTTTGATCTGCATGTACATACGGGTGCAGGGCGTTATATCTGTGGTGAAGAAACTGCATTGATTAACTCGCTTGAAGGTCGTCGTGCTAACCCACGTACTAAGCCACCGTTCCCGCAAGTTGCAGGAGCATGGGGCCGTCCGACGATTGTGAACAACGTTGAAACTTATAACAACTTGCCAGCAATCATGCTTCGTGGACCAGAGTGGTATATCGGTTTATCAGCTGGTAAATCAAAAGATCCAGGTACTAAAATTTATGGTGCATCGGGTAAAGTTAAATTCCCAGGTCTTTGGGAATTGCCATTTGGTACAACTGCGCGTGAAGTGATTGAAGATCATGCTGGTGGTATGCGTGAGGGCTTAAAGCTCAAAGCATGGTTGCCGGGTGGTGCTTCAACTGACTTTTTACCAGCAGATACTATTGATTTACCGATGGATGCAGACACGATTATGAAAGCAGGTTCTCGTTTGGGAACATGTTTGTTAATGGTGGTAGATGAAACTCAATGTATGGTATCGCTCACTCGTAACTTAGAAGAGTTCTTTGCGCGTGAATCATGTGGTTTCTGTACACCATGTCGTGATGGTTTGCCATGGGCTGTTAAAGCGCTTAAAGCACTTGAAGCAGGCGAAGGTAAGAAAGAAGATATCGACCATTTACAAGAACTAACTCGTAAATTATGGATTGGTAAAACTTTCTGTGCCCACGCACCAGGTGCGATGGAGCCGCTTATGGGCGCACTCAAACATTTCCGTGGTGAGTTTGAAGCGAAAGTGACGAATCGTCCTGTCGTGCAAACCAGCAACGTAGAACAAGCTTAAGGAATTCGACTATGGCTACAATTCATGTCGATGGAAAATCGTATGAAGTCAACGGCTCGGAAAACTTGCTACAAGCATGTTTGAGTCTGGGCATCGACATCCCATATTTTTGTTGGCATCCATCCTTAGGTTCGGTTGGTTCTTGCCGTCAATGTGCTGTTACGCAATATGCGAATCCAGAAGATACGCGTGGTCGTTTGGTCATGTCTTGCATGACACCAGCATCTGACAATACCTATATCTCAATTGAAGACAAAGAAGCAACGGATTTCCGTGCATCTATTGTTGAATTTTTGATGACCAACCACCCACACGACTGTCCAGTTTGTGAAGAGGGTGGTCACTGTCATTTACAAGATATGACTGTAATGACGGGTCATGACCGTCGTCGCTATCGTTTTACAAAACGTACGCATTACAACCAAGAACTTGGCTCATTCATTGCGCATGAAATGAACCGCTGTATTGCTTGTTACCGTTGTGTTCGTTACTACAAAGACTATGCGGGCGGTACAGATTTTGGCGTATATGCGAATGCATCTCGTGTTTACTTTGGTCGTCCAGAATCAGGTACTTTAGAGTCTGAATTCTCTGGTAACTTGACTGAAGTATGTCCAACAGGTGTATTCACTGATAAGACTCATTCAGAGCGTTATAACCGTAAGTGGGACATGCAGTATGCACCAAGCGTGTGTCAAGGCTGTTCTTCAGGTTGTAACATTTCTCCGGGTGAACGTTATGGTGAAATTCGTCGCGTAGAAAACCGTTTTAATGGTTCGGTTAACCAGTACTTCCTTTGTGACAAAGGTCGTTTTGGCACAGGTTATGTAAACCGTGCAGACCGTCCACGTCAGCCTCAGTTCCGTAATGGTGAAACTGTTGCAACTGTTTCTGTCGATCAAGCTCTTGATCAAGCGATTGCTAAGCTTCAAGGCAAAAAAGTTTTGGGTATTGGTTCTCCTCGCGCAAGCTTGGAATCGAACTATGCATTACGTGATCTTGTAGGTCAGGCAAATTATTCAACTGGTATTGCACAAAAAGAGCAAAAGCTTGTTGAACTTGCTGCATCTATCATGCAAACAGAGGGTATTTACAACCCGAATATGCGTGAAATTGAAAGCTATGATGCTGTTCTGATCTTAGGTGAAGACCTAACTCAAACTGCACCTCGCATGGCATTGTCTGTTCGCCAAGCTGCGAAAAACAAAGCGCGTGAAATGGCTGCAAAAACACGTACACCAGATTGGTTAGCTGAGCCTGTACAACGTATTGGCCAAGAAGCAAAATCTCCGGTTTACATTTTAGCTGCAACTCAAACTCGTCTTGCTGACGTTGCAACTGGTGAAGTGGTTGCTTCTCCAAATGACATCGCACGTTTAGGCTTTGCAGTTGCTGCGGCAGTGAATGGTGAAGTTGTAAGTGGTTTAGATGAAGATGCAAAAGCATTTGCTCAAACCATTGCTGACACTCTAAAAGCAGCAAACAAACCATTAATTATTGCGGGTACGAGTTTGCAAGACGCTTCTATTATGGAAGCTGCAGCACAGTTGACTCAGAACCTAGGTTCTAAAGCTGGTTTAAGTCTTGTAGTTCCTGAAGTGAACTCTATGGGCTTAGCATTGTTCGGTGGTTTAAGCCTTGAACAAGCATTTGCTCAAGATTACGACACACTTGTTATTGTTGAAAATGACTTGTTCCGTCGCTTACCAGCTGCACAAGTACAAGCTGCATTAGATAAAGCTGAAACAGTAATCGTGCTTGATCACAGTGAAACTGAAACTGTGAAACAGGCTGATATCGTTCTTTCAGCAGCAAGCTTTGCAGAGGGTGATGGTACTGTTGTAAGCCAAGAAGGCCGTGCACAGCGTTTCTATCAAGTTTACGATCCAAGTTACTACAAGCCTGAATACGCAATTAAAGAATCATGGCGTTGGTTACATGCCATTGAAACTGGCATTAAAGGTAAGGCTGTAGATTGGACATTGCTTGACGATGTAATTGAAAGCATCGTGAAAAATGTACCAGTACTTGAAGCTATCCAAGACGTTGCACCTGATGCAGGTTACCGTGTACATGGCTTGAAAATCGCGCGTGAACCACGTCGTTATTCAGGTCGTACAGCAATGCGTGCGCCGTTATCGGTTCATGAACCTAAACAGCCTACTGATCCAGATTCAGCATTAACATTCTCAATGGAAGGTTATGTGGGTCCGCAAAAAGCATCATCATTAGTACCATTTGCATGGGCTCCGGGTTGGAACTCTCCACAATCTTGGAATAAATACCAAGATGAAGTCGGTGGTCACTTAAAAGGTGGTGATTCTGGTGTTCGTTTATTCGATCGCTTGGCAAAACGTCCTGCACGTAGCTACGTTGCTCCAGTGCCAGTAGTTGCAAACCCTGAAAGTTTCCGCTTAGTACCAATGCATCATATTTTTGGTTCTGGTGAATTCACGATTAAAACACCTGCAATGGAAACTCGTATTCCTGAAGCTGTGTTTGCAGTGGGCGAACAAGATGCAACTCGTTTAAACCTTCAAGAAGGTCAACGCATTACAGTAAAAGCAGGCGAAACGACTGTAAGCTTGCCTGTACAAGTAATTGAATATTTACCTACAGGTTATATTGGTTACCCAGTTGGTTTAGCACCAATGGTGTCACTAGCTGAGCCTGTTTCAGTGGCTTTAGGAGTGTAATTCATGAATCAAGAAATTATACGTCAAACGCCACTTTGGGCTGAGAACTGGCCGATTGCTTACGCTGTCGTTCAAGCAGTTGTAATTTTGCTTGTTGTTGTTTTAGTTGCAGCATTGATGTCTTTTATTGAGCGTCGTTTACTTGCTTGGTGGCAAGACCGTTATGGTCCAAACCGTGTTGGTCCTGGCGGTATGTTCCAGATCGTTGCCGACATGCTCAAGATCATGTTCAAAGAAGACTGGACCCCAAAATTTGCTGACAAACTTACATTCCGTTTAGCACCAGCTGTTGCAATGGCAACAGCGGTTCTTTCGTTCATGGTAATCCCGGTGAGTCCTTCACTGGGTGTTGCCGACATGAGTATCGGTTTGTTGTTCTTCATGGCGATGGCTGGTATTGCAGTCTATGCAGTATTGTTTGGTGGTTGGGCTTCAAATAACAAATACTCGTTGCTTGGTGGTTTACGTTCAGCTGCTCAAACGATTTCTTATGAAGTGTTCTTGGGTATTTCATTGATGGGTGTGGTTGCAATTGCAGGCTCATTTAACCTTCGTGAAATTGTTGAAGCACAACGTGATGTTTGGTTTGTCATTCCGCAATTCTTAGGTTTCTTGATCTTTGTGGTTGCTGGTGTTGCGGTAACTCACCGTCATCCATTTGACCAACCAGAAGCAGAACAAGAATTGGCAGAAGGTTACCATGTTGAATATGGCGGTATGAAATGGGGTATGTTCTTCGTTGCTGAATATGTCAACGTGGTACTGATCTCTGCATTGATCGTGACTTTATTCTTTGGTGGCTGGTTAGCGCCATTCAATTTAGAAATTCCATTTGTTCCACCAGTATTCTGGTTTGTGATTAAAACAGCATTCTTTGTAATGATGTTCGTATTGGCACGTGGTTCTTTAATGCGTCCACGTTATGACCAAGTCATGAACTTTGGTTGGAAAATTTGTTTGCCATTGGCGTTGGTCAACTTGTTAGTGACTGGTGCTGTGATTCTGATGAATCAGGCCTAGGACAGCAGGGAGTACAAAATGTATAAATTTCTAGCTGGATTCGGATCAATTGTACGTACGTTACTCATGGTGTTTAGCCATGCAACGCGTAAACGTGACACGATTTTATATCCAGAAGTTCCGGCTGAACAGATTGTGCCGCCACGCTTTCGTGGTCGTATTGTATTAACGCGTGACCCTGATGGGGAAGAGCGTTGCGTAGCATGTAACCTATGTGCAGTTGCATGTCCGGTTGGCTGTATCTCACTACAAAAAGCAGAAACAGAAGATGGTCGTTGGTACCCAGAGTTTTTCCGTATCAACTTCTCGCGTTGTATTTTCTGCGGTATGTGTGAAGAAGCTTGTCCAACAACTGCGATTCAGCTCACACCAGACTTCGAGTTAGGCGAATATGTACGTCAAGACCTTGTTTATGAGAAAGAAAACTTACTCATTTCAGGTCCAGGCAAATACCCAGACTACAACTTCTACCGTGTAACGGGTATGGCAATTAACGGTAAAGAGAAAGGTCAAGCACAAAAAGAAAGTGCACCAATCGATGTACGGAGTCTATTACCATGATGTGGCCGTTTTATTTGATGGCACTCGTGGCCATTGTTTCTACGGTTCGTGTAGTGACTAACACGAACCCTGTACACGCTCTACTTAGTCTAATTGTTTCATTGCTTGCTGTTGCTGGTATTTTCATGATCGTGGGGGCGCCTTTTGCAGGTGCTCTTGAAATCATCGTTTATGCCGGAGCAATTATGGTTCTGTTTGTCTTCGTGGTGATGATGCTTAACTTAGGTCAACACACCGTTGAACAAGAACGTAAATGGCTTTCTTCAGATGCTTGGGCATATCCAGCACTCATGAGTTTCTTGCTCGGCTTGCTTTTAGTTTGGATGCTTGGTGGTGAATACACCACTATTTCAGCACCGCTTGGGGCACAAGTGATTGGACCAAAAGTAGTTGGTCAAGCACTCTTTACTCACTATTTATTATTGGTTGAAGTTGCCGCGATGTTATTGCTAGCAGCCCTTGTTGCAGCATACCACTTAGGTAAACGTGAACCAGGTGCAGAAGAGGAAAAAGAATAATGGGCCAGATTCCTTTAGAACATGGTTTGATTGTTGCAACCATCCTTTTTGCACTCGGTTTTTACGGTGTAATGGTGCGACGCAACCTATTATTTATGTTAATGAGCCTTGAAATCATGATGAATGCTGCAGCATTGGCATTTGTTCTTGCGGGTAGCGTATGGGCACAACCAGATGGACAAGTGATGTTCATCCTGATTTTGACCCTTGCAGCAGCAGAGGCATGTATCGGTCTTGCGATTGTCCTTCAGTTCTATCATCGCTTCCATCATTTGGATGTGGATGCTGCTAGTGAGATGCGCGGATGAGTTATTTATATCTAACAGTATTATTTCCGCTAATCGGTTTTATTTTATTGGCGGCGGGACGAGACAAACTCTCTGAAAACGTTGCAGCAGTTATTGGCGTGGGTTCTGTAGGTTTATCTGCATTATTTGCACTGATTGCTGGAATGGCATTTACCACAAGTGGTCAACAAGTTTTTGTTCAAAACTTGTGGACATGGTTCAATGTTGGCGGTTTTGCGCCGGGCATTAGCTTACATTTAGATGGCTTATCTTTACTCATGATGGGCATGATCACGGGTGTTGGTTTCTTAATCCACATCTTTGCTTCATGGTACATGCGTGGTGAAGAGGGCTATGCGCGTTTCTTCTCTTACTTCAACCTGTTTGTTGCAAGCATGCTTGTGCTTGTATTGGGTGACAACTTGGCGTTGTTATTCTTGGGTTGGGAAGGTGTAGGTCTTTGCTCTTACTTGCTGATCGGTTTCTATTATGCAAACCCTGCAAATGGTTGGGCAGCGATCAAAGCGTTTACAGTGACCCGCGTTGGTGACGTATTCTTGCTTATTGCTTTATTCTTGCTTTACCAACAATTTGGTACGCTGAATACTCAATACATCGTTGAACACGCAGCTGAAGTAATGACGAAGAGTTCGTCACTTACAATTTGGACTGCATTAATGTTGTTCTTGGGTGCTGCTGGTAAGTCTGCTCAAATTCCATTGCAAACATGGTTGGCAGATGCGATGGCAGGTCCAACACCTGTTTCTGCATTAATCCACGCTGCAACAATGGTAACGGCTGGTGTGTACTTATGCTGCCGTCTATTCAGCGTATTTGAACTTGCTCCTGAAGTGATGCAATTCATTTCAGTAACTGGTGCGGTAACTTTGTTAGTTGCAGGTTTTGCTGCACTTGTACAAACAGACATCAAACGTATCTTGGCTTACTCAACAATGAGTCAGTTGGGTTATATGTTTATGGCTGTAGGTGCGGAAGCTTATCAAGCTGGCTTGTTCCACATGTTGGCTCACGCATTCTTTAAGGCATTGTTATTCTTGTCTTCTGGTGCGGTTATTCTGGCTTATCACCACGAGCAAAACATTTTCAAAATGGGTGGTTTGTTCAAACGTAACAAATTCCTGTTTGCTTGTTTCGCGATTGGTGGCGGTGCATTAGCAGCGATTCCATTCTTGACTATTGGCTTCTTCTCTAAAGATGCGATTCTTGGTGAAGTTTGGGTACAAGGTCAATCAGTTGCTTTATACCACACCTTATATTGGGTGGGTGTAGCAGGTGCATTCCTGACTTCAATCTATACATTCCGTTTAATCTGGGTTGTATTCTTTGGTCAAGAAAACACGCCTTACCATGAAATTAAAGGTGCAACTTATTGGGCTCCATTGGGTATTTTAGCTGTATTGTCTACTTTTGTTGGTGCGGTATTAAAAGCACCGGTAGCAGGTATTCTGAATACTGCAAAAATCCCTGAATTCCATGTCGCTGAACAATTTGTAGAAGGCATGCATGGGGCAGAGCACTTAGCAGTAGGTATTGCATTAGTTGGTCTTGTTGTTGGTATAGCATTATTTACATTTGCTTATGGTGCAGTGAAATCATTCGCTCAAACAAGTTTGGGTTCAGGTTTGGCACATATTTGCCGTACTGCGTTTGGTTTTGATGCATTGTATGACATCGTTTTTGTTAAACCTTATTTATTCTTCGCCAAAATCTTTGGCCGTGATCCGATTGACGGTTTGTGGTTAGTTCTTCCTGCACTCGTGAAAGGCGGAAATAGTTTTACAAGCTCACGTCAAACAGGTTCATTGCGTGAATACGCATCAAGCATGTCACTCGGTGTAGTGGTGTTATTGATGATCTTGATCGTTATTCAGGTAGTGGGGAAATAAAATGGAAAACAATTTAATTTTACCCGCGCTGATCCTTGTTCCGTTCATTGCCGGTTTTATTTGTTGGTTAGTCGATAAGCTCGACAAAACTTTGCCACGCTGGATTGCCTTAATTGGTATGCTCATTACTTTGGGCTTAGGTCTTGCACTTTGGCAAAGTGGAACTTATAGCTACGAGTTGGGTTCTAAAATCCCAACTTGGTCTGCTGAGTTCTATTTACCGTGGATTCAATCACTCGGTATTGGCATTCACTTAGCTGTGGATGGTTTATCTTTACTCATGGTGTTATTAACAGCGTTACTTGGTGTACTTGCTGTTGGTTGTTCATGGGGCGAGATTCAAAAGAACGTTGGTTTCTTTCACTTAAACCTATTATGGAGTTTAGGTGGCGTTATCGGTGTATTCTTAGCGATTGACTTGTTCTTGTTCTTCTTCTTCTGGGAGATGATGCTTGTACCAATCTACTTCTTGATTGCGTTATGGGGTCATAAAGGTTCAAATGGTCGTTCACGTGTTTACGCTGCAACTAAGTTCTTCCTTTACACGCAGATTGCTGGTCTAGTGATGTTAATCGGTATCCTAGGTCTTGTAGTTTATGGCTACATGATGACAGGCATGATCGGTTTTGATTACAACTATTTATTAGCTGTAGCTAACCATTTACCTGCAGGCTTAGCGTACGGTTTCATGATCTGTTTCTTCATCGGTTTTGCGGTGAAGTTACCAGTCTTCCCATTACACGGTTGGTTACCAGATGCGCATGCTCAAGCACCTACAGCAGGTTCTGTGGACTTAGCGGGTATCTTGATTAAAACAGCTGCGTATGGCTTGCTTCGTTTCGTTATTCCATTCTTCCCGACAGCTTCTGCACAGTTTGCAGACATTGCGATTATTTTCGGTTTGATTGGTATTTTCTACGGCGCATGGTGTGCTTACCAGCAAACTGACATGAAACGTTTACTTGCGTATACGTCGATTTCACACATGGGCTTTATTTTACTTGCGATCTACGCAGGTAACATTTTGACCTTCCAAGGTCTAATGATCATGATGTTGGCACATGGTTTGTCATCAGCTGCATTGTTCATTATGTCTGGTCAAATCTACGAACGTTTACATACACGTGATTTACGTTTAATGGGTGGTCTTCGTGGCCAGCTTCAGTACTTGCCATTTTTCTTGATGTTCTTCGTTGCTGCTCTTGTAGGTGTACCTGGTTTAGGTAACTTTATTGGTGAATTCCTGATTTTGATGGGTTCATTTAATAAATATCCTGTCTTCACGATTCTTGCTTCTATCAGCCTTGTATTTGCAGGTTTATATGGCTTGATCTTGATTCACCGTGCTTTATTTGGTGAACCAAATCCTGAACAAAAGCAACATTACACTAGTCCATTGAAAGACTTATCTGCTCGTGAAGTTGGTATTTTGATGATTTGTGCGATTGGTCTCGTTTGGCTTGGTATCTACCCACAAACATTCTTGGATGTATCTCATTCAAGCATGCAGTGGTTGGTCAATAGTTATGTGCCAGTACAAGAAGTCGTTGAAACTGTTCAGCAAACAGCTACTCAACTTGACCATGTGGAGATCCAATAATCATGAACTTCACAGTATCATTCTCTACGCTTATGCCTTTAGCTCCGGTGATGATTGTTGCTTTGACAACAATCGTCGTCATGCTGTTAATTTCAATTAAGCGTAATCATAATTTAATCGCAACAGCCTCTGTTGTCGGTTTAAACCTTGCTGCACTTTATATTTTATTTGCAGTATTTGGCGGTAAGTTTGTACCGGCAAATGTGATGGGCATGTTTATGGTTGATCCATTTACCATGTTCTATCAATTTATGATTTTGATTGCGGCATTGGCATGTTGTACTTTGTCTCATGCTTACATCGAAACTTATAAAGACAACCGCGAAGAGTTATATCTTTTGTTACTTGCTTCAGTAGCAGGTGCAATGTTGATGGTTGCAAGCTCTCACTATGCATCGTTCTTCATTAGCCTTGAGTTAATGTCGATTCCTGTATATGGCTTACTTGCTTATACTTATCAACGCAGTAACTCACTTGAAGCGGGTATTAAATACCTTGTACTTTCAGCGACAGCTTCTGCAATGTTGTTGATGGGTATGGCATATATCTATGCATATACAGGTTCGCTTTCATTCTATGATTCTGTACAGGCATTATTTGAAGCAATCAAACAGCCAATGGTGTTATTAGGTTTAGCACTTATTATCTTTGCTGTTGCATTTAAATTATCGCTTGCGCCGTTCCATAAATGGACACCGGATGTATATGCAGGTGCACCAGCGCCAATGGCAACTTTCTTAGCGACTGCTGCTAAAGTTGCAACAATTGGTTTGTTCGTGCGTTACATGCTTGCTTCAGGCGCAATGATGGTGAACTCGTTAGTAACTATTTTGACGATCATTGCTGTATTGTCGATTTTAGTTGGTAACTTACTCGCTGTTCGTCAAGTTAACTTAAAACGTATTCTTGGTTATTCATCTATTGCTCACTTTGGTTATTTGTTAATTGCTTTAATTAGCATGACTTATGCGAGCTTGGGTAGCGTAACTGTATATGTGGTGTCTTATGTATTAACTACTATCGGTGCCTTTGGTGCGGTAGCATTAATGTCTAGCCCATATAACAACGTAGATGAAGCACAAAGCCTTGCAGACTACCGTGGTTTGTTCTGGCGCCGTCCAGTACTTACAGCAACTTTAACAGTCATGATGTTGTCTTTGGCTGGTATTCCATTAACAGCAGGCTTCATTGGTAAGTTCTTGGTGGTAATGGCTGCTGTAACAACTCAACACTGGTTCTTAGCTGCAATGATTATTGTGGGTAGTGGTATCGGTTTGTACTATTACTTACGTGTGATGGTTGTAATGTATATGACACCACCAGAAACTCCTCGTATTGATGCAGATGCTCATTGGGGACAAAAAGTGGGTGGTTTAATGGTATTAGCTGCTGCTGCATTAGTTATTATTTTGGGTGTTTACCCAGATCCAATGATTAATTTGGCATTAAAAGCAGAAATTTTATCTCCATTACATTTCATGCTTTCACAACAGTAATTCTGGTGTACAAAAAAGCCTCCAAATCTGGAGGCTTTTTTTTATTGAGCGTTAAAAAAAGATTATAATAAATACGTTTTTATATTTTTAGGTAACATCTGTGGCCATTCAAGAAATTCGTCACCCACTTATTCGTCATAAATTAGGTTTGTTACGTCGTGCTGATATCAGTACTAAGAACTTCCGTGAGCTTGCTCAGGAAGTGACTATGTTATTGACGTATGAAGCAACAAAAGATTTGCCAGTTGTGGATTGTGAAATTGATGGATGGGCTGGAACTGTTACTACACAGCGTATTGCTGGTAAGAAAATAACGATTGTACCGATTTTACGTGCCGGAATTGGTATGTTGGATGGTGTACTTAATCTGATTCCAAGCGCAAAGGTGAGTGTTTTAGGTCTTGAGCGTAATGAAGAAACACTAGAAGTTCGTACGTATTACAAAAAATTAGTTCCAGATGTGGCTAATCGTCTTGCGATGATTATTGACCCAATGTTGGCAACAGGTAATTCTTTAGTTGCTGCTATTGATGTGTTAAAGGCAAGTGGTTGTAAAGATATCCGTGTTATGGTGTTGGTTGCTGCTCCTGAAGGTGTTGCTAAAGTTGAAGCAGCTCATCCGGATGTACAAATTTATACGGCATCTATTGATAATGGCTTAAATGAACAAGGTTATATTGTTCCTGGCTTGGGTGATGCTGGCGATAAAATTTTTGGTAGTGTACAAAAAGATTAATTTTTTGAAATAGCATTAAAAAGAGACTTCATTCAACCGTATAATTTTAAAAACGGGATCGTGAGTCTCTTTTTTATTTATTGCAACAACTGGATTGGAAAAGTAGGGGAAAGATCATGAAGCAAGAGTTTTATACTGGATGGGTAAAACAATATAACGCTGATAAAGGGTTTGGTTTTATTGAAACTAGTGAAGGTGATATTTTCTTTCATATTTCTGATTTCCCTGCATCAGAGGGCGAACCGAAAAGAAATGAAAAAGTGAGATTTCTTGCTGCAGATAATCAGGGCAAATTTAAAGCGATCAAAATTGAGCGTGTTGACCCGAATCCTGCGAAAACCAAGAAAAATAAAATTGCGGATCACAATAAAGCGATCACAAGCGAATTGCTATCAAATTTTCGACGCTAATCAATGAAAAGATCAGGTTTTAAACCTGATCTTCACAGAATTGTAAGAATGCTTTGAGGCCTGGACCTTGATACTTTTGACGGTGTACCAGCATATAAAGCGGACGCGTAAGCTGCCAGAATGGTGTATCTAAAATTACTAATTGTCCCTTTTCAATTAAAGGTTCAATGGCAAGTTTAGAAATACATGACATACCTAAACCACCAGCAACGATTTTTAAAATTGCTTCATTGTGACCTAGGGTTAAGCGAATATTCGCGTCTGGCAGATCTTGCAATATCGCATTATCAAATACTTCACGAGTCCCTGAGCCTTCTTCACGTAAAATCCATTCGACTTGAAGAAAATCATGCGCTGTTAGAGGTCTATTTAAACGTGCTAACGGGTGATTTGGGGCACAGCAAACTGCAAGCTCATCATCACGCCAATGAATACATTGGAGTTGAGGTAAATGACATGATCCCTCAATTAAAGCTAAATCAAGTTGAAATTGATTGACTGCTTCAATCATTTGGCGTGTATTGCCCACTTGTAATTGCAAATGTGCTTTAGGATGATGCTGTAAAAAGTTTGCCATTAAATCTGGCATGAGGTAATCACTAATCGTTAAAGTGGCCCCAATACGTAAATCAATACTTTGCAATTCACCTTTTGCAGCTTGCTCAAAAGCTTCACAGCGACCTAATATCTCTAAGGCTTGTGGCAATAGAAAACGACCTAAATCATTAAGTTGTAATCGTTTACCTAAACGATCAAAGAGAGGAGCACCAAGGCCATCCTCTAAATCAGCTAAAGCCATACTTGCTGCACTTTGCGTCAGTCTGACCGCATCGCTGGCTTTGGTGACAGTTCCTTCTTGAGCGACTGCTACAAAAACAGCCAACTGGCGTAATGTCATGCGCATGTTTAAAAAGCCTTAACGTTTAAAAGTATTCATTATTTCGGCTGTCATGCTAACATGAGCGCACTATTTCATGCCACGTTGAAATCATGTCAATTGAAAAATTTAGCGTAGAAAAAGTTTTATCTGTACACCGCTGGACTCCAACTCTTTTTAGTTTCACCATAACTCGCCCTGCACATTTTAAATTTACTGCTGGGCAATTCGCACGTATTGGGCTAAAAGTTGGAGAGGAACTCGTTGTTCGTGCTTATTCGGTAGTCTCATCACCATTTGATGAAACGCTTGAGTTTTTTTCGATTGTGGTACCAGACGGTGCATTTACGTCAAATCTTCAACATTTAAAGGTCGGAGACGAGCTTTATTTAGAAAAAATACCTTATGGTTATTTGACTTTAGCTCGCTATCAACAACCTTTACCACATGATTTATGGTTATTGGCAACGGGTACAGGATTAGCTCCATTTTTATCAATGTTACAAGACTTCGATACATGGTCTAAATATCAAAAAATTAATTTGGTTTACAGTGTCCGTACCGCAGCTGAGTTAGCTTACGTTGATCGTATTCAAGAGATTGCTGAAACTTTTGGGGAAGGACATAACGGATTTAAATTTATTCCGATTATTACTAGAGATCCATCTGCGCTATTGCATGAGCGTTTACCGATTCTGATTGAAAACGGCGAACTAGAAAAATCTGCTGGTATAGAACTGAACCCTGCTACAAGCCATGTCATGCTTTGCGGTAATCCGCAAATGGTGGATGACACGAAAGAAGCTTTAAAACGCCGTAAATTAACGATGAATCGTCGAGGTGAGGGAAATATTGCGGTAGAAAATTACTGGTAATAAATTGCGGTGAAAACAACTTTATAATTAATTTTATGGATATGTTTATTAGTGGACAAACATATCCATAAATTCGCGAATTTCTGAAATTGCGCTGTCTACATCGGTTGAAAGCCAAGTTGGCTCAAAAAGACCTGCATAATGTTCCAAACGATCTTGTGGAACGACTAAGCGAACAGGACAGTCTTCTTCTAGTAAGCGCCAAGGTAAAATCGGAACATCATTGTCTAGAAAAATATTGATATTACGAATATCAACAATCATGGCATTAATGCAGTCAGGAAATGGCATGACGGAAAATTCTTCAGTACGGCGACGAAAATACTCTAAATCACCCCATTTGAGTTCATAACTTGGTTTATTAAATTCAATAATACCAATGAGATGTTCGTCTCTCGTCTGATGTATATAACATTGATGTGTGACGTCAGTGTCGAGATCAAGTGTTACGTTTTGCTGACGATACATCATAAAATAGAGCAGCTTTAAAACAAGGGGGCTTATTATAGCCTATTTTATAAAAAGTAAGCGCTAAAACATATTGTATTACAAATAGAACATTAAAGAAGCTCGAGCATAACTCGTCATTATTTTTAAATGGCTAAATATTATTGCCTAAATTTTATACTATTTTTATTATTTTAAAAGTAGAGTTTTGCAACCGCAGACACCTTAGCATAATGCTTTTTCACACAATGCAACAAAGCAAATTGCTATGATGAGTATAAGTTAATGATAATAGAAGAGGGGAAAGAAGATGCATGATTTTTCAAAACCACCTCATGTGACGAGTCCTGAAGAAACTGCGAAAAAAAGAAGATTGCCAGTTTATATTTTAATTATTGTTGGGCTTTTTCTTATTGCACTCATCGTCTACATGGTTACTGATCATAGCAACGTACCTAAACAAGAAGGAGCTATGCAACATGAGCCTGTGCCACATGTCATTTCAAATGCCTCTAATTTAAAGACCTATATAGGTTAAAACGAGGTAATAATTTAACCAGTATATCTTGATATCAAGCCTTTAGGATGTGACCTGAAGGCTTTTTTTGCAACCTTTTGCATCAATTTGTTGTATTTATGCAGAAGTATGTTGATTAGAAAATACTCAAAACATAAGGTGAGATAGACCGCATTTATCGTCATTTTTAACAACGAATGGTGTTTTTCATAATTGATGGCACTGAAAAGAACATAACAATTGAGGACATAACAATATGAATGAATTTTTTAATGGGCCTCGCGGCGCTCAGTTTGATGCGATGTATTACTGGGATCAGTTTCATCCTATTTTAGCTGCAATCGTCATCTTACTGGTAGGCTGGATAATTGCTTTATTAGTTGCGGCAGGAGTTAAAAAACTTCTGCAAAAAGTAAATACTAATGCAAAATTATCTTCAGCAACTGGGCGTACTCCCAATATAGAAGGCCTTATTTCAAAGCTTGTATTCTGGTTTATTTTAATCTTAGCTGTTGTTGCAGCTCTCAATGTACTTAACATTAGTGGAGTAAGTGGCCCGTTCAGCAATATGGTGAATCAGGTACTCGTCTATATTCCAAATATTATTGCTGCTGTTGTGGTGGGTTTTATTGGTTGGATCGTTGCTCGACTGGTGAGAGCAGGTGTGACCAATGTTTTATCCCGAACTCAACTCGATGATAAGTTAAGCAGTGAAGTGGGTGTGGGTGGAATTAGCCAAAATATTGGTGAAATTCTTTACTGGCTTGTATTGTTACTTTTCCTTCCGATTGTTCTTTCAATATTAGGATTAACAGGCTTACTGATTCCTGTTCAAAATATGGTAAATGATGCTGTAGCATTCTTACCAAATATCTTTATTGCTGGTGTTATCGTTTTTGTTGGTTATATCTTGGCAAAAATTGTACGCGGTATTGTTGAAGGTTTAGTAAATAGCTTAGGTGTTCAGGCTCAAGCTGAAAAAATTGGTCTTTTCAAAAGCTCTAATGTAGGCAAATTCTTAGGTTCATTTGTTTTCGCAATCATCATTATTACAACATTGATTGTAGCGTTTGAAGCTTTAGGCATTGAGACAATTTCTCAGCCAGCAACAGCAATGCTTAATGAAATCTTGCAGGCGATTCCAAACATTATTGCTGCTGGTTTAATTCTACTGGTTGCTTATATTGTTTCTCGTTTTGTTGGCCGCTTAGTTGCTGAATTAATTGCAGGTACAGGTGTTGATGAAATTCCTGCAAAGTTAGATGTACAACGCTTTTTAGGTCAAACTAAAGTTTCTAATGCAGTTGGCTGGCTAATTGTATTCTTTACTATGCTATTTGCAGTTTCTGAAGCTGCGGATCGTCTTGGTTTCGATCAAATTAGTGGTCTAATTGCAATGTTTATCCATTTCGGTGCAAACATTCTATTGGGCGCTGTAATCTTGGTTATTGGTTTCTGGCTTGCCAATGTTGTGGCGAACGTGGTTCAACGTGGCGAATATAATAGCTCGCGTTGGTTAGGTAGTTTAGTTCGTGTGTTAATTATTGGTCTCGTACTTGCACTTGGTTTAAGAGCGATGGGTATTGCAGATTCAATCGTTAATCTTGCATTTGGTTTGACTCTAGGCGCAGTTGCAGTTGCTTTCGCTCTTGCATTTGGTTTAGGTGGTCGCCAACCAGCAGAAAGACTGTTGAGTGATTTGTTAGATAAAGCTAAAAAAGAAGCGAATGAACCAAATCCTCTGTACCAACCACCTTCTACTACGGCTAGTCCATCTGCGACTACTAGTTCGTCAATATCTACAGTTGCACCAACGACTACAACGTCACCGTCAACAGTTTCATCTGATGCGAAACCTGCTGATTCTGCACAAGTAAATCCAACAGAACCACCAGTAAACAAGCCGTTTGGATCTACTGGAGAAAATGACGAAATTTAGTAAGTAAAACTAATTTTCAGATAAACCGTACAAAAAATCTTTGATTTTTGTGATAAGTTCGACCACTCTATATTGAGTGGTCGAACTTTTTTTGGGCCATTATAAAAAGAAATAAGTGAGGAAAATACGATGAAGAAACCAGGTCGTTTTTTAGCACCGATTGTCATTGCGGGAATTACCGTAGGTTTTTTAGCAAGTGCTTATAAGTTTGTATTTAACAAATCTAATTCATCAAAACAGGCAACAACTCATACGCGTAATTCTGAAAAATCGTCAAATGATTCGAAAGCGTCAAATTAGCTTATTCATCATTTAAACGTATTGTGCTGCTGCATAAGCGGAAGACCAAGCCCATTGGAAGTTATAGCCTCCTAAATGGCCAGTTACATCAAGTACTTCGCCAATAAAAAACAATCCTTTTTGCTTTTTACTTTCCATGGTTTTGGAAGATACTTCGGTTGTATCAATTCCACCTAAAGTAACTTCGGCAGTACGATATCCTTCTGTACCTGATGGTTTGACAGTAAAGCCGTGTAACTGTTCGGCAATATGATCTAGCTGTACATCACTGATATTACCAATCGCTGTTTCGCTCTGCTCTGACCATATAAGTTGTTGTAGCTCTTGGATAATACTTTTCGCAGTAAACTCACTAAGAAGGGTGCGTAATAGAACTTTAGGTTGTGCTTTCTTTTTATCTTTTAAATAAGTTGCTAAATCTTGGCTTGGGAAAAAGTTAATTTTAAAACTTTCACCAGTATTCCAATAGTTTGAAAGCTGTAGGGAACTTGGTCCACTCAAGCCGCGATGCGTAAACAATAATGCTTCAGTAAAACTATTTTTCGAGTTACTTAGAGTCACATCTAAAGCATTGCCACTTAGGCGTGTAGTGACTTCTTTAATATGATCTGAAAAGGTAAACGGGACTAAACCTGCACGAGTTGGATAAACTTGATGTCCAAACTTTTGTGACAGTTCATAGCCAAAACCGGAACCTCCAAGAGTCGGAATAGATAAGCCACCTGTAGCAACGACTAATGACTCACAGCTAAAACGTCCTTGGTTTGTATGTACGGAAAAACCACCTTGTTCTAATGGAACAATCTCTCCAACTTCACAATGGGTTTGGATCTCGACATTGTTGGTTTTATTGCATTCACTCACCAACATTTCTAAAATTTCTTTAGCACCGTTTAGTGTAAATAATTGCCCATGTTTTCGTTCTTCATAGGCAATGCCATAATCACATACCAATCCAATAAAGTCCCAATTGCTATAACGTGATAGAGCAGAAATGACGAAGTGTGGATTATGAGAAATATAGTTGTCAGGCTCTACATATAGGTTGGTAAAGTTACACTTACCTCCACCTGACATTAAAATCTTTTTACCAATTTTATTAGCTTTTTCTAAAATTAAAACCGAGCGTCCGCGTTTAGCAGCATGTGCAGCCAACATGAGTCCAGAAGCACCTGCACCTAAGACAATGACATCAACATGACTGTTAGACATAAG
The DNA here is from genome assembly GCF_056725885.1 of Acinetobacter sp. GRABPA_MV_2. NCBI lineage: Bacteria > Pseudomonadati > Pseudomonadota > Gammaproteobacteria > Moraxellales > Moraxellaceae > Acinetobacter > Acinetobacter sp. GRABPA_MV_2. The sequence goes on from NZ_JBWZNA010000001.1 coordinate 45,639, forward strand.
AGATTCTCGATTAATCGTGAAAATTTAAAAAGGGGCATATACTACCATGCCGAGCTTTATTCATGCTAAAGACATTTATCACGGTAGTGAACAATACGACCTAAAAGATAGTCAGTTATTAATGTGATTTATTTCTTATATCTGCCTGTAAACCACCAGAATGAATTGCCAGAATGCGAGTTCCTTCAGGAAAGTAATTATTCTTTATAAGATCAAACAGACCGAACATCATCTTTCCCGTATAGATCGGTTCAAGTGGTACGGTATGTTGCTCTTCAAAATTTTCTATAAATGCCAATAACTCAGGTGAAGTTTTCGCATATCCGCCACAGCAGTATGAATCTGTCAGCGACCAATTCTGTTTTTTGGTCCATTGCTGAATATCTTGTTGTAGAAAGTCGCCTTTTAATGCTGAAAATCCTAAGACTTTCTGATCGGCTGAACTCCTTTCAATAAGACCCGAAATCGTTCCACCAGTTCCTACTGCACAGCAAATTACATCATAGTTTTGCAAATCGCTTTGACTTAGAATTTCCTGACAACCTTGAACTGCCAATTCATTGGTGCCGCCTTCAGGAATAATATAGGTCTGTGGAAATTGGCGTTGTAATTGTTGAAGATATTTTACTTCATCTCTCAAGCGATATTCATTGCGGGAGACAAAATGTAGATGCATTCCTAAACTTTGAGCTTTTGCTAGGGTTGGATTCAGAGGTTTGTCAGCTAACTCTTCACCACGAATAATTCCTATACTTTTTAAACCAAAAAGATGAGCTGCATAAGCTGTTGCAGCAATATGATTTGAGTAAGCCCCACCAAAAGTCAAAATGCTTGATAAACCTTGTTCTTTTGCAGCAAGCAAATTGTATTTTAATTTGAAAAACTTATTACCCGAAATTTGAGGATGAACTAAATCTAAACGTTTAATGTCGAGATGAACAAGAAAGGATAGTTCAATGTGCTGATAGGAGATAGGTTGGGCAATGTGATCAAACATTAGAAATTGAGAAAAATAATGATTGATCACATTGTAGCTTTTTAAAGAGGTTTTTAAAAAGCTGATTAAGAGCTTGTGTCGACAGAAGTAATCACTGACATACCAGGGCGTAAGTGTTCTATTCCTTCCTGATTTGGGTCAATGGTAATACGCACGGCAATCCGTTGAACGACTTTGGTAAAGTTTCCTGTCGCATTATCCGGTTTTAGTACACTGAACTCGGAACCCGCGGCTGGAGAGATTTGTTCAACATGACCTGTAAATTTTTTATGTTTCATTGCATCGACTGTAAACCACGCTTTTTGTCCAATTCGCATGTTGGCAATTTGGGTTTCTTTAAAGTTGGCAATCACCCAAGTTTGCTGTGGAATCAGATAGAGTAACTGTGATCCTGCGGCCACATATTGCCCAACGCGAGGGTTTACTTCACCAAGTTGTCCATCCATTGGAGCAACAATAACACTATAGTCTTTGGTGGTTTGTGCTTGATCTAACTGTGCTTTAGCACTGGAAACTTGTGCTTCTAAGCCAGCTTCTGCGACTTGAGCTGTTTTAAGTGCTTCTTTGGCAACTAGAACATTAGCCTCTGCCTGTTTAAGTGCTGCAAGATTATTCTCGGCATCAGCAGCGGCTTTATCTTGCTCAGATTTAGAAGCTGCTCCACTATTCCCTAGCTGTTGATAGCGTCTAAGCTGTGCTAAAGAGAGTTCATATTGAGCCCTAACTTGTTCTACTTTAGCCTGCGCAGCCACAATATCTGCTTGTTTTTGAGCAATTGACTGAGTTTGATTGGCTAAAGTATTTTTGGCCTGTTCTACCCCCGAAGCCGCTTGTGCTACTTTTTGGTCATAAGTGGTGGCATCAATATGCATTAATACTTGACCCTTTTTAACATGGTCAAAGTCTTTTACCAATACATCTTTAACATAGCCATTAATTTGCGAGGATAAAATGGTAGTTTTACCTTTAACATAACTATTGTCAGTTTGCTGCACACTTGTGGCAAAAGGCCCAATTCTCCATGCCCACAAAATCACTAAAATACCGATAATAAGCACACCCAACATCCATAATAGGGTTGAGCGTTTTGTCGGAATCAGTTTACTTGCAGGTGCAGGTGCAGGTGCAGGTGCAGGTGCAGGTGCAGGCGTTGGCTCATTATTAGATGTTTGAGCAGGTGTTTGTTCCGGTTTATTTTGATCATCTGACATATATCAATCTCAATTTCTATTTCATCAATAACAAAAGCCGTTAAGGGCGGCTAATTCCTCTGCGTTGTAGGTATTTACTACGTGCAATATTAAATCCGCCCCATAAGAGTAAGGCGACGGCAAAAATACCGTTTAATGCAATCACATCATTGTAGGCACGGACCTGAGCTTCACGAGTAACCACTTGATTAAGTGAGCGCATAGACTGAGCTGTTTGTAATGCGGGGTCATTTGTTGTGATGGCTGCACTACGTTGATAGGTAGAGAGCCTTTGAGCAACTAATGGGTCGGCTTGTTCCAAATCTTTAATAATCTCGACTTGATAGTTTTGTGTACGATGTTGTTGATAGGTCGAGAAAAAAGATGAGCCAACAAGGCCACCAAATGTTTGGGTTGCAGAGAATAAGACAATAAAAGTCACTACATACGAAGGACCTTTAGCCAAAGTTTGTGCAAATCCAATTAGAAGTAAAGGACCGATAAACAGGCCGCCGGCAAAGCCTACTAAAAACTGGCTTGCAAAGAAGTTTGAAGGCCGTACATCGCTCGTAAGGTGATAATCTAATCCACAGGCAATGAGAATCAAAAACTCTGCAAAAAGTAAGTGAAAAATAATTCGTTCACGCGAGAAAGTAAGCGCACTAAATAGAGTTCCGCTTAAAATCCCCACCAATATGACCACATAGAGTGGAACAAATTGGTCTGGACCCATTCCCATAGTTTTTAGGAAGTTAACGGCTGCATAGCTTTGTTCTGACATTAAAAGACGAATGGCAAAAGCACCAAAGATAAAGCGTAGGGTTGAGGAGGCGCCTAACCAACGTGTCATAATTAATGGATTGGCACGATAATGTTCATAGAGCAAACCTAAAACAACTAAGCTAAAACCTGCAATTAATACATAAGCAAGCCATTCACTGTTAAACCACCACAAGATTGGGCCTTGTGTCAGCACAATACATAGACATGCAAAACCTGGCGCCAGTAAAGCAAAGGTGAAGAAATCCTGTTTTTCGAAAACATAGATTCGTAAGCTACGTGGTAATTTCAAAGAAACCACCATTGCTAAACAACAAAGCGCTAAGCCGAGTTCAAAGGTGTAAAGAACAGACCAACTGTCTGTATTTACAAGAAATGGAGAAATAATCCAGGCGAGGGGAACACCTAACTGCTGAAAACCAAAGGCAATATATATACCTTTTGCCATGTCTGCTTTTTTAAAAGCTTGCATGGTGTAATACATACCTAAAGAGCTTAATGGCGCACCAGCTAAACCAGCTACAACCCGCGCAAATAGGGCCATTTCATAGGTATGTACAAAATATGCAAAACAAGAACCGCAATAAAAATTACAAGTCCTATTTCTGAAAATACTCTCAAGCCATACTGTTGACGGGCCTTAAATAAAATTAAGTTTGAGCTGACATTTGCCATGACATATGCAGCAGGTAGCCAAGCAGCTTCGGAAGGGGTTAGTCCATACTCACCTTGAATTAAAGGTAAATTTGCCGTAATAAAACCATTACTTAAGCTTGCCGAAAGAGCGATAAATAAACCAATAAAAAAGTAAATAAATCGTTTAGGTACAGAGTGAGCAATAGCTGCTGGTGAACCAGGTAGAGTCGGTTGCTCTTCTGGCGTCCAGTCGGGTGGTGTTTCCAAATAACGAGGCGTTTTACTCATTCTATCCCTCGAATTTTTTGTATTTGAATACCATGAAATAGTAATTCAATTGCTCGTTTTGCTAAGCGAGTCTGTTCTTCTGGCTCATGTCCTTGAAATGAAGAACCTAACATTGCAGTGACCATTGCATAGTCATTGGCAGTGAAATCAGCTCGGCACAGTTTTTGTTCTATCGCATTTTCAATCAGTGGGTTAAGTGCATTATTTCGCCGTTCATAAATTTTTAACATAATTGGATCTTGTCGATCAATTACTCTCCAAAAATCTTGCAAAATTGCAAGTTTAGGAAGTTGTGCAATATGTCCCTCAATTAAACGAAATAAACCATCCTCGAATTGTTGAAAATGAGCAGCTTTTTGCTCTAGCTGTGTAATCGCACGTTCTAAAAGCGCACCAATTAAAGCTTTTCGATCACAAAAATTACGATAGAACGTCGCTCTGCCTACACCAGCGTGGTCAATCACAACTTGTAAAGGGACATTAATGCCATGAATACGAAAACATTCTTCGGCTGCATTGAGTAATTCATCCCGATTATGGGCTGCAATTTTTTGACGTTTACTCATGTCATCGGTTTGGGGAGTTCTAAAGGTTATATATTTAACGGACACTTTTGTCCGTTGTGAAGATCTAAATTGTAAAAACATGAAAATTCAATTTTCATCATTTATATCTTCGCCATTTTTATATGTGTCATAAAAAGCTGTTAGAATACCGCGCAATTGCATGATGCTAGGTCAATACAATGTTTGAGTCCCTTATTCCTCTTTTTTCAATTGCGATGGCATTGATGCTTGGAGCAATAAGTCCTGGGCCAAGCTTTATTTATGTGGCACAAAATTCAATTTCTAAATCACGTAAACACGGTTTGTTTACAGCATTGGGAACAGGGACAGGTGCAGCACTTTTTGGTCTATTAGCTGTTATGGGATTGCAAGCAGTTTTATTAGCAGTGCCTTCTGCTTATTTAATTTTAAAAATTGGCGGTGGGCTATATTTGCTTTGGCTGGCTTTTAAAATTATTAAACATGCCAAAGAACCAATTGCCATGGAGAATGATGGCAAATCAAGAATGACCTATAAACAAGCATATCGTTATGGCCTTATTACGCAGTTAAGTAATCCAAAAATCGCAGTCGTACTAGCAAGTGTGTTTACTGCTTTGTTGCCAAAAGAAATCCCAAATTATTACTATGTCGCATTGCCAGTGATTTGTTTTATGATTGATGCTGGTTGGTATTCATGTGTTGCGATGCTGTTATCTTCAGAGAAGCCTCGAAAAATGTATCTGAAAGCAAAAACAGGGGTGGATCGAGTTGCTGGAAGTATTGTGACTTTATTGGGTTTAAAATTAATTTTCTTCAAATGATTATTCTTTAATTAAAATATCTACAAAATCCAAAGCCAGCTATTTATAGTCTGGCTTTATTTTTGCGTAAAATATATACAAATTGAAATATCTTTTTTAGCACTTAAATACTTTAAAAGTGGTAACTTAATAAATAAAACAAAAAGAAATGAGGATCACGTTATGAAAAAACTAATGGTGAGCATTTCTGTAGTTTTTCTCATCTTAACTACAGGATGTGAGATGAGAACGACGAGTAAACAACAACCGGCAAATGAGCGGGCCATGAGTATTGCTGGTTCTCCAGTTCACGAAAAGGACTATAAAATTTCCGATATACAAGTGAATAATCATGAGCAATCTAACTATTAAGTTACTTGCTGGATGTGCAACTTACTGTATTTTGAATATGGTAAATGCATGTGAGCCCGCTTCTTTAGATTGGGAGCTTTTTCAGAAAAAATATGATTTAAATCATGATGGCATGTATAGCCTAAAAGAATTTCAGCGGGTACAAGATTTTTATCCTTATAACTGGCCGAGAGATAAACGGTTTCAAGGGGAAAATAAACAAACAGAGCTATTTCATTATTTAGATGAAAATAAGAATGGCTATTTAACAAATGAAGAGTTAGGAAATATACACCTTTTATTTAATAACCCTTGCGAAGGGTGGCCGTGGTCCTAATTTAGTAAGCCTCTTTTAAACCTATTCAAAGCCCTTAAAAATAAAAAAGCTCCCAATTTAGGGAGCTTTTTTTGAAAGTAGATTAAGAAACTTTATCGCCTGGTTTTGCACCGCTGTCTGGAGAAATAATGAAAATACCTTCACCATTTCCGGCAGCAAGTACCATTCCGTTTGAAACACCAAAACGCATTTTACGTGGTGCAAGGTTCGCCACCATAACAACCAATTTACCTTTTAGGTCTTCTGGCGCGTATTGGCTACGAATACCACTAAATACATTACGTGGTTCAGCTTCACCAACGTCTAACGTCAGTTGAAGCAACTTATCTGAACCTTCAACTGTACCTGCTTCAATGACCTGAGCAACACGTAAATCAACCTTTAAGAAGTCTTCGATACCGATAATTTCAGCTTCACCCACTGCTGGAGCAGGGGCAGCTTTTTTCTCGGTAGCTTTGTCCTTGTTCGCCGTTGCTTTAGTTGCTTCTGGAGCAGGAGCACCTAAAGATTCTTTAGAAGCATCAACCATAGCTGCAACCGCTTTTGGATCAACACGCTGCATAAGCGGTTGGAACTGCGCAATCTCATGGCTTACAAGAATTTGTTTGCGTGACTCGAAATCGAAGCTTTCAAGTTTTAAGAAATCTTGAACTTGCTGAGCTAAAGTTGGTAGAACTGGAGCCAAGTACACCGCTAGTTGACGGAATAAGTTGATACCCACAGAACATACATCAAGAACTTGTTGCTCTTGACCTTCTTGTTTAGCAAGAGCCCAAGGCTTTTTCTCATCAATATATTGATTTGCACGGTCAGCTAGCGCCATGATTTCACGGATCGCCGTAGAGAATTCACGTGCTTCATATGCAGCAGCGATTGAATCACCTGCATCAATAAAACTTTGTACCAGCTCAGATTCTGCACATTGAGCAGATAAAGTATTGTTAAAGCTGCTGTTGATGAATTTCGCACAACGGCTAGCAATATTAACGACTTTACCAACCAAATCCGAATTTACTTTTTGAACAAAATCATCAAGATTTAAGTCAGAGTCTTCAACTTTATCTGAAAGTTTAGACGCAAAGTAGTAGCGTAAATATTCTGGGTTTAAATGCTGTAAATACGTCTCGGCCTTAATGAAAGTACCACGTGACTTAGACATTTTTTGCCCATTTACAGTCAAGAAACCGTTTACAAACAAGCCTGTTGGGGTGCGATAGTTTGCACCTTCAAGCATTGCTGGCCAGAATAAAGCATGGAAGTAAACAATATCTTTACCAATAAAATGATAAACATCATTTTGGCTATCTTTTTTCCAGAAATCATCAAAGTTTAAATCTGGACGTTTAGCTTTGATATAGTTTTCAAAACTAGACATATAACCGATTGGAGCATCTACCCAAACATAGAAGTATTTATTTGGTGCATCTGGAATTTCGAAACCAAAATATGGTGCATCACGAGAAATATCCCAGTCTGCTAAACCTGCTTCAAACCATTCATCTAACTTGTTCGCAATTGAAAGAGGTAAACGTCCTTCATCACGCGTCCATTTTTGTAAATATTCAGAGAAGTTTGGAAGCTTGAAGAAATAGTGATCTGATGATTTTTCAACTGGTGTTGCACCACTTAAAGTCGAACGCGGGTTAAGTAACTCGGTTGCATTGTAAGTTGTACCGCACACCTCACATGAGTCGCCGTATTGATCTTCTGATTTACATTTTGGGCATGTACCTTTAATGAAACGGTCAGACAAGAACATCCCTTTTTCTGGATCAAATAATTGAGTTACAGGACGGACTGCGATATTTCCAGCTTCACGGTTTTTAATATAAATATCTGTTGAACGTGCTTTGTTTGCATCGCTATGCGTTGAATCGTAATGATCGAAATGTACGCCAAAACCGTCAAAATCACGGATATGTTCTTTTTGAACATTCGCAATTTGCTCTTCTGGGCTAATACCATTTGCTTCGGCACGTAGCATAATTGCTGTACCGTGAGCATCATCCGCACATACATAAGTCACATCATGACCCATTGCTCGCATGGCACGAACCCAGATATCTGCCTGGATGTAACCGAGTAAATGACCCATATGAATTGGACCATTAGCATAAGGGAGGGCATTAGTGACTAAAATTTTACGCACGGATTTCATTCTCTCATTCGTATTTATAAGGTGGAAGATTTTAACTGATGCAGGGAGATAAGCAAAGATTAATAATCTTCGGCTTGGCATAAGCGATTTCTATTAAAATGGATTTTGGCTAGAGGTGGTTTCTCTTTAGAACAGATAAACAAATCGAAAAATATTTGAATCTTCCTGTATTGTCTTTGTTTCAAATTGCAGTTACGGTCAGAAAATAAGCCATAACGATGTATAACTAATAACTTATTCAGGTAATTTTTTAATTAACTATGAGGATAACAACGATGACTACTGAAAATAAATTAGATGATTTAAAGGCAAAAGCGGCAGATGTAAAAGTACAAGGCGAAAAAGCTTTGGATGATTTAAAGGAAAATGTAAAAGAGAAGCAAGCTGCGGGTAAAGAAGCAATTGAAGATAAAGTAGACCAATTAAAGGCGAAAGCAGCTGATGCAAAAGTACAAGGCGAAAAAGCTTTAGACGATTTAAAGGAAAATATAAAAGAGAAAGAGGCTGCCGGCAAAGACGCTGTTGAAGATAAAGCCAGTGATTTAAAAGGCAAACTTGAGGATGCTCAGCATAGTCTGCAAGATAAATTTGATCACTTACGTACTGAAGCGGCACATAAACTTGATGATGCTAAAGCCAAAGCTGCAGAATTAAAGGAAGAGGCTGCTACAAAATTTGATGAGTTGAAAACTCAAGCAACAGCAAAGTTTGATGAGCTAAAGAAAACTGCAACTGATAAATTAAATAAATTAAAGAATCATGATTCTGCTGAATAAGCTGATTTAAACTAAAATTCGTACTCCTTACCTAAAAGATGAGATATGAAGTGAGTAATTATTCATCCTAAGGTGAGCGAGTGCGGAGCAATACTGTTACACTATCTCCATTAAGCTGTAATGATCTGTTTTTGGAGTAAACAATATGTCTTGGCTTTCTTCATTAAAGTCTGTTTTTTCACCGGCACAAGAAGTGAAAAAAGATGAAATCCAAACCGTACTCCAAAATTACTTACTACCACATTCAAAAGATGCATTAAAAGAGCGTATAAGTCAGCTCCAAGTTCAGGGACGAGTTTTACAACTCACCATTAATACTTTCCCTGACGAAAAAGAGCATTTGCAGCAAATTCATGATGATTTAGCTAGTGCATTAGAAAAGTGCGGTATTGAAGAACTTAATTTACACGTGGTTCAACAAAAGCGCCCTTCACAAGAAAGTTCGAATTTACCTCCTGTGCTTGATGCCTCACCTAAATCAGAACCAGATCCAAATAATCCACCGATTCAAAAAGCCGCTCCGCAACAAAGAGATGTTCCACTTCATCCTCGCATTAAGAATGTTATTTTAGTTTCATCTGGAAAGGGAGGCGTAGGTAAATCGACAACTACGGTCAATTTAGCGCTTGCCTTACAAAAAATGGGACTTAAGGTTGGGGTGTTAGATGCTGACATCTATGGACCAAGTATTCCGACAATGCTAGGTAATGCGGGCAAAACTCCACTTATTGAAAGTGAAAATTTTGTACCTTTAGATGCTTATGGTATGGCTGTGCTTTCTATTGGACATTTAACCGGTGATAACAACACACCTGTTGCATGGCGTGGACCAAAGGCAACGGGTGCTCTAATGCAATTGTTTAATCAAACGCTTTGGCCTGATTTAGATGTACTCATGATTGATATGCCACCAGGTACTGGTGATATTCAGCTTACGCTTGCACAGCGTATTCCAGTTACAGGCTCAATTATTGTGACTACGCCTCAAAATGTTGCTTTGCTAGATGCTACCAAAGGAATTGAATTATTTAATAAAGTTGGTATTCCAGTATTAGGTGTTATTGAGAATATGTCGACTCATATTTGTTCAAACTGTGGATATGAAGAGCAAATTTTTGGTATTGGTGGTGGTGATAAGCTTTCCGAGCAATACCATATTCCATTATTAGGTCGTTTGCCTCTCAATGCTCAAATACGTGAACATGCTGATCAGGGTAAACCAAGTGTTGTAGCAATGGATGATGCCGCTGATAGTTATATTGATATTGCTAAAGCAGTCTGGCAGCAGATTGAAAAAATCCCTCAACGCACACGTGATGATAAACGTATTTTCTAATTGATTAAAACCCGGCTTTAAGTCGGGTTTTTTATCATCTGATTAAAATAAAAAGTTAAATTATTGAATCGAAATAACAAAGCTAAACTTGAAATTGGCATGTAGATTGCTACTTTACACTTTTTAAAAAGAAAGGTTAAAAAATGCGATTCAAATCTACTTTTGGCGTTATCAGTTTGTGTAGCGCTTTATTTTTAGTTGGATGTAATGATGACAACTCATCTGTTTCGCAAACACCAACAGTTCAGGAACAAAAACAGAAGTTACAACCGATTATTATTCAGGGTGCTTTACCCGTAGAGTCGGAAAAAATGGCTTCAAAATTAGAGAATAAGACTATTGAAGAAATTGGTGGGTGGAAATTCTGGAAAGGAACCTATAATGGTTATCCAATGATTATTTCTAAAACTCGTATGGGTATGAGTAACTCTGCTGCAGCAACTGCTCTAGCGATTGAACGTTATAAACCAATTGCGATCATTAATCAGGGCACCTCAGGTGGACATGATCCTGATTTACATGTTTATGATATTGTTTTAGGAAAATATACAACCAATATTGGTGCATTTAGAACTCCTAAACAGCCCTTAGGCGGTGGTTCAAACTCACTCACATGGGTTGAGGCTTTTGATGTTTTGCCAACAGATGAATCTGACCCAGAACCGATTGCAATTCGTAAATTTGAAGGTGACCAAGAGTTGTTAATGGCGGCACATAAAGTCCGTTATGATAAAGGTGATGTGGTTGAAGGAACGATTGGTTCAGCAGATGTTTGGAATAATGAGCTAGATCGTATTCAATTTTTCCATCAACGTTATGGTACTTCTGTTGAAGAAATGGAAGCAGCATCTGTTGCGCAAATCGCAAGTCAACTTAATGTCCCTTTCCTAGGCATTCGAATCTTATCTAATAATATTACCAATAATGGAGCTTATGATCCTGGTACAGGAGAGGCTTGCCAAGAATATGTGCTTAATGTGGCTGAAGAGTATATGAAATCAAAACTACCAAAATGATGATTTAAACTTATGCAAGAAGAGAGGAGTTTTTATAAAACCTCTTCTTGCTTTTTATGGCGATGTCTACTTTTCCAGTTTTTTATGACCATCCAACGCCAGAAAATTTCTGTGCATATATATAAAATAACGGCAAATACAAAAGCTTCTACGACTAGACCTGTCATCAAAATTTTCGCGAGACTAAAATCAATGTGGCCATGGCCGAAATGAGTAATCCAACGAGAAATCTGATGCAATACACCCAGCAACATTTCTTTGTTAATCATATGCACATGAAAAATGTGGGCACCGAACCAAAAACCAATATATAGAATAGGAACTAATGTAAGCGGGTTACTTAACCAAGCGAGCATCAAGCTAATTGGTAAATTTACTTCAAATAGCAATACAGCCATCACAATAAATACGCTGTGAAAAGGAATAGGCAGTAAACCAAAAAAAGTTCCGACAAAAACAGCTCGGGTAATTGATTTTCGATTGACATACCAAAGCACAGGATTAAGGGTCTTTTTACCAAAAATCCTTAGAAATTTCATATTTGAAACTTTCTCGGGGGAGGGAAGCCAAGATTGAAAAAAATGCTTTGCCATAATCATTAAGGGTAGTAAAGCGCGATGCTCTATATAAAAAATCAGAAACAATATATGAATTGAAACTTATTAAAAGCTTAAAATTTAAACTTACCATTGCTATATATTTTTTATTATAAAGACTTTTGATGGAAAAATAGACTTAAAATAAAAATACTTATGTTACTTAAGTCAGAATCTATTTGAAAAGCATCCCAACTGACCGTAAAGTTTTCTTCTTGAATTTATATGGTATTTATATAAATATTTGTTTTTATGAAATTTATTTTTATTTTGAAAATAATTTGAAATACTTTGTCTTACAATTACCTTTTGCCTTGTGACAGGATATCAATTAATCTGAGATGACTATATTGTGAGGTCATTCAATGATTTCATGGCTTTTTATTGGCTTAGTAGCCACAATTTTACTTACTCCAGGCCCAACCAATACACTACTCGCTTCTTCAGGGGTGCAAGTGGGATTAAGGAAGTCAGTAAAACTTATTCCAGCAGAAGTTTTGGGTTATATCATCTCTATTTCTGCATGGGGAATGTTGATTGGAAAAGTGTCTAGCACACTACCAATGCTGCCGCCTATCCTAAAGCTATTGAGCGCTTGCTATATTATTTTCTTAGCCATTAAGTTATGGCATACGGCAAATCAAGAAGTTGAATTAAATCAGCCAACGATTCGTGCTCGTGAGTTATTCTGCGCCACTTTATTAAACCCAAAAGCATTACTCTTTGCCTCAGCAATTTTCCCAGTAGCGGCATGGAGTAATTTTCATATTTATTTAATTCATATGATGGCTTATTTAGCGCTTATTACACCAATTGCGTTGTTCTGGATTTTCTTGGGATCGGTTTTAGCTTCTAGGAAAGTGGGTTGGTTAAATCAAACTAACTTGCAAAAAACCGCTTCACTTGTTTTAGTCAGCTTTTCAATTCCAATTAGTTATTCTGCTTTACTGAACCTTTAAATGTACCGCTGAGCTATTCTTATTTATTTGAGTAGCTCTGTGTTGTTTTCATAATTGGTTTTTTAAGTTAAAGTACGTCGAAATCAATGAATTTACCTTTTGGATAGAAAATACATGGCCATTAAGTCTGATCGTTGGATTCGCGAAATGAGCGAAAAACACGGCATGATTGAACCTTATGCAGAGAATCAAGTCCGTTTTGATGAAAATGGTGAAAAGTTGATTTCCTACGGGGTCTCTAGCTATGGTTATGATGTACGCTGTGCCCGTGAATTTAAGGTTTTTACAAATGTACACTCTGCAATTGTCGATCCAAAGAATTTTGATGACAAAAGTTTTATCGATATTGAGTCTGATGTTTGTATTATTCCGCCAAACTCATTTGCTCTAGCGCGAACAATTGAATATTTCCGTATTCCTCGCAATGTGTTAACAGTGTGCTTAGGTAAATCGACCTACGCTCGTTGCGGTATTATTGTAAATGTGACTCCATTAGAACCTGAATGGGAAGGTCACGTTACTTTAGAATTTTCAAATACGACGAATTTACCTGCGCGTATTTATGCTGGGGAAGGCGTAGCACAAATGCTTTTCTTTGAAAGTGATGAAGTGTGCGAAACCTCTTATAAAGACCGTGGTGGTAAATACCAAGGTCAAACAGGTGTTACACTTCCCAAAACTTAATGTTTCCTCGATGAAAACATTTAAAAATAATGGGTCACTTAGGTGGCCCAATTTTATAAATAAAATTTTTTGAGAAGCGTTTATCGGAATTATGATAAACGACAGTTTCCTTTTGTAAAAAATGATATAAAATGATCAATAATTGATTTGTTTTTTTTGTTCTGCATCACAGAATTTAAAAGCAAATGTGGTTGATATAGGCTCTCTTTGATAATGTTTAGTTAAATATTTATCAAATGCTGATAGGCCAAATAAAAAGAAATTAAACAGGATTATGCCCCCACGGATACGGAGGTCGGCCATGCGACAGTTTACGTCTCTTCGAGTAGCACTTTTGACACTCGGAAGCTTATGCTTTTCCTCAGCCTATGCTGCTTCTACACTAGTCCCTATGTCAGATGCTGAACTATCAGCAACTCGGGGTCAAGCCTTGATGAGTATGTCTTATATTGCACCTAATGATTCGGCAAATCTGGAAAAATTGCGTGATAGCAGTAGTAATGTAGGATTTTATAAATTAGGTTTAGAGGCCGAGTTAGAAATTAATGCCAATATTCGTAAACTGCAGTTAGGTTGTGGTGGGGTAAATGGTGCGGGCGGCTGTGATATTGATTTTGATAATGTTAGTTTAAGTGGTGTAGCAGATACACGCGAGGGCCGGGTAGCAAGCGATGCTAAACTGACAAACCCTTTTTTCGAATTGGCAATAAAGAACCCAAATAGTGCATCAACTCGTGAAGTAGCTGGTATTCGCTTGAGTGCTGAAGCAGTTGAAGGACTTTTAACTATTGGCACAGAAAACTCAGCTACACCAAATGGTATTAATAGTTTAAGTGGTTATATGGTAGTAGCACCCCAAGTAGGTGCGGCGACTGTTGAGGCTGCACGCATCACGCAAACAGGTAGCCCTGCTTGTGGCGTATATCCATCTCCTTCGGGTTGTGGTGTTAATCAAGCAATTACAGGTAAAGCTAGAGGTGAAATTGCATTAGGAGCAGGATTTAATCTTGATTTCCAGACTAAGTCTTATGATATAACACTGTCCCCTACCCAAAAAGCACAGTTATCATTACCACAATCAATTGTATCTGGACACCGGATGAGCAGTGTAAATTTATTAGCCTCTGCTATAGTCAATGGTATTGATTTGTCGGGTACCCTGGCAGCTGATGTTGATATCCTTGGGGGAATTACGTTAAATGGTAATCTTCGTGGGACCATTAATAATTTACCTGTAACAGTACCGTTGTTAGAAAATTTAGGTTATATCCATAAAATTGATTTGAGTGGTAGTCCATTATCATTATCCATGCAGGGACAAGATATACGTTGGCCTGGAACGGTATCAACAGCAATGCGTGGTTGGTGGCTAGAGTTATCAAATCCAATAGATATTGGTCGAATTGACCCGACTAATAGTGTCGTTATTAAAACAGATACTATTAGAGATGCACTTACTGAAGTGAGTAAAGAATTAACCCAGAATCCATTAAACTGTGGTTTCTTGGCTGTAAATTGTATTGGTGGTGATTTTAATGTTGGGACAAGGGATTTATCAAACGCGAGACCAGCAGTACTAGAATTACAGAATTTACAATTAGCTAATCAGTCTTTTGCTCCAAACTGCTATGGAAGTTTAAAATTCTGCTAAGTATGAATAATGCATAGTTTTAAATTTTACATTCATCGGAAAAGTAAGTTTTTAAGCTCTATTTTTTTGCATTCGTGCAAATATTGCGCATAATGGAAATGTGGAAGGGTTGGCAATATCTATTTGGATTTGCCTTCTAGTCTAGGGAGAAAAGGAAAAATTCACCTAGCATCAAGGATTGTTAAAGAAAAATAAATATGGTGCGCGGCATCGTATAAACAGGAAGGTCAAGATGACTACACTTAATTATACGGTAAGGTTTCAAAAAACCGTTCTGGCAAGTTTAATTGGCTTTTGTATAAGTCAGCCAAGTTTTGCTCTTGAAGAACTTTCTGATGCAGGTTTAAGTGAAACCACTGGTGAAGGTATTGCTATCTTGCCACAGAATACTTATATGGTATTTCGTGGAGCTGGAGCGAATGAAACTACAAACCAAATTTTAACTGACCGCACTAAAGATACAGGTTATATCAATTATGTACCTGTTGGCCCTTTAAGTATGACAGCCGCTGATACCAATAAAAATGGTTCTATTGATTCAGGTGACCGTGCGGTAGGTAAAGCTGATATTTTTCTTTATGGCTTAGCACTTTCTAAATCTGATAATAATACCAATACTCGCCTTGCTTCTACCGATGCAACTGCTGCAATCTCAAGTTGGGGTACTGCTGTTAACCCGTGGATTTTCAAAGTTGCGACTGAAAACTCAGTGCCGAATTTTAGTACAAATAATTGTACAGGTGCGACTGACCCAACATGTCAGGTAACTTACTTAGCTTTAGAAGCCCCTTTATATGAAGTCGGAACAAAGGATTCTGCAGGTATTGACGCTTATAAGCTGAAATTAGGCTTATGGACAGATATTTTTGTCCGAAATCCAAATAAAATAAATGGCGCCGCAGATCAATTTAATTATGGTGATTCAAATGGTCTAATTGGCACGAGTACTGACGCAACTCGTGCAAACCGTCTTCGTTTACAAGGGGTCTGGAATAACTTTAGCTTAAATGGCAGCCGCTTACAGCTTTTCCAAACATTAGGGGGAGCAACATCTGCTGGTGGAATGAGCCCTTTTTATAATGATACTTTGGGTTTAGCTGGAGTTATTCGTTTAAACAGTGGCGATGCCTCCAATTTAAGAGCAACGATTACTTCAAATACTCCAACGTCTACCGTGGGATCATGGGTAAATCGTTATAGTACCCAATATACTGGTGCGCCAAGCAATAACTCACCGAGCTCAGACTGGTTATATCGTATCCGTAGCCAAACTACGACTGTTACTTCAACAGGTTCATGGACTGCTCCAACTGATAGTGCTATGAATAATGTTTTACGTTTAAGTACGCGCGAGTCAGGGACTACACAAGGTAATTTGGTAACTCCAGCAATTAATGGAGGAGTTGCACCAACATTTGATGCGAACGAAGGTCTATATCTCTATAACCCTAATATTAACCTTGTGTTGGGTTCTTTATATCAACCACTTGTTTTAAGCTCGGATGGCAAGAACTTTAGTTTAGAGCTCGCTCGTATTCCGAATAAACCTGAAATTTATAAGAAAATCTATACAGACTATAGTGGGGCCGATACGAGTTATTTAGGGTCAACTTGTAATATTTATCAATGTGGTACGAACGTAACCTTAGGTGGTAAAACATATCAGGGTTCTAGTGCGACACATAGTAGTATTTCAATTGGTTCAACGGTCTATAATGCAACCAATAATACTTTAGAAGCCTTTAAAGGTAATAGCACACAAGATGCTGTAGGTATTTCATTTGGTAAATTACCTACAGGAACTGTGGCGGCTATAACGCAAACTAAAAACTTCTACCAATTGCAAAATCAGGAACGCCGTGCAGGTAGTTATAGTTGCGGATTTTTGAATTTAAGTACTTGTTATGATACATGGCAATATCGGACAGCCACAGGCTGGACTGGCAATGCAGGCTCAGGTTTAAGATTTGATTCCCAAAGTGCGAACTGGGCTAATATTGATAGTACTTCCTATTATAACCCGACAGTAAATAATACAGGGTATACCTTAGCTGATGCTGGAAATGGTGCTCAATACACTGTGCCAAACGGTACACCTTTGCCAGATGCTCGTTACGAGGGTGGTCGTTGGTATAGCACTACACCAAATGCAGATTTAAATACCTATAAGTTATCGGGGGCACAGATTAGCTCAGCGATTACCAATAACATGGGTTCTGCTGTTATTGACGGTGTTTTAATCCAGCACTTGAAACTCACAACTAAAGGTCTATAAGAGGAGAAGAGTGATATGAAAAAAATAAGTACTTTAATCCTCGCTCTTTGTGCAACGGTCACTCATGCAGAGCTACAAACTTTAGACAATGAAGCATTGCAGGCCATAAATGGGCAAGCGGGTGCTGATTTATCTTTAACGCTCAATTTAAACCAGACAGCTAACGGTGTATTTGACAATGGTAGTGGTGGTGTCTGTGAGAACCTAGAGTTCTGTCATATTGGCTTGGCAATTAATAAGCGTTTTGTACAAGCAGATGCGACCAAACCAAGTGGTTGGGCCGAAAATAGTGATAGTGGTAATAAACTTTGGCTTGTATTTAAAGGTGTACAAGGTACTTTAAATATCCAAAAAATGGGTTTAGATGGTGCTGATTTAAAGTATTTGGATAAAAACAATACTGAAATGATTAAGCCTGCTATTCAGCTTAGTTTTAGTGCAGCGCAGCCAATTTTAATTCGTAACTTTGGTTTTAATGCCTTATCAATTGAGCAAGATAACTTTACTAGCTCAACAACAGCACAAGGGTCCAGCGCAAATATGTATGATTATGCATATTTCAAAAAGCCAACTTATGCGGCGACTGCTAACAGTGCGAACCAACAAGTGGCTACTGCCACACCATCAGCGTATGACCATGGGCGCGAAACTGGTTTTATGGGCTTGATGATGAATGGGAATTTGGCTATTCAAGGGAAAGTCATGGTCTTTAGCTGTGATGGAAGTCATCCTCGTTGTTAAGCGTTAATGTAGATTTCAAAGGAACTGAAGTGATGAAAAAAAATAAAGAAAATCACAGCTCAAAGTTTATTTTAAACGCATTAACAATCAGCATGTTGTTAGTGAGCGGACATGCTTTTGCGTTAGAAGCTTTAACAGATGCTGACATGAGTGCTGTTAATGGGCAAGATGGGATTTCGATTCAAACGACGTTTAATGAAATCAATATTGATAATGCTTACTGGGATGACCATGCAGGGACACCTAGTAGTGCAGATCAGGTCTTAAGAGCTCAGGCGAGCGGGATAAAAGTTCAAAAAAGTAATGCATCTAGCCAAACTTTAAGCACTAATTACCGTTTAGATGTAGGGAGTAACCCAACTACGGGTAAAACTGGACTCGACTTTTCTATGCAAAGTAGTCCATCACTTATTACCGTAAATAGCGTTAAAGTTTGTAATAGTTCAGCTACATGCTCGCCAACTTTAGGGCAGTTGGCTATTCAAACGACCTCTCCTTTAAATTTGGCACTTACAACTCAAGATGGTTTGTTTAATGCAAATAGCCAGTCAAGCATGACACTTGGTATTAATAATGCCAATATTTATTTAGGAGAATTGGATGCTCGTAGCCAGTTAAATCAGTTAATTTTAAGAAATTTTAACTTTAATTTTGTCGGTAAAGGAGCGATGTTAATTGACCCAACTCGTGGCTTAGTTTTACAGACAAATACTGGAACTAATGTTGCTGGTGTAGGGCAAACTCCAAATAGTACCTATGGCTATGTTGATTTTAACCGTGTAGCAGATTCAGCTTCTGGTTTAACTGCGGGTACGTATGTTGACAGTAGTGGCAAAGTAACCAATTCAGGCCTGAATATTGAGGTGATGCTCAGCTCGAATGTCGATAAAACTAACCCTTATGCTTTAGACGCAACTAATAACCCACAGAATGCGAAAGGTTTGATTCGTTTAGGTGCTAGCGGACGTATGGTAAATAGTTATTTACAAGTCCGTGGTATGGATGGTACGGCAGATACCACCACTTTAGGCACTGCAAATACAGCTGGGGGTACAGGTTCAAGTAATAGTATTTTAGGTAATTCTGGCATTGCCTTTCGTATGAAAGGTGAATTCACTAAAGACAATGACTCAATGCTAGGCTCAGATGGCAAAGCAACCACTTTAGAAATTGGTGGAGCAGGTTTAAATGCTTATGGCTTTGAATTTGGTAATTTAACAGGTCTTAACTCAGCTACGCGTGGTTATTTTGATAGCGGAAATATTTATTTAAATCTTGCCGATACCAAAACATTATTAATGCCAAACAACGCGACTTTAAATGCAATTCGTTTAGGGTCGGGTACTTTAACAACAACTGCTGATTATCAACATAACATTCACCGTGATACAGTCACTAATCCGTTTAGCTTAATTCTTGCGATGCGTGGAGCAGAGTTTCAAGCATTTTCAAGACGTGGTCGTTTTACGACAAGTGCGAATGTTGCTGCTGCCAATCAGTTTGCAGACAATGGTGCGAATAACCAGTGGGGCTTAGCATTACCTTTTTATAACTTAAATGCTAACGCCGCTGTATATGGTTTAGATGCACCAGCAAATAGTGCTTATTACTACACAAAAGATGCAAATGGTAAGCCTATTCGAAATGCTGTGGCTACATCTGGAACCACTTCGCGTTTAGGTTTTGGTATTGCTGCTGGAACTACGGGACGTGATGCGACTGGAACTAAAACAACCTCAATTTTATTAATTGATGGTTCTCCAAATGCTAATAATGGTGGTAGTCCTACTGATTATTACATGGGCTTACGTAATATCGATATGTTCCTCAAAGGCAATGGAAGTATTGGTTTAGAAAATGGCAGTCTTAATATTAGTTTAAAAGAGATGCTACTTGCTTTATCAACAGAAATTGCAGCAGGTTATTTACCAGGGGCTAAATATAAAACTTGTCCAGCGACGGGTTCATGTACTTCACCTATCGATAATTTTGCAAAAAATAATGATGTCTTATTTGGTCTAAAACTCCGTTTAGGTGGCGATCTTAACTTATCAATTGTGCCAAATAGTTCAATTGCAGATGGTAGTGCTTTAACTGTACTAGGCGATTTCACAATGCCTGCGACAGCAACTGGAAATACGGTTCAAATTAGTGATCCGATTGATGGTTCTGCCATTGGTTTTGACAATATTACGGGAAAGCTAGCGTTTAATACCGCTTTAGTTGTGGGTAAAGATACAACAAGCGGTTTAGGTAAAGTTGGGGTAAATACGGCGGTTTATTTTAACCCTGATAAGAGTATTGACGGCGCATTACGTGTAAAAGATATTAATTTCTATCCGCCTACAACAGGAGCTGGAGCACGTTTAGGTGAGCTTGCAATTACTGGTGGACGCCTAAATAGTAGCTTTAGTATTGTGCCTAGAAATGGCGCCTTTAACTAATGAATAAAAGTGACGATTATCGTCACTTTTTTATATAAATTTTATTTTAGTGTGATTGGATTTGCATTCGTCGGGTTATAGAGATAATTGCTTTGTACTTGAATATTATTCTGATAGTCTGAACAAATAATAAACGTTTGTCTCTTAAGGATTAGAGCGACATGAAGAATAAAAATATAGGGTTCTGGCTGCTACTTGCCAGTAGTTCAAGTGTATTTGCAATGCAGCCTTTGGATGATCAAAGCCTTGCAGCAGCGACGGGCCAAAATGGCTTAACTTTAGGAATTCAGGCCGATAAAGTTAAATTTAACCAGGTCGCACTCATTGATACTAACGGTATTGCTTCAACTTCTTATAACAGTAAAGCTGGTTTTGTAATTGCTGGAAACTCTACTAACCCAGTTCCTAGTATAGAGTTTATTAAAGCTGCTGTATCGGGTAATCCTTCTTTTAATATTGCAATGGATACCGATGCTGGGGGTGGAAATCCTTTTTTAAATTTAGCTATATCTATGGGGAATGATGTAAACGGTATTCGACTTCTACCTTTTTCAGTTTATTTAGCCCCAAGTACATCCTTATCTAGTCCATCCGATTATGCATTAACAAGTTATGCACCCAAATCAATTTTTAGTTCGGGAACGACAGTAAATGCGGGTGTAAAAGAAATCATTCGTTCTACTGGAAATCTAGATATTAACTTTCTACAAACCAATAAACCTCGTTTAAATATTCAACTGGGTCATGCTGCTCAGTCCGTCATGCTTAAATTTGGTGGAGCAATTCAATCTATTTGTTCTGCTGCTACGGGTTGTCCAATTACTTTAGTGTCCGATAATACAGGTGCTACATTTGGGTTTAAGTTTGCAGGAACAAATACTTCAACTGGTTTTGTGTTAGATGGTTTTTATGCAGGTGTTGAACCAACTGGATTAACTTTTGGGAATATAGGTGCATCTAGTAAATTTGATGCTTCACTTAATAATGTCACTTTAGGAAATATGAGTACTCAAAGTACAACAACGTTTAATAATTTACCTAATGGCTCTATGGGGAATTTTGGTGTCACTGGCGTTTCTGTAACTGACTTTAAAATGAAAGTAAGCGGCTTTTAAAAAAGAATAATAGCTTAACCTGAAATACGAAAGAGGGCGGCTGTGAAAACAATCGCCCTCTTTTTTTAAGGTTATAGCGAGTTAAATAGTATCTGATCTGGTGTGTTCTAATTGTTGAACAATCTCATCTAAAGCTTTAATTCGTTTAACTTTATCCCATAATTCTTTCGCTTGAGGGTAGGCTTTGGTCATCATACCTAACCACTGTTTATAACGACCAACCATCCCAATTTCTGTTTTTGCTTGACCGTTTAAAAAGCGAATTTGTAAGTCAACGAGTTGTTCCCAACTAAATAACGCTTCATCCATATTTTGGCGAATGCATTGGGTTAAATCAGGAGTTGTCACCGCACCACGGCCAATCATTAAGTCTTCACAACCAGATTGTTGCTGACAGGCTCTAGCATCAGCATTGGTCCAGATTTCACCGTTAGCAATCACATTAATTTTTAAAGCTTCTTTAATGGGTAGAATTTTTTCCCAATAAGCTGGTGGCGTATAGCCATCTGCTTTAGTTCGAGCGTGTACAGTTAACCAGCTTGCACCCGCATCTTCAACAGCATGGGCATTTTCCATCGTATGGTTTTCATCGAGATAACCTAAACGCATTTTTGCTGAAACAGGAATATGTTCAGGTACCGCATCTCTTACTGCTTTAATCAGCAGATGTACCACGTCTGGTTCATCGAGAAGTACTGAACCACCACGATGTCGATTAACAGTTTTTGCAGGACAACCGAAATTAAGATCGATTGCAGGTGCACCCAATTCAACAACTTTTGCTGCATTTGCTGCCAGCATATCTGGGTTATTACCTAGGAACTGAACATGAACAGGCGTACCTGCTGCTGTTTTACCATCATTTTTTAGTTCAGGACAAAAACTATAATAGATGTGGTCTGGCAAAATACTGTCTGTAACGCGAATAAACTCGGTCACACACCAGTCGAAATCACCAACAGATGTGAGTGTATCCCGCATGATCGGGTCAGTTAAACCTTCCATTGGAGCGAGTATGAGTTTCACAGTCTGTGTCACCTGAGTAAAACGAAAAACAGCGTTATACGGGATATGCATAACGCTGTCTAGTATCGATTAAATTTTAATTTTCCTAGCGCCCTAAGATCATCTCAAGCACAAATTTACTTCCGATAAATCCAATCGCTAAAAGTACAAAACCTATTAAGGTAAAACGAATTGCTTTTTGACCTCTCCAACCAAGCTTGTAATGGCCGATCAGTAATGCACCATAGATAAACCAAGAAATAATACTAAATACGGTTTTATGAGCAAGATGCTGAGCAAAGAAGTTATCAATGGTTAAAAAACCAAATGTAAGCGCAATCGTTAATAAAATGAAACCAGTAATTATTAGGTCAAATAACAAAGATTCCATCGCTTGAATTGGCGGGAGTAAGTTGACCCAAAAACGTTTTTTTTGTTTCTTTTTGAGTTCACGATTTTGGAACCATATTAAGATTGCATGTATGGTTGCCATCAGTAAAACTGCATAGGCAGAAAGTGAAAGAATAATATGAGTATCAAGACCTAGCGAATGCTGCTCAATAAATTGGTCTGGTCGACTAAATGCAAAACCTAAAATAAGACCAATAGCTGCGACAGGAATGCCTAACAAGTTTAACGGTAGAATAGGGCGGAAAGTACTAAAAATTAAGCTTAACAATAGCATAAGTCCCGATGTGAAAGACATCAGGTTAAATACATCGTAGTTAATTCCCGCTGGTGTAAGCATGGCATCGCATAAAACTGTACCGTGCAACAGTAGTGCCAAGATAGTAACAAAAGCAAATAACCATGAGTTTGGTTCACGTTTTGACATTAAACGAATAAACAGATACCAGAAAGAAGTGGTATATGCGATGAGTGCCAAAATTGTGTAAACCAAGGGGAGGCTAATCATGTCAAACCTTTTTCAGGATTAATTCATCTATATAAGATATAAATTCGCTGCGAACTAAAGTATCCTATAGCATTCTATGCATAAATTTTCTATTTCGAGAAAGATTTTTTTGCAACTAGCCATTTTAAGCGGATTTTGCAATGTTTGATACCTTAACAGAACGACTCACACAGAGTTTAAGAAATGTTACTGGCTCAGGGCAGCTGACCGAAGACAATATTAAAGATACCTTACGTGAAGTACGTATGGCACTTCTTGAAGCCGATGTCGCGTTACCTGTAACTCGTGAATTTATCGCGAAAGTTAAGGAAGAGGCATTGGGCCAAGAAGTGATGACTCAGTTATCACCAGGCCAGGCATTTGTAAAGATTGTCTATGACGAACTCACCAAGATGATGGGTGAGGCGAATGAAACACTTGATTTAAGTGCGAAACCTCCTGTTGTAGTATTACTTGCTGGTTTACAAGGTGCAGGTAAAACTACAACTGCTGCCAAGCTGGCACGTTTCTTAAAAGAACGTCAAAAGAAAAAAGTAATGACTGTTTCTGCCGACGTTTATCGTCCGGCAGCAATTAAACAGTTAGAAACTGTTTCAATTGAAGTTGGTGCAGGCTTTATTCCTTCAGATCCTTCTGAAAAGCCAATTGATATTGTTAATCGTGCAATTGAACAGGCAAAAATCCAGTTTGCTGATGTATTGATTGTCGATACGGCAGGTCGTCTACATGTCGATGCAGACATGATGGACGAAATTAAAGAATTGCATGCAGCAGTTAAGCCGACTGAAACCTTGTTTGTGGTTGATGCCATGACAGGTCAGGATGCTGCAAATACAGCAAAAGCATTTAATGATGCTTTAGCACTTACCGGTGTCATTCTTACTAAAACTGATGGTGATGCACGTGGTGGTGCAGCGCTTTCTGTGCGTGCCATTACTGGTAAGCCAATCAAGTTCTTGGGTATGGGTGAGAAGCTTGATGCTTTAGAACCATTCCACCCGGACCGTGTTGCTCAACGTATTTTAGGCATGGGTGACGTACTTTCTTTAGTCGAAGAAGTTGAACGTAAAATCGACAAAGAAAAAGCCGAAAAAATGGCGAAAAAATTGCAAAAAGGCGGTAGCTTCAACTTTGAAGATATGCTGATGCAATTTGAGCAAATGAAAAAAATGGGCGGCATGATGGGCTTCTTGGACAAGTTGCCTGGCATGAGCGGTGCAGGAATTCAGCAAGCGATTGAGCAAGCGAACCCTGAAAAGCAAGTCAAGAAGATGGAAGCGATTATCCAGTCAATGACTGTTAAAGAGCGCCGTAATCCAGACTTGATGAACCCAAGTCGTAAAAAACGTATTGCGGCAGGTTGTGGTATGGATGTTGCTGAAGTGAATAAACTTATCAAGCAACAAGCACAAATGGCCAAAATGATGAAGAAGTTTGCCAATCCATCTGGTATGAGCAAAATGATGCGTTCATTAGGCAATATGCAAAAACAATTTGGCGGCGGCGGTGGCGGAATGGGTCCACTGTTTGGTAACAACGACCAAAAGAAATAAACTTATAAAATAAAAGGCGCAGATAGCGCCTTTTATTTTATTCTGTGTTTTAGTCTTTAGGATAATGAGCAATATATTGTTGTAGTCCTTTGAGTAAAAGATCGGTTTCCACAACAGGCTCATATTTTTGTAAAAACTTGGCAAATAGTGTTGCATCGCCACCAGTTAGCAGCAGCTTTTTTGGAGATTGCTGCATAATATTTTCAATGGTACTAATGAGGCCTAATAAAATACCGTGATGTACTGCATCTACAGTGTTATTGCCTGGATTTAGGTTATCAAAAGCTGAGTCTGGAATTTTAATACCCTTGGTATTTTGAATAAGAGCATCTCGCTGCAAATACAAATTAGGCAGGATGTAACCTCCTAAATGCTGTTTACCCTGAGTTAGGTCAATTGTGAGCGCTGTTCCGCAACCAATAATGCAATAGTTTTCATCTGCTTGAGCTACAGCTAGCACTTGTAACCAGCGGTCAATACCGAGCTGACTCGGAACCTCATAACCACACTGTAAGCCAGCATATTCAGAATGGACTTTCGCAAAAACTACTGGAATTTCAAGCCATTTTAAAATCTGCTGAATGCGTTGATTATTCTCGGTATCGAGTACTGAAGAAATTCCAATGCGATGCAGACCTTGATGTTTAAAGTGTTGAATTAAACCTAGTAATAAATCGGCAGGGGACTGTAAATGTAGCTCAGCTGCATGTTCAATAGTTTGCTGATTTTCAGTAATCCAGTATTTTAAACGGGTGTTCCCGATATCAAGCCATAAACTTTTCATGGAAGAACACCTGTTTATTGATTCACTTGCGGTCTTAAGCGACCTTGATAAAACTGTTGAGGTTCAGGAGTTTCAAGAATTACTGCACCTTCATTGGAGATTCCAACAAAACGACCATGTACCAGTCCCTGACTATGTTCGAACTGCACCAACTGATTAAGCCATGCTGCATGGTGGTTAAAACGTCCCGCTAAATTGTAGCAGCCATGATCAAACCAGCGAGCAGCATTTTGAATCGCAATATAAAGTTCTGAAATTAACTCAAGACGACCCATTTGCTCTAGGCCCAAATCTTCTAAAGAGGTAATTGGTTGATCACTATCAGTCACTGGTGGTGTTTTTAAATTAATACCTACACCCACAATAGCCTGATGTTGAGACAGTGGTTCGACTAAAATTCCACCCCATTTACCCTGAGCGCTATATAAATCGTTTGGCCATTTCACTTGCAAATTCAGAGCTTGTAACTGGGGGATTTGCAGAATATTCAGTGCAACTTCAAGTGCTAAGCGACCATCTAAGGGTGTTCGAGTTTGCACCAATGTGCTTAAATAAATGTTTCCTTCAGGTGAAATCCATTGCCGTTGATGTTGACCTCGCCCTTGAGTTTGTTGAGCACTGCAAACCAAGCCCGTTGTAATGCCTTTTTGGGCAATTTCACGAATATCATCATTGGTCGAAGTTGTGGTTGCTTTTAATAAAACCACTTCTGGAAGCTGGTTTTTTGCGCTTAAAAGTTGTTGTAGTTGGCGAGTCTCTAAATCCATTGAATATGAGCAGAGTGGTAAAACATTTATGGAGTTAATCATATATTTACTCATTGGCGCAATTGCTGGTTTTACTGCCGGATTGTTTGGAGTTGGTGGTGGACTAATTATTGTACCAATCCTCTATGTGGTTTTTACCCAATTGCACTACGACCCCGCAGTAATCATGCATATTGCAGTCGGAACATCGCTTGCAACCATTATTGTGACGTCTTTTAGTTCTGTTTCAGCTCATCATAAAAAGGGTGCTGTACTTTGGCCGGTTTTTCGTAATTTAGCACCAGGGTTAGTATTAGGTTCATTTTTAGGGGCGGGTATTGCCGACCTGATGTCTGGTCAGCATTTGCAACTTCTTATTGGTATTTTTGCAGTTGTGATGGCCTATCGGATGTTTAAAGGAGCACATGTAGTTGTTGATCCAACGCGTCAGCTTCCTTCAACCCCTATGCAATTCATGGCGGGTGGAGGCATTGGTATTGCCTCTGCAATTTTTGGAATTGGGGGAGGAAGTTTAACCGTTCCATATTTAAACCGTCATGGCGTGGTCATGCAAAAAGCAGTCGCGACTTCTGCCGCTTGTGGTTTACCAATTGCAGTTGCTGGAGCGATTGGATTTATGTGGTTTGGTGCGAAAGAACAAATTTCAGTGCCTAACACGATTGGTTATGTGCATATCTATGCTTTTATTGGCATTAGTGTCATGAGTTTTGTCACGGCGAAGTTTGGAGCAAAGGTTGCTCATGCGTTATCGCCGCAGATGTTAAAAAAATGCTTTGCTTGCCTGTTAGTGGTGGTAGGCAGTTATTTTATTTATAAAGGCATTATGCACTAGAGACTAAAATCTTAAATTTATAAGACTGTGATGTAAAAGCTTGAATTTTTAGAAATTCGAGCTTTTTTTATTCATAAAATATAAGAGTGTTCTAAGCTTTTATTCATCTGATTTTGGTGTTGTTTTTAAATGAGTTGGCTTAAAATGCAATGAAATTGTCAGACAATGACATAGTTTTTAATCGATGGGATCAGTTAAAAACAAGGATGCGAAAGAAAAGCATGGATTAATGCATATAAAAAGTAGCGGGTGATTTATGAATCTCGAAGAGACAGAAAGTCTTTCTGAGCAAATTGTCAAATATATTAGCGAACAGATCATTAGTGGCGAGCTGGTAGAAGGCGAACGTATTCAAGAGCTACGTATTGCCAAAGAACTTGACGTTAGCCGAGGATCAGTTCGTGAAGCATTGTTATTATTAGAGCGTACTCATTTAATTGAGATATTTCCACGCCGTGGGGCAATTGTCTCAGAAATGTCTGCACAACAAGTTAAAGCGTTGTTTGATACAAATATGATGTTATTGGGGCATATTGTACAACGAATGAGCGAAACATGGCGTGCGCATGAAGCAGATCAATTACAGTTGCTATTAGAGCAACTTCTTGAGCATGTCAAAGCAGGTGATATCGAAAAATTTTATGATGGGGTCTTCCAATATTTAGCTGAACAGCAAGATATGGTGGGTAATCCTTATCTAATGAAATTTTATAAAGAGTTATTACCTTCATTACGTCGTAGTTATTTTTTGACCTTAAATACCTCTAAGCGGGAACTACAAGAAGCATTTGCATTATTTAAACTCGTGACTGATGCAATTTTAATCCGAAAATCACAACAAGCCGCTTTATTTATGGAAGATTTTTGTCGACACTTACGTAACCTTGTGTTGGAATCGCTGACACGAATGAAACAGATTGAATTGGCTTGGGCAAGACGCTCACGCCGCTAGTTAGGGCATTATGCGTTTAAGCAGTTTAAAACTTTCCGGCTTTAAATCTTTTGCAGATAGTACAACCTTAAATTTTAAGGCTAACCGCACAGCAGTGGTTGGTCCAAATGGTTGTGGCAAATCCAATGTAATCGATGCAATCCGCTGGGTGATGGGGGAGTCAAATGCTCGTCAGCTCCGTGGTGGTAGCATGCAAGATGTTATTTTTACGGGGACTTCCAAACGTAAGCCCGTTGGTGTGGCCAGTGTTGAGCTACGCTTTGATAATACTTATGGAAAGTTGGGTGGATCGTATAATGCTTATAATGAGTTAGCCGTTCGCCGTCAGGTCACGCGTGAAGGTAAGTCAGAATATTTCTTAAATGGTACACGTTGTCGCCGCCGTGATATTACCGATATTTTCTTGGGGACAGGCTTAGGCCCACGCTCTTATGCAGTCATTGAGCAAGGCATGATTAATC
This sequence comes from Acinetobacter sp. GRABPA_MV_2, assembly GCF_056725885.1. Classification (NCBI taxonomy): domain Bacteria; kingdom Pseudomonadati; phylum Pseudomonadota; class Gammaproteobacteria; order Moraxellales; family Moraxellaceae; genus Acinetobacter; species Acinetobacter sp. GRABPA_MV_2. The sequence continues at coordinate 74,587 of NZ_JBWZNA010000001.1, forward strand.
GTTTGGTTGATGCCAAGCCTGAAGAAATGCGTGTGTTCATTGAGGAAGCCGCGGGTGTTTCTCGTTATCAGGCCCGTCGCCGTGAAACTTTACAGCATCTTGAGCAAACAGAGCAAAATCTTTCGCGCTTAGACGATATTGCACTAGAGTTAAAATCGCAGCTTAAAACACTTAAGCGTCAGTCAGAAGCAGCGGTTCAATATAAAAATTTAGAAAGCCAGATTCGTACGCTCAAAATTGAAATTTTGTCTTTTCAGGCAGAGAAAAGTGTACGCCTACAAGAAGAATATACCGTTCAAATGAATGAATTGGGTGAAACCTTTAAATTGGTTCGCTCGGAATTAAGCACGATTGAACATGATTTAGAAGCAACCAGTGCTTTGTTTCAGCGACTTATTCAGCAATCTTCACCGCTACAACAAGAATGGCAACAAGCTGAAAAGAAACTATCTGAGCTGAAAATGACTCTCGAACAAAAACAGAGTCTATACCAGCAAAATAGTACGACTCTCGTTCAATTAGAGCAGCAAAAAGCCCAAACTAAAGAACGTTTACAGCTTTCTGAATTGCAACTTGAAACACTGAATAATCAGCTAGAAGAACAAACAGAAGCTTTAACTGGAGTCGAGCATACAGCGACGGAGGCTGAACAAAACTTTGCTGATTTACAATCTCAGCAAAAACAAGCACAACAACAGTTTGAACAAATAAAAGCTCAGGTTGAAAAACAACAGCAGCAAAAAATGCAGATGTCAGCTCAAATTGAACAGTTAGGTAAAAATGTTCAGCGCATTGAGCAGCAAAAAGAAACTTTGCAACATCAAGCAAACCAAATTCAATCGCATGTTCATGAAGGTGAGCAGGGTGAGCCTGAGCAACTGCAACAACAGTTGCGTAGTGAAATTTCGACGCTTGAAACTGAAATTGAGCAATATGTGCAGCATATTGAACAAGCTCAACAAGCGCATCAGGTAAATAAAAACCAGCAGCAAACACTGAAAACAGAAATCCAAGTTTTATTATCAGAGCAGAAAAACTTAAGCCAGCTTGTTGCTAAACAAAGTCCAAAGCAAAACCAAGATACGTTACGTTTAATGCAAGCTCTAGAGTTAACAGAGCAGGGCAAACCGCATGCGCAGATTGTTGAGAAGTTTTTAGCAAAATGGTTACAAGCTCATATTCTTGAGACCGAACAAGTCTTTCAAGAAGGAGTTGCCCGCCAGTTAAAACCTTCAGAGCAAACAAGTAAATTTAAAGGGAACTTGGCTTGTTTAAATGAGTGGATTGCATCGCCACAACTATCAATCTTTTCAAATGTAGCGATTGCACAAGATTTGACTCAAGCTTTAAATGAGCAAAAGCAATTGCAACATGGTCAGTCTGTTTTGACTTTAGATGGCTATCATGTCGGGCAGGATTGGGTGATTGCCCTTATGTATGATGACGAAAGTCAAAGTGCACAAGGTATGCTGAGCCACCGTATTCGTCTAGACGAAATTGAACAAGCTCTTGAAAAGCAACAACCTGAATTACAAACATTAGATCAAATCGTAGTTCAGCAAAAAGATGAGTTAGCGCACTTACAGTCAAGTGTGCAGCACAAACAGCAAGTTGTGAAACAAAAGCAAAAAGACTTACAACAGCTTGATGTACAAATTGCTAAGCAACAAACCGCGGCACAAGCATTTTTACTGCAAAAACAGCAATTAAAAGATCAACTTGGTCAGTTGGATATGCAGCTTGAAGAAGATGCAATGCAAAAAGATGATCTTGAAATTGATTTGCATGCATTAGCAATCAAGCTCGAAACCATTTTACCTGACTATAAAACTTTGCAATTTCGGGTAGAAGAATTAACAGAGCAGCTAGAAGAACAGCAACAAGCCTTGCAACATCAACAACAAGAACGTGAAGTTTTACGCCGTAATAGTACTCAGACTACTCAACAGGTTGAGTTGCTTGAAAAAGATATCTCGTTCTTACAAAGTCAATATCAGCAAATTGCAGCTCAAATGGAGCAAGCGAAAAAGTTTGTTGACCCTATTCAATTAGAGCTACCGAATCTTGAGTCAGAGTTTCAGCAACAATTTGCTCAAACTGAAAAGTTGCAAAAGAACTGGAATGAATGGCAGCTTGAACTCAATAGTGTGCAGGAAAAACAGCAGACTTTGACCGATCAGCGTCATCAATATCAACAAAAAGATGAGCAGCTCAGAGAACAACTTGAAGCGAAACGGTTGGCATGGCAAGCAGCCAAATCAGATCGTGAGCATTATCAAGAGCAGCTTAAAGAGCTAAATGCCGAACTCCAAAAAAGCTTACAAATAGATTTAGCCGAGCACCAGCAAAAACTGGAAAAAGTACAGAAACAGTTTGAAAAAATCGGTGCGGTTAATCTTGCCGCTTCGCAAGAGTTTGAAGAAGTTTCTCAACGTTTTGATGAGCTGAGTCACCAGATTCAAGATTTGGAAAATACGGTAACTCAATTAAAAGATGCGATGAAAAGCATTGACCAAGAAACTCGTAAGCTGTTTATGACAACTTTTGATCAGATCAATCAGGAGTTGCAAAATCTGTTTCCAAAGGTTTTTAATGGTGGTGAGGCGAGTTTAAGTCTTGAAGATGACTGGCAATCTGGTGTTAAACTGATGGCAAGGCCGCCGGGTAAGAAAAATAGTTCTCTAGCATTACTTTCCGGTGGAGAAAAGGCTTTAACAGCGTTAGCATTAGTATTTGCGATTTTTAGATTAAATCCGGCACCGTTTTGCGTATTAGATGAAGTGGACGCACCACTTGATGATGCGAATGTTCAGAGATATTGTAATTTGGTAAAAGAGCTTTCTGAACATGTACAATTCATTTACATTACACATAATAAGCTGGCGATGACCATGGCAACTGATTTGTTGGGTGTGACCATGCCTGAACCGGGTACATCAAAATTAGTCACTGTCGATCTAGAACAGGCAAAAGAATACGGGTTAGTTTCGGAGTCATAGAATGGAAATCAATACGATTATTGGCATCGTTGTTGCCATTATAATTATGCTAATTGGCTTAAAAATGATTTTAAAAAAGCCAAACCATGCTGAACCCTCATTAGACAGTGATTTGCATATTAATCCTGATAGTAATCAACCGGTTATACCTAGGCACGTGAGAGATCAGCTTGAGAAAACTGAATCTGTAGCGGTGACTAGTGCAGAGCGAGTAGAACCAACTTTAAGCGAAGCTGCGCCGTCACAAGTACCTGAAACAAAACAGACAGAAATTGAGACCGTAGAATCCGCTAAAGCAATTCAAACTGAACAAACTCAAGCAGTTGTTGAAAACGCTTCTGTAGAAGAAATTAAATCTCAAGAAACAGTACCAAGTTCTACCATTCATAAAGATGGTTCAGTTGAGTTGGTTGATACAGTTTCTGTTAAACCGGAAGCTGAAGCTTTAGCAAAAGAAAATCTGGAAGCTGAAAGCGAAAAAACTGAGCCTGAGTTGAGTTTAAACCCGAATATTGAAACTGCCGAAATTGCTGAGTTTGAAGGCGAGAGTAATATTCTGGATGTGCATTTACATGAACAGCAACGTTATGATGATGAAAGTGCATTAGCGATGGCTGAACAGATTATTGCGCTAAATGTTTATCCAAACCCTCGTCGTGCATTGTCTGGTGATAAAGCGCTTAAAGTGCTGTTAAAATATGGTTTACGCTACGGTGAAATGTCGTGCTTCCATCGTTATGAAAATACCGATGAGCCGAGTGTACTCATGTTCTCTGTATTGCGTATGACAGACAATGGACCAGCTGGGTTTGATCTTGAAACGCTATCTACTGAACAAGTTCAAGGGTTAGCATTTTTCCTTGCCCTTCCAAACAGTAAAGCCGTGACTGGTTTTGACATGATGGCGAGTATTGCAGGTTTAATTGCTCGCGAAATTGATGGCAAAGTTTACGATGAGAATAATCTTGAATTTACGCCACAGTTAAAAGAGCACTGGCGTCATCATGTGATTGATTATCGTCCGGCACAGGCGACTGCCTAGTTTTAATTTTTTACGTTCGTTGCGATAATTGCAACATATCTAGTCGCAGCTCAGGGTGGAGAAATTTCCACCCTTTTTTATGGTGAATAACATAATGGCAACAACTTCCGTGATCGAACAGATGCGTCAGCTTATTCAACTGATTGCAAAGCATAACCATGCCTACTATGTCATGGATCAGCCGACAATCTCGGACAGTGAATATGATCATTTATTTCACCAGTTAAAAGCTTTAGAAGAGCAATATCCTGATCTTGTTCAATCAGATTCGCCAACAACAAAAGTAGGTGGACAAGCTCTCTCTAAATTTCAGAGTGTGACTCATGTAGTTCCGATGCTTTCTTTGGGTAATGTTTTTAATCAGGAAGACTTGTTTGCATTTGCACGTCGTGTTGAAGAGCGTTTGCCTAATCAAAAAGTACAATACGAGGTCGAACTAAAACTAGATGGTCTTGCGATTTCTCTCTGGTATGAAAATGGTGTGTTAATACGTGGCGTTACTCGTGGTGACGGAGAAACTGGGGAAGACATTACCCAGAACGTTAAAACGATTCGTAATTTGCCTAAAGTGTTACATTCAGATCACTTTGAAATTCCACGTTTGCTGGAAGTTCGTGGTGAAGTACTTATGCCAAAGTCCGGTTTTGAAAAACTCAATGCCGAACAGGAAGCCAAAGGTGATAAAACATTTGCGAATCCGCGTAATGCAGCAGCTGGTAGTTTAAGACAGCTCGATCCTAATATTGCTGCGGCTCGACCTTTAGCATTTTATGCTTACGGCATTGCTCAATGTGAACCTAATCATGGCTTAACTACCATGCATGACAGTCTACAATGGCTCACAAAACTTGGATTTGAAATTGCTGAACGTCAATATCTGTGTAATTCGATTCAAGAAGTGCAGCAGCGATATGAGCAAATTCAGCAAGAACGTTCAGATTTACAAGTTGAAATTGACGGGATGGTTGTAAAGGTCGATGACTTAAAGCAGCAACAACAACTTGGTTTTTTAAGTCGTGAACCACGTTGGGCAACTGCTTATAAATTCCCTGCACAAGCTGCATTAACTACGGTTGATCAGATTGATTGGCAAGTAGGGCGTACAGGTACTTTGACCCCAGTAGCGCGTTTAAACCCTGTATTTGTGGGGGGAGTTACGGTCTCCAATGTAACTTTACACAACATTGGTGAAATCCATCGTCTTGATGTACGTGTTGGTGACACGGTGAGTGTTTACCGGACAGGCGATGTTATTCCTAAAGTAGAAAAAGTCTGGCCAGAGTTCCGTCCTGTTGATGCCGAAGTTGTACATTTACCTGAAAACTGTCCTGTTTGTGCTTCACCAGTTGTAATGCCAGAAGGCGAGGCTTTAGCACGTTGTTCTGGTGGACTGTATTGTGCTGCTCAGCGTATTGAAGCGATTCGTCACTTCGTATCACGTAAAGCTCTAGATATTGAAGGTCTAGGCGATCGTTGGGTAGAGTCTTTATTGCATCTCGATTTGCTCAAAGATGTTGCTGATATTTACCATTTGCACGAACACCGAGAAACTTTACTCGGGATTGAAAAAATGGGCGAGAAATCGGTACAAAATCTAATTGATGCCATTGAAGCCAGTAAAAAGACAACGCTTGCGCGTTTTATTTATGCTTTAGGAATTCGTGGGGTGGGTGAAACAACAGCTAGAATGTTAGCCAATACTTTCCAAACTTTGGAAGCGCTTAAAGCTGCTGATGTAGAAGCTTTAAAGAAAACCCCAGATGTTGGTGATATTACTGCAGAGTGGATTGCTGACTTTTTCTTGGCACCGCACAACATTGAAGTGCTTGATCGCTTAATTGCAGCGGGCATTCATTGGGATGCACCGACTGCACCAACACGGCAGCCATTAAATGGCGAAAGCTGGGTATTAACGGGCACATTAGAGCAAATGACGCGTGATCAGGCTACTCAAATGCTACAAGCATTAGGTGCGCGTGTAAGTGGTAGTGTATCGAGTAAAACCAAATGTGTTGTTGCGGGCGAGAAGGCTGGTTCGAAATTAGAAAAAGCAGCAAAACTAGGTATTGCTGTTATGAATGAGACTGATTTTTTATCACTTATGGCAAGCTACGGGCAGACTTTAAGCGAATAGATCTACCGAAATAAGAACCATTGATTTTAGTTACAAATTTATAAATTGATGGTTTGAGCCATATTTTAACGCTTGTCTGAACTTATAAATTGGACAAGCGTTTCTTTTTGCAGAGGAAATTTAAATAACTTAAACTGTAAATGCGTATGTTTCTCATTTTAATTTGATAAAAATCATAAACTTAACTATTTTTTGTTTTGCAATCACTTTTAAGATTGCCCATAATAGTCTTCATACGATAGGAGATTTATTATGCGTGGCAATCCAGAAGTCATAGACTATTTAAATATGCTCATTGGCGGAGAATTGGCTGCCCGTGATCAATATTTAATCCATTCTCGTATGTATGAAGATTGGGGTTTAAATAAAATTTATGAGCGTATTGATCATGAGATGCAAGAAGAAGCTTCTCATGCTGATGCGATCATTCGCCGTGTATTGTTCTTAGGTGCTAAACCAAACATGCATCGTGAAGATATCAATGTTGGTACAGACGTTGTATCTTGTTTAAAAGCTGATTTGGCGCTTGAATATCATGTTCGTGAAAAATTAGCGACAGGTATCAAACTTTGTGAAGAGAAGGGCGATTACATTAGCCGTGATATGTTGCGTCAACAATTATCAGATACTGAAGAAGACCATACATACTGGTTAGAAAAGCAATTACGTTTAATTGAGTTGATTGGCTTACAAAACTATATTCAATCTCAAATTTAATAAAAAGACCCAGCTAAGGCTGGGTTTTTTATTGACTCATTTTAATAAAATGAAGTCTTAACTTGGATGTTAATTTTGTCAAATTGAACATATTCAAAGCTTTACTATATAAGGCTTTGGCAGTTACAAAAAAGTCAGAAAAATTGTATCGCACCCCCTGTTTTTTTTATGAAATTGTTTATAATTTCGCCAATAAAACCCTTGCCTAGAAATTTAATGAGGCAAGGGTTTTTCTATGGAAAATCGGTTGGTATGGATTGCCAATGATTTTATGGTGAGTTCGCGAAGTATGTTATTTACCAAACCTGCTGTTTTAGATACAGCTACTCTCCTAAGCACACAGCGTCTTGCAACACGACTAAGCTTTTTTAGCTTAGGTTTTGCGACTGCAGCTTGGGCACCTCTTATTTCTTTTGCACAGCAGCGTTTAAACCTAAATCATGCCGATTTTGGTTTACTTTTGCTGTGTATGGGTATTGGCTCAATGATTGCTATGCCTGCGACTGGTGCTTTAGTAAAGCGCTGGGGATGTCGTCCATTAATAGCTTTGGCATTGGTGGTGTTAATGGTCTTATTGCCTAGCCTTACGATATGGAGCAGCATTGTGACCATGGCTGTAGCATTGTTTATCTTTGGATCGGCAGCAGGATGTCTTGGAGTAGCTATCAACTTACAAGCAGTAGTTGTTGAAAAACATAGTGTGCGAGCTCTCATGTCGAGCTTCCATGGAATGTGCAGTCTGGGTGGCTTAACAGGCGCTATGCTTGTGACAGCACTATTATCCGTGGGCCTTTCTCCTTTAATGAGCACTTTATCAGTTGTTATGATTTTGCTTGTTATTGGTGGCGTTGCTATTCCTTCTTGTTTAACGTCTTTTGAACAGGATGAAAAGCCACATGAAGATACAACTCAAGCACCGAAAAAATTTTATCGTCCTGATGGCATTATTCTGCTTATTGGTATGATGTGCTTTATTGCCTTTTTATCAGAAGGTGCAGCAATGGACTGGGGGGGTATTTATTTAACAAGTAAATATCAGCTTAATCCTGCTTTTGCTGGTCTGGCTTACACTTTCTTTGCGCTTAGCATGACGACTGGTCGTTTTGCAGGTCATATCTTGCTTAAGCAATGGGGTGAAAAAAATATTGTGACTTATAGTGCAATTGGAGCCGCTATTGGTATGGCTGTTATTGTAACGGCACCAGTGTGGCAAGTGGTTGTATTGGGCTATGCATTATTAGGATTAGGTTGTTCTAATATTGTACCCGTGATGTTTTCTCGTGTTGGTCGACAAAACAATATGCCTAAAGCAGCAGCACTTTCTTTAGTATCAACAATTGCCTATACAGGTTCATTAAGTGGGCCAGCTTTAATCGGTTTAATTGGAGAATGGACTGGTTTAAGTACGGTTTTAACAGGAGTAGCTGTATTATTATTTATTATTGCTTTACTTAACCGTTTTACATTAGTAAAGACAAATTAATTTATAAATAATAATCACCAAATAGCGAACCTCGAGAAATTAAATTTCTCGAGGTTCTTTTATTTAGATTTATAGAACCTGATAAATAGATTGATAATTATCTTGTAATAAGCGCTGAGGCTTCATTAGTAAAGTTGGTGTCTTTTCTAAATCATCCAAGAAATTGTTTCGCCAATTGGTAAGATCAGATGATGTTAATCCCTCTATCAATTGTTGATAACGATTAATACGCTCAGTTTTAGACATTTCTAAAGCCATTTTTAAGGTATCCATCATTGCCGCTCTATCTTGCGGGTCAACAACCAAGGCTTGAGACATCTGCTCAGCAGCACCAGCATATTTAGATAAAATGAGTACACCTGGATTTTCTGGGTCTTGTGCCGCAATATATTCTTTAGCCACTAGATTCATACCATCACGTAGTGAACTAATCCAGCAAATATCTGAATGACGATAAATGTGCATGAGATTATGGTGTTGTACCGTGTCATAGCAGCAATCTACAGGTCTCCAGTCTTCATGTGCAAACTCTTCGTTAATTAGCTCTAGCTTAGTTTTAAAACGTTGGTATAAGCGTTGATAAGCTGGAATATCGGTACGAGAAGGAATTGCCACTTGAAGATGTCGAACTAGGCAATGATATTCGGGGCTGGTTTCCAAAAAGGTTGCAAATGCATTAAATCTTTCGAGTAAACCTTTTGAATAATCAATGCGATCAACTCCAATAATTGTCTTTTGACGTGGTATTTCTTCAAAATTAAACACCGAAGAGACCACCAAATCTTGTTGGGCTTGCTTTTGTATAAGTTCAGGCTGAACACCAATTGGGTACGATTTAATTAATATTTGACGTTTTTTGTAGCTAATACTGTTGCTTTGAATTTTTTGAGCTTCGAGTAAATTCAGACAAGTCTGCATGCAGGCATTTTGGTCAATCTGAGTTTGTAAGCCAATAACATCATATTGGCTCAAGTCTTGAATTAACTCACGGGCTACCGGAATTTTGTGCCAAATATTTAGACTCGCAAAAGGAATATGTAAGAAGAAACCAATTTTGTTTTGCATGCCTAATTCACGGCAATAGCGAGCCACACTAAAAAAGTGGTAATCGTGCACCCAAATAAGATCTTCAGGCTGAGCAAGCTCTTTTAGCTTTTGAGCAAATAAGCGATTAACCTTTTGATAGGTCTTATATTCTTCTGCATCATATTCAATTAGATCATCTCTATGATGCATTGCTGGCCACAAAACTTTGTTAGCAAAACCACAATAATATTGGGCATATTGCTGATGAGTGAGGGGACAGGTAATGTAGTCAATTCCTTGAGAATAAGCCTGCTCAAATTCTGGCGCTTCGCTATCGGTAATTTGCTGCCCATTCCAGCCTAACCAGATGCCGTTACTATCATTTAGTGCATCTTGTACAGCTACAGCGAGACCACCTGCTGAAGCTTTACCCGATGGCATACTTATTCTGTTCGATAATACGATTAATTTAGACATAATTTTTCTCCATTCTGATTTTGGCTATTTTTGACATATAAGCTTTTTATTTTGTTTTGAAATAAAAGAAGAAAATCCGCGACACTATCGATATCTTTTAATCTATATTTAGCTTGTGTTTCGCCTGGACCTACTTTAATACTAAGGCCAGCTTGCTGATTAATGTAAGTGAAACCAGATTCATCTGTTAAATCATCACCTATAAAAATAGGTAATACACAGGGTAAATTAAGGTGATTTAATATAGTCTCAATTGCTCTACCTTTATCAGCTTGGTTTGGAATTAATTCAATAACAAATTTTCCTCTATTTATTTTTAAGTGGGGATAATTGAGATTAATTTGCTGCATAATATTAATAGCATTATTTTCTAAATTAGGATTTTTACGATAATGTAAGGCAATAGAATATCCTTTATCCTCAATTAATAATTCGGGATATTTTTCACAATTTTTGAGAAGATCTTGTTTTAATTTTTTGAAATTAATACTGCTTAAATCTGGTCGAATATAATTTCCTGAATCAAAATAAATATCTAAACCATGTAAACCAGCAATTGGAACTTCAATAGGATGTAGTAGTTTTCTTGCAGTATCTACATCACGACCTGTTACAGCAATAACAGGTATATTTAATTTAGTAATTTTTTTTATAACTTCTAATGTAGTCTGTGGAATAAAACTATGCTCAGGATTAATTTGAAAGGGTGCTAATGTGCCATCAATATCCAAAAATAAGCAGTAATTTTTATCTAAAGATAAGTTATTTATAATATCGTTGGGTGTAACAAAAGATGTATTTTTTTCTCTCCCATCAGATATTGTGTTTTGACGGTTCATATTAGCCTTCCTAATACTTTTTGATCAATAATTAATCTTCTAGCATTAAAATGAATTGATGAGTCATTTCTTTTAATAAAAAAACATAAGTATTAACATTAATTACATTGCATAATGGATTTATAGGCGAAGTGTGGAGTATGTTGTTTTTTGATTGGCTTCAATGTTTAGATAATTAAATTTTTGTATGTCTACTATGAATAATGCAGGTCTTGTTTATCAATATATTTCAGAATATTAAATACTCATAAATAGTTGATTTTACTTTTTGAAATCTAATTTTTATGTTGATTTTAAAAGATATTTTAAATCGATATTATTATATAATCCTTATAAAATCGGCTTTGAGAAGGCATATGAAGTTACAAAATAAAATTTTATTAATTACAGGTTGGGGAGTAGGAGTGGAGCCTTTGCAGTCTCTTAAATTGCAACTGGAAAAAGCTGGCTATCAAACACAACTTATTAATATTTTTAATATTTTAGATGGTAACTATTGTACCCAGCTTGATTTAGTGTCTGAGGTTGATGTAGTGATAGGCTGGTCTTTAGGTGGGCAGTTAGCAACTCAATTGGTTAATACTTTTTATGAGCAAACAGGTCAAACTAAAACGTTAATTACACTCGCTTCAAATCCTTGTTTTGTTGTACACACTCATTGGCAAACTGCTATGCCTAATGATGTGTTTAGTCAATTTAAAGCTTCTTTTTTTCAAAACCCGCAAGTCACTTTAAAGCGTTTTTATTATTTAATTACACTCGGTTCATCTCAGGCCAAACAAGATTGGGTAAGCATACAAAACATAGCAAATCCTCCTTCAAGTGAATTGCTATCAGTGGGTTTGAAAATGCTTGAACAACTAAATTTGGTAGATAACTTAAAAAGCTATCCAGGTCCGCAGCTTCATGTGTTTGCCGAGCAAGATAATGTTGTTCCTTGCAAAATTATTGAAAATTTCAAGAATATCACGACAGAAAACATGAATTATAAAGTGCTAGAAGGTGCTACTCATGCTTTTCCATATCTAGAAGTGGACCGAACAATTGAAGAAATCTGCCAATTTTTAACAATTCATCAGCAAAGTTAATAAGCTTTGGTGGATCTCGCAATTTTCTTTCATTCTTAACAGGTTTAACATGTGCTAAATGAAAGATTTAATTGCTGTTAAAGGGTATAGAGGATGACCGATAATTTTGATTTGGAACATATTTGGCATCCATATACCTCAATGACCCAACCTTTACCAACATTTAAAGTTAAACGTGCCTATGGGGCAACGATTGAACTAGATGATGGTACAACTTTAATTGATGGTATGTCGTCATGGTGGTGTGCAATTCACGGCTATAACCACCCTGAACTCAATCAGTCAGTGACGGATCAATTACAGAACATGTCGCATATCATGTTTGGTGGTTTAACTCATGATCCTGCCATTGAACTTGGAAAAATTCTTTTAAAAATTACTCCACCGAGTCTCGATAAAATTTTCTATGCAGATTCAGGTTCGGTTGCCGTTGAAGTTGCTTTGAAAATGGCTGTGCAATTCTGGACAGCACAAGGCCAACCACAAAAAACAAATTTTATTACTACACGTTCTGGTTACCACGGTGATACATGGAATGCGATGTCTGTGTGTGATCCAGTGACAGGCATGCATCAGATTTTTGGTACAAGTTTACCAAACCGTCTTTTTGTAGCAGCACCGCAAACCAAATTTCATCAAGAGTGGAATCAAGAAGATATTGCTGAGCTAGAACAAGCTATTCAGCAAAATCATGAAAACCTTGCTGCACTGATTATTGAGCCGATTGTACAAGGTGCAGGGGGTATGCGTTTTTATCATCCTGAATATTTACGTCAGGCGAAAGCACTTTGTAAACAATATAATCTGTTATTAATTTTTGATGAAATTGCGACTGGTTTTGGTCGCACGGGTAAGCTTTTTGCTTGGGAACATGCACAAGTTGAGCCAGACATTATGTGCATAGGTAAAGGGTTAACAGGCGGCTACATGACGTTATCTGCTACCTTAACGACAAAGCATGTTGCAGAAACCATTAGTCGCGGTGAGGCCGGGGTGTTTATGCATGGCCCAACCTTTATGGCCAATCCACTTGCTTGCGCGGTCGCTTTAAAAAGTACCCAATTATTAATTGAGCAAGATTGGCAGGCTAATATTGAGCGAATTGAACAACAGCTTAGCCAATATTTAACGCCTTTAAGTCAGCTTGATTATGTTGCCGATGTGCGAGTGCTGGGTGCAATTGGTGTAGTAGAACTCACCTTTAATGTTGATATGAAAACCTTACAGCAACAATTTGTAGACCGCGGAATCTGGATCCGTCCTTTTGGAAAATTGGTTTATGTGATGCCACCGTATGTCATTACGCATCAAGAGTTAAGCGATTTGCTCGAACAGTTGGTTGATGTTGTTCAAACGATGCAGGGAGCGAATTAAGATGTCATTGCTTGATCATTTTTCTGCCGAATTAGATGAGTTAAAGCAACAAGGTAACTTTAGACAATTTACCCCAAATGTGCAGCACGGACGTTTTATTACGATCCAAAATAAAACGATGCTCAACTTAGCTTCAAATGATTATCTTGGGTTGGCTGCTGATATCAATCTTCGTCAAGAGTTTTTAGATAGCTTTCCAATCGAGCGTAGCTATTTTAGTTCATCATCTTCACGTCTATTAACGGGCAATTTTGATGAATATGAACAATTAGAAAATAGCCTAAGCCAAGCATTTGGTGGTCGCGCGGCACTATTATTTAATAGTGGCTACCATATGAATATTGGTATTTTGCCAGCTGTTGCTGATAGTAAAACTTTAATATTGGCGGATAAGTTAGTTCATGCCAGTATGATTGACGGGATCCGTTTATCTGGCGCTCAGTATGTGCGTTATCGACATAATGATTTACAACACTTGGAACAACTCCTCCAAAAATATCATGATGATGACAAGATTGAACGAATCATTGTGGTCACAGAAAGTATTTTTAGTATGGACGGTGATGAGACGGATTTAGCTGCTTTAGTGCAGCTAAAAAAACGTTTTGCTAAAACTATGTTATATGTCGATGAAGCGCATTCAATTGGGGTTCGTGGTCAGCAAGGCTTAGGATGTGCTGAACAATATAATGTGATTCAGGAAATTGATTTTCTGGTCGGTACATTAGGCAAAGCATTAGCGGCGGTCGGTGGTTACATTATTTGCGATCCAATTATTAAAGATTATCTCATTAATAAAATGCGCCCACTTATTTTTAGTACTGCACAGCCACCGATTGTTATGGCATGGGCAAACTTTATTTTTCAAAAAGTATTACTCGCTCAATCTCAACGTGAACACTTAAAAAATATTAGCGAATATCTTCAACAAGCTGTTGTACAGAAGGGCTACGATAGTCCATCGACCAGCCATATCATTCCAGTCATTGTTGGAGAGAGTCAAGCTGCTATCGATAAAGCAAAACAGGTTCAGGAAAGTGGTTTTTATGCTATGCCTGTGCGTCCACCAACAGTACCTAAAAACAGTTCGCGTTTGCGTATTTCTTTAACGTCAATGGTGCAGCAACATGAGCTTGAAGAATTGGTGGGTTTTCTGTGAGTTTGAATAAAAACTTGGTTGCCCAGCGTTTTGCCAAAGCAGGGCAAAGCTATTCAGAGCATGCAATTGTTCAAAAACAGATTTGCCAAAATTTAACAGGTTTAGTTCAGCAGTTTTGTCCGACTACGATGTCGCGTGTCTTTGAAATTGGTTGTGGTTCTGGCAATTTAACTCGTCTTCTTGCTACATCTTTTCAGTTTGAAGAGTTCATTTTGAATGATCTATATGCAGATGTGCAGCAACACTTTAGTCATCAAGAAAATTTAAAATGGTTGATTGGGGATGTTGAAACTTTAGATTTTCCCCAGCAGCTCGATATGATTGTTTCAGGTTCAGCTTTACAGTGGATGCAAGATTTACCGCATTTGCTCAAACGTTGTAATGAAGCTTTAACTGAGCGAGGTTGGTTATGCTTTTCAACATTCGGCTCTCAGAATTTAATGGAAATTAAAGAGCTAACAGGACAAGGTTTAAGTTATTGGTCAGTTGAAAATTGGAATAGTGTCTTAATTCAGGCTGGTTTTGAGATTTTGCATTTGTCAGAATCAGAAACTCAACTCTATTTCGATTCACCTAAAGCCGTGTTGCAACATTTAAAAGCAACAGGTGTAACAGCAACGGCGCAGCATCGTTGGACTAAGCAAACTTTACAACAGTTTTATCAAGATTATGATCGGTTTAAGTGTGTCGAAGGATATTCCCTAACATATCATCCGATTTATTGTATTGCCCGGAGAATGAAGTAAATGAGTGGCCAGATCTATTTTGTGAGTGGGATTGATACCGAAATTGGTAAAACCTACGCGACAGGTTTCTTAGCAAAATTATGGACTGAGCAGGGTAAAAAAGTGATTACCCAAAAACTCATTCAAACAGGTAACGCTGATGTTTCTGAGGATATTGAAAAGCATCGTGAAATTATGGGACAGGGCTGGTTTCAAGAAGATCATGACAAGCTAACCATGCCTGAAATCTTCAGTTATCCTGCTTCACCTCATCTTGCAACACGTCTTGATAACCGAGAAATTGATTTTCAAAAAATTGAAGATGCGACCCAAACATTGGCAGAGCGTTTTGAAATCGTATTGTTGGAAGGTGCGGGAGGCTTAATGGTGCCATTAACCACCAGTCTGCTTACCATTGATTATGTCGCTCAGCACCAGTTTCCCGTTATTTTAGTAACATCGGGTCGTTTGGGAAGTATTAACCATACTTTACTTAGTCTTGAAGCACTTAAGTCTCGTGGGCTGAAGTTGCATGCCTTGGTTTATAACCTAAAAGATGAATCAAAAGATCCATTAATTTCTCAAGATACTTCAAATTATTTGAAAGATTACTTAGCTATTCATTTCCCCGAAGCTGAATGGATTGAACTGGCAAAAATGAATTAAGTCAAAAGGCTATAAAAAACCGCTCAAATGTGAGCGGTTTTTTACATCTTATGAATATTTTAGAATTTCTTCGAACCGCGGTTAAAACCAGTCGCTTTACGTTGGTTCCCTGTGTTAACAGGAGCTTCTTTTTCATCATCACGACGTTGTTGACGCAAGTAACCGCCACGACGTGCTGCCATTGGTTTTTCAGTCATACGATCAGTACGGCGTTTTGCCATACCAAATAGACCTGTACCTTGGCGTGGCTTTAACTCAACCGATTTGGCTAAGTTATCGATGTCAGTTTTGTCGAGTTCCATCCAACGGCCAGTACGTAATTCGCGCGGTAAAATAACAGTACCGTAGCGTGTACGTAATAAACGGCTGACTTTAAGATCTTGCGATTCGAAAATACGACGTACTTCGCGGTTACGACCTTCTTTTACTACAACTTGATACCAGCGGTTAATACCTTCACCACCAATTTCAGAGAATGATTCGAATTTGGCAGGGCCATCTTCGAGCTCTACTCCGTTGACCATGTTTTGGCGTAGTTTTGGCGTTACTTCACCCATTACTCGAACAGCGTATTCACGTTCAATTTCATTAGATGGGTGCATTAAGCGGTTAGCAAGTTCACCATCATTTGTGAATAGTAATAAACCAGTACTGTTAATATCCAGACGACCTACCATTACCCAGCGGTCATTAGCAATTTGTGGTAAATGATCAAATACGGTTGGGCGTTTTTCAGGATCATTACGTGAACAGATTTCACCCTCAGGTTTATAATAAATCAGTACGCGACGACGAATTTCGTCTTCAATCTGAAACTGAACTTTACGGCCATCAATGCGTAATTCATCGCCTGGTTCAATGCGCTCACCCACTTGGGCAACACGACCGTTTACACTCACGCGTCCTGCGGCAATAACCTCTTCCATGTATCGGCGGGAACCTAATCCGATTCGCGCTAATACTTTTTGCAATTTTTCACTCATGACAGCACAACCTTAGACATAATGATCAACAGTCCACCTCTTTATGATTTCGGTGCATTTGCATCGAGAGCCATAAAGGCTTCCTTGGCGTTCTGTAGGGGAGGCAATTGGCCTAGAGAGGCTAGACCAAAAGCATTCAGAAACTGAGGCGTTGTAATTAGCAACGCAGGTCTTCCGGGTAAATCTCTAAAACCGGCTTCTTTAATCCAGTTCCAGTCAAATAGTGTTCTAAGAATCTGACTATTATTAGATACACCACGAATTTGTTCAATATCAGCTCGGGTAACCGGTTGATGATAAGCAATGACAGCCAGGGTTTCTAGTAATGAAGGCGACAGTTTTGTTGGTCGCTCTGGCCAAATTTGCGCAATAATACTACGATATTTAGATCTTACCTGAAAGCGAAACCCTTGTGCTGTTTCAATCAGCTCAATAGACCGACCATGTTGCAATAGCGCGAGCTGTTGCAAAAGCTGACGAAGCTGTTGTTTATTATATTGATTGTTAAATGCTTCTTTTAAGCGGGCAATTGAAACAGGCGCTTCACTGGCAAAGATAATTGCTTCAAGTTGTAATAAGACTTCATGATGTATGTCAGCTAATGACAAATCATTATTATTTTGTTCAAAACTACTCATATTGAAGATCCTTGAATTGCTAACGGGGCTTCAATACCAGTGGCAATAATTTTAATTTTCTGTTGGCGAGTCAATTCTAAAACTGCCATAAATGTAACAACCATTCCCATACGACCTTGCTGGGGATTGAGTAATTCTTTAAAACTTAACACATCACCAGACTCTAATTTCTCTTCAATATATGCAATACGTTCTTCGAGCAAAACAGGTTCTTGAGCGACAACATGGGTAATAGGTTCAGGGCGATTAAATACACAGAACAACGCATCATGTAGCGCTGAGATATCGTAACCTTCATAAACAGGAGAGATATGTCCTAAGCTTACATTGGCACTAAATGTATCGCGCTCAAGAATTGGCATTTGGCCTAAACGCTCAGCTGCTTGCTTAATGCGTAGATAGGTTTCAAGACGATCAATAAGCTCCTGCTTAGGGTCTTTTTCAATGCTTATAATTGTAGGTTTTGGTAGAAGTAGGCGAGACTTCAAGTCAGCCAATAAAGCAGCCATCACCATATAATCTGCTGTCAACTCGATATTTAAAGATTTCATGCTATCCATATAGGCCAAATATTGAGTCGCTATAGGAGCAATATCGAGTTGAATTAAATCGAAACCGTTTTTCTGAATCAGATAAATTAAAAAATCTAATGGACCTTCAAACCGCTCGAGCAAAATCTCAAATGCAGCTGGAGGTATATAGAGATCTTCTGGAATTTTGTCATGCCACTCATCTAAAACACGGATGTGTGGAGCGTCTTCCATGGATTGATGAAGTGATTGATTCATTACGATTATAAGCCACGCGAATTTTCAAAAGCATGAGACTTGTTATTCAAGTCCTAGACAGCTGTAAGTAGAAGAACAGCAGATAGTGAAAATCATTCTAAATGAATTGTGTCTTTTAATAAATTACTTAACGACTAAAGTGTAAAAAAAATCCAAAATAAATAAAGAGTATTTTTTTGAGTGATAATACTTTTTTTTAAACTATTGGTAAAAAATGTAAGTGCTTATTCAAAAGCACTTACGTCGCCAACACCACGACGGATAATTTCAGGATGTTCACCCGATAAATCAACAATACTTGTACTTGTTAGAGTTCCGAAACCTCCATCAATAAATACATCAATTCGTTTATCTAACTGATTTTCAATATCGTAAGGGTCATCTAGAGGATCTTCTTGACCTGGTAAAATTAATGTACTGGTAAGTAGAGGTTCACCAAGTTCTTTTAATAAAGCCTGACAAATTGGGTTACTCGGAATACGTAAGCCAATTGTTTTCTTTTTAGGGTGCATCAATCTACGAGGAACTTCACTTGTTGCAGGTAAAATGAACGTAGTAATAGCCGGTGTATTCGCTTTCAATAAACGATATGTCGCATTATCAACTTTTGCATAAGTTGCAATATCAGATAAGTCACAGCACATAATGGCGTATTGATGTTTAGGCCCTAAACCACGAATCTGTGCAATACGTTCCATGGCATTTTTATTACCGATTTGACACCCAATCGCATAGGCAGCATCGGTAGGGTAGACCACAACATCTCCTGCTCGGATACGTTCAACCGCTTGGGCAATGAGGCGTTGCTGTGGATTTTCAGGATGTACATGTAAATGCATCATATTTTAGAGACTCCATCACGCCAGTGTTAAAAATAATTATTAGGCTTTTTAAATGGCCTAGGCAAGTAATTAACGTAGCTTTTTTGTCAATTAATCAAGGAGTTCACGTTTAAATTCATTTAATTGTAAAGGTGTACCCGAACGTGTACATTGGCAAATAAAACCAATAAATGCTGCTGCATCACGTGGCAACTTAGCTTCACCCGAAAAGTAACGTTGCACTTGAGCATAAACGTTATCTTTAAATAGTTTGCCATCTCCGCCATCACCCGTAAGGTTATCGAGTGAAACTCTAAATTTTCGACCAAAAGATTGTGCAAATAACCATTCAATTGCTTGAGGCTTAATTTCTACTTGTTCAAATAAAATTTGCTGTTCTTGGGTGCGACCATCAGGTGCATACCAATAACCTAAATCTGGTAATAGACGTCTTTTTTCGCCCGCAATAGACCAATGACTAATTTCATGCAAAGCACTATTAAAGAAACCGTGAGCAAATTGGATCTTGGCTGGTTCTTTATTTGTCGCTGGGAAATATTCAGGTTCAAAATCACCACGAACTAATGTCACATTATGGTGGGAAAACCAGTGATTAAAGTGTAAAATAAGCCAATCAACTTGCTCAGACTCCGATTTTGAGCTTGACCATGGTGAGAGTTGCACTAGGTCAGGTACAAGAGTGTTCTGATGAGTTGAATGGGTGCAAACGAGTAATGAAGTGTTAACTTCAGGTTGCGGCTGCAACAGGTGCATTGCTTAATTTACCCCGAGTTCTGTCTAAAGAAGTGCAAAATTGTATCTTAATCTTTGACAGAGTACCGATGAATTTGTAGAATTGCCGCCTTAATTATGTCAGCAAATACCTTTCCGGCACAGATTGAGCCGTTTAAATGGGCTGAACAAGGCTTTACATGGTCAGGTCAACTGCCCTTGTCTCGCTTTGCTCGTATCGCTCGTGAAGCTGTTGGATCAATTGATAATCAATTGATCAACATAGACTGTAAGCTATCAATGGATGCATATCATCGCATTGTGTGGATGGACGGTCACATGGACACGAAAGTTCCAATGGAGTGCCAACGTTGTTTGGAACCTGTTGAAATGCCTCTTGTCTTAGACTTCCATATTGCATTAGTGGATGATGAGTCACTGATAGAGCGCTTGGATGAGGATGCTGATTTCATCGTTTTAGGTGAAAGTGAGTCTTCGACGAAAGGCGATTATGATACGCCTGCCTCGATTAACTTACTCGCATTACTAGAAGATGAACTGTTATTGTTGATGCCTTTATCTCCCAAGCATGATGCTTGTGAACATAAACATCAACCTACCATTCAGAATGTTGTCGAAGAAAAACGGGATAATCCGTTTGATGTTTTGGCAGGTTTGAAGGGTAAACTTAACTCATAATTTGTGTTATAATTGTGAGATAAGACAACTGAATTTGTTCTGATCCATTTTTTCGATCTTTGTAAGGAGCCATCATGGCCGTTCAGCAAAACCGTAAAAGTCGCTCTCGCCGTGACATGCGCCGTTCACATGACGCTTTAACCGAGAATGCATTAACAGTAGACCAAGCAACTGGTGAAACTCATCGTCGTCACCACGTGACTAAAGACGGTTTCTACCGTGGTCGTCAATTATTCGCTAAAGCAGCTGATGCTGAATAATTGCATGATATGCATTAAGCGTGATGCTTAAGTATAGAAAAAATGGGAGCGAAAGCTCCCTTTTTTTGTTGTTTTTCGCAATTATAAATATATAAATAACATGTTAAATTTCCGCTCCAGAAATGAGTGAAAACCCAAAAAAGGATTTCTTATGTCTGCTAAACGTCTTGAACAAGTAGCTTTAGCCACAAAAACTGCGTTTGTGTTTCCTGGTCAAGGTTCACAAAAAGTCGGTATGCTTGCTGAACTAGCAGAACAGTTTAGTGGGGTCGGGCAAACTTTTGCAGAAGCTTCAGATGCTCTTGGATTTGATCTTTGGCATATTGCGCAAAGTGGCGAAGGTCTTGACCAAACAGAAAATACCCAACCTGTGTTATTAACTGCCAGTATCGCTTTATGGCGCGTATGGCTTGATTTAGGTGGTCTGGCACCTAAATACCTTGCAGGACATTCATTAGGTGAATACAGTGCATTGGTCGCTGCAGGCTCTATGAGCTTGGCTGATGCAGTTAAATTGGTTAACTTACGTGGCAAACTCATGCAAAGTGCTGTACCTCAAGGTCAAGGGGCTATGGCTGCAATCCTTGGTTTGGCTGATGAAAAAGTGGTTGAACTTTGTCAAACCGTGAGTGCGTCAGGCGAAGGTTCTGTAGAAGCTGCAAACTATAATTCACAAGGTCAAGTTGTGATTGCAGGAAGTACAGCTTCTGTACAAGAAGTCATGGCTTTGGCAAAAGAGCAGTCAGCTAAAGCAATTGCTTTACCAGTGTCAGTTCCTTCTCATTGTTCGTTAATGAAACCTGCCGCTGAGAAATTTGCAGAAGCTTTGGAACAAACTGCCATTGAGCTACCTACCATTCCTGTAATACAAAATGTCAACGCGGGAATAGCTACCGATGTTGCTCAATTGCGTCAGGCATTAACTGCACAGTTGTACCAATCAGTACAATGGACACGTACCATGCAGTCTCTACAAGACCAAGGTATTCAATATATTGTTGAGTGTGGTCCAGGTACAGTATTGAGTAACCTCGCAAAGCGTTTACCAAATATTGAAAAAGCTTTTTCTATTGATAGTAAGAGCAAAATGGAAGATGCCCTAAATGCTGTTTTAGTGGCAGAAGGAAAAATTGCATGACACAAGAACGCAAAGTTGCATTAGTAACGGGCGCGAGTCGGGGTATTGGCGCTGCCATTGCCCAGCAACTTATTCAAGACGGTTATTTTGTTGTAGGTACTGCGACTTCTGAATCTGGTGCACAAAAGTTAAGTGATAGCTTTGGTGAACAAGGTGCAGGTTTGGCGCTCGACGTGCGTAATCTCGATGAGATTGAAGCAGTCGTTTCTCATATTGAACAGAACTATGGTCCTGTACTTGTTCTAGTGAACAATGCAGGTATTACGAAAGACAATTTGTTGCTTCGTATGTCTGAAGATGATTGGGATGACATTCTCAACATTCACCTTAAAGCAGTTTATCGTTTATCTAAACGTGTGCTTAAGGGTATGACGAAGGCACGTTTTGGTCGAATTATTAATATCAGTTCTGTTGTGGCTCACTTTGCAAACCCAGGCCAAGCGAACTATTCTGCTGCTAAAGCAGGTATTGAAGCATTCAGCCGTAGCCTTGCAAAAGAGATGGGTAGCCGCCAAATTACTGTAAATAGTGTGGCGCCAGGTTTTATTGCAACAGAAATGACAGATGCACTTAGTGAAGACATTCGCAAAAAAATGAGTGATCAAGTGGCTTTAAATCGCTTAGGTGAGCCACAAGATATCGCAAATGCGGTGAGTTTCCTTGCAAGTGATAAAGCAGGTTACATTACCGGTACGGTATTACATGTAAATGGTGGTTTATACATGGCCTAACGCCGATGTATAAACTTTTAAAAATTTTTATATTCAATTAAACTAGTGGCAAATTAAACGCCACAAGCAATGAGGAGAATTCCTGTGAGCGATATCGAACAACGCGTTAAACAAGCGGTTGCAGAACAACTTGGTCTTAAAGCTGAAGAGATTAAAAACGAAGCATCTTTTATGGATGACTTAGGTGCTGACTCTTTAGATTTAGTTGAACTTGTTATGTCTTTCGAAAACGACTTCGACATCACTATCCCTGATGAAGATTCTAACGAAATCACTACAGTTCAATCTGCAATTGACTATGTAACTAAAAAACTTGGTTAATTCGCATATTGCTGAATAAAAAGAAGGCCACCGTAAGGTGGCTTTTTTTATTTTAGAAAAAATTTAAGAGATACATAATTTTACAAGATCAACCTCAATTGATAGCAGAGGCATAACTTTTTTGAAGTATAACAATAAGGGTCAGTTTAATGACTTTACTATAAACAATAATATGAGGACTAAAAGATGGGTCTTTTTGATTTTGTAAAAGGTATTGGCAAGAAAAATACCGCACCAGCAGAACCACAACCAGCTCCGGCAACACCAGCAGAACCTTCTGCACAAGAAGTTGCAAATAAATTATTAGGTTTAATTAAGAGTTTAGGCTTAGGGGTAGACGGCTTATCTGTAACCTATAACGGTACTACTGATACCGCAATTATCAAAGGGCAGGTAAAAAGCCAAGCAGATAAAGAGAAAATTATTCTTATTGTTGGAAACATTGATCATGTTGCGCAAGTAGATGATCAGATGACAGTGGCAACTCCTGAACCAGAAAGCAAATTTTATACTGTGAAATCTGGTGATAATCTTTCAAAAATTGCTAAAGAATTTTACGGTGATGCAAATCAGTATCCAAAAATCTTTGAAGCAAATAAACCAATGCTAAAAGATCCAGATGAGATTTTCCCAGGACAAGTTTTACGTATTCCTCAATAATTGAGCTTAATAAAAAAGGCGCTTAAAGCGCCTTTTTTGTGTTTTTAAAAACGCTTTGGAATCTTTTGTCCATTTTGTACAGGGGCTTCTGCATTTTTTAAAACACCGAATAACCATGTTTCAGCATGTTGTACAGCAATTTTTAAAGAATCACCTAAAGCTAAGCGTCCTGCGATAAAGCTCGCTAAAGAACAACCTGAGCCATGATATTCACCTTCAAGGCGAGGACAGCTACTACTCGCTGCAAGCTCACCATTAATATACAAACTATTTTTAATATGATCTGGAGTATCTTCGTGTCCACCTTTAACTAGAACAGCTTTAGCACCCATTTCAAAGAGCTTCTGAGTGGATTGATCTAGATTAGTAATACCTGTTAAAGCCCTTAATTCAACGGTATTTGGAGTAATAATTGTGGCTAGAGGAATAAGCTCAACAAAAGCTTTAACGAGAGTTGCCTGATCACCTAAAGAGCCGCCACTGTTTGCGACTAAAACAGGATCAAGTACATATTGATAGTCAGGGTGAGCACGTAAAAATTCAGCTAGTGCAGCAATATTATCTGTCGTGCCAAGCATGCCTGACTTAACACATTTAATGGGTAAGTCACCTACAACTGCATTTGCTTGTGCTAATAAGAGTTCTTTTGAGGTTGCTTCAAAGCCAAATACTTGTTGTGAATTCTGAATGGTGAGGGCAGTACATGCAATTGCTGCATGGGCTCCACTTTGTCCAATTGCTTCGATATCGGCTTGTAAACCTGCACCACCTGAAGGGTCTAAACCCGAGAAACAAAGTACGGTTGGACGCACGGTTATTTCCTTTTCAATTTAAATTTACGTTAGTATAAGAGAGTTTGATTAAACTCTCGACCAATTGAATTAAATACTTTACTGGGTTAGTGATTGAATGGCTATAAAACATATTTTGATTGATTTAGACGGAACCTTAACAGACCCAAAAGTTGGAATCCATACTTCAATTCGCTATGCAATGGAGAAATTAGGCTATCCATTGGCTGCCGATTTAAATATTGACTGGACAATTGGCCCACCATTAAAGCCATCACTCGCAAAATTATTAGCTACTCAAGATGATGCTTTAGCTGAACAAGCTTTACTTGCTTATCGCGAGCGTTTTTCGGTGGTTGGTTTGTTCGAAAATGAAGTATATCCATCTGTTGCAAAAACGCTTAGCGCTTTAAAAAAAGAAGGATATCATTTATTTGTTGCAACTGCTAAACCAACGATTTATGCAAAACGCATCTTGGAACATTTTGAATTAAGCCAATATTTTGTACATATCTATGGGAGTGAGTTAACGGGTGAGCGCACTAATAAAGCTGACCTTATCCATTATATTTTGGAACATGAGCAACTAAATCCTGAAGAGTGTTTAATGGTCGGTGATCGCCAATATGACGTTTTAGGTGCTCGTCATAATGGTATTGAGGCGGTAGCGGTGACTTATGGTTACGGAACAGCAGAGGAACTTGCTCAAGCACAGCCAAAAGCAATGATTACGCAATTTTCTGAGCTTTTGGACTACGTTGAAGAACTGGCAGCACAAAAGAAAGTTTCTTAAATATTATTAAATTTTAATTTGAAGGTTTGGCTTTGATCTAAAGCCAAACCTTTTTTATTTAAATACCGTGTTGTTGGCGGTATTGAACAAGTTCTTCAATCGTAATCACCGTTAAGTGATGAGTTTGAGCATATGCTAAAACCTGAATGCCTGAAGCCATCGTGCCATTTGGATTGGTTAATTCACACAATACGCCAGCGGGTTTAAGCCCGGCTAGTCTTGCTAGGTCAATTGTTCCCTCAGTATGTCCCCGACGAGTAAGGACGCCACCATTACGAGCACGTAATGGAAAAACGTGACCCGGACGATTTAAGTCACTTGCAACGGCACCATCTTTAATAGCAGTTTGAATAGTTGTTACACGGTCTTTAGCAGAAACACCAGTGGTAACGCCTTGAGCTGCCTCAATGGTCACTGTAAAAGCGGTATGAAACTGGCTTGAGTTTTGAGAAACCATCGGAGGAAGTTCTAGGTGATCTGCTAGCTCTTCTGTAAGGCATAAACATACGATACCTGAGCCATCACGAATCATACGTGCCATTGTTTCTACCGTTAAAGTTTCGGCTGCAACAATTAAATCTGCTTCATTTTCGCGATCAAAGTCGTCCATAACCAAGACAGGCTTGCCTTGACGGATATCTTCTAATGCTTGTTGAATGCGTTGCTCAGCAGGAGAGAGGGCTGAGAAAAAAAGTTCTGGTTGAATTAAGCTAGACATAATGAAACGCTCTCGTAAAAAATACGGTTGAACATTTCAGGACTGATGTAAAAACAGGCTGGCACTGAAATAAAACGGATTTATCCCAGTTCGTCGTCTTCTTTCATCCGGACTATACCGTCGGCTTTGGAGTTTCACCAAATCTGCTCAAATTACACAATTTAAGCTCGTGGGCTTGTTAATCTATTTATAAAAATTAACTTTACCACCGGTGGGGAATTGCACCCCGCCCTGAAGCGATGGGTTTTATTATAGCGCGCTTGATAGAATTGGCTAGATGCTTTTATAGAATGCTAAGTTTCTTTATGAATAAGCATTTTCATAAATCGAAATAGGCTTTTTAACAAGAGCTTACTTGTTGATATGAAAATGGAATGCTATGTTTTTTATAGAAAATTATAAATAAAATAGGTGTTTCATGCAGATAAGAGACTATTATCCTCTAACCAATAGCTCATTTATTCAGCATCTCCATATTTTCAGTTATGTATTTATGGCAGTAAGTATCCTTTATTTAATTGCTGCCAACTGGTTTATGCTTCCAAACAGTATTCAACTCGCGATCCCGCCCGTTATATTAGTTGTTACAGCTTGGTTCAGCATAAAAGATACATTAAGTGATGGGGTTAGGCAGACCTTACATAGCGTTAGTGGTTTGATGATAGGTTTAAGCTTGGCTGTAATTGGACAGGTTTATCAAACAGGTGCAGACAGTTATTTGCTTTTTTTAATTTGGACATTGCTTTTACTGCCGTGGTTATATCGACCAAATATTGGAATCTTTGGTTTAATTTGTATTACCAGCCAACTTACACTTTTTTTATTTTTTAAACAGACTTTCTGGTCAGAAAAATTTCCTTATGTATATCTATTTGCTCTGAATTTATTAAGCCTTATTGAATTTTGGGTGTGTATAAAGAAATATCGTGCTTTACGATTTGTCTTTATCGCTTGGTTCGCCGTTATTTCGATTATTGGAATGATTCAATATTTATCGAATGAGAATATTCCTTATCTAATTTCTGCTTTCTTTTCGGGAATAATCGCTTTTTATTATTTCTTCAAAAAAGATGATCAGCTATGTGCTAGTTTGATGGCAGCTGTTTTGGGTGTGACTGCAACTATATGGCTTGTAGATGGGATTAATAACTTATTTAAAGACTCTAATGAGTTCATATTTTTATTGATTGCAGGCATTATTTTTATTTGGTTTGCGCTGATTAGCTATCTTTTAATAAAAATTTTTCGTCAAAGCCGCTTTTATGTCATTCCATTGGCAATTGGTGCTTGGCTTGCTGGTTTGGCACTTGCAGCTTTTACGCTGGTGTTTTGGGAGGCTATTTCTTTAGTTATTGGAGTTGTTTTTGTTGGATTGGCGTTCATTCTTTTAAAGAAATCACAAAGCTATTTCTTTTGGCAATTTGCCTATTGTTTGTTTATCAGTGGGCAGACCGCTTTCTTGTTTCATCTTGGTTCAGAAACAGATCAAATTCTATGGGTTTTAATTGCACAGATTTTTATTCTATGTATTAGTTATTTTCTTAAACCCCATTGGTTCTTCATTTTAATTCAAATGCTTGCTACGTATGGCATAGCTTTTATCTATTTACTACAACTGGACCATTCATTGTGGTCAATACATTCTACTCAGACTTATTTAAATTTAACTTTGCTCAGTTACTTGGTTTTTAGTTTGATGCTCTTACCTAAGAGAGAATCAATAGCCCTATATGAGCGTAGTATTTTTTTATGCGTGCTGGTCGTAATTCTTGTAGCTTCTTTTTTCAATACTTTTATGGGGTTGGTACCAGAAAATTCGATAGATCAGCAGTTATGGGTTTTATATTTGCTACCTGTTGTCTGGTTACTTTGCTTTAGTGTTCTTCATTTATATCGACAACTTAATACACTCACTTTTTGCGCCTTTTTAATATTTGGTGTGTTACTTATTGTGTTGGGATATTTTGAAATTTTCATCCTGCTTATTATTTTAACGTGGGCATTAAAAAAGAAAGATTATATTGTGTATGGAGTGAGCTTAACAGTATTCGTTTTTGTGTTCTGGCAGCTCTATTACAACCTACAAATAACTTTTCTAGCTAAGAGTGCATCTATTTTTATTTCGGGTATTGTTTTGTTGGCTCTGTCTTGGTTACTTCAACGTGAAAATAAAAATGATCTTGTTAAAGGAGAGAAAGAATGAAAAAGTATTTTTCTCTTATTCTTGCCTTTATTACGCTATTATTTTTTGCAGGTTTAGTGGCGAAAAACGAATGGCATCTGCACCATAGTAAAAGTATTTTTATTGAGCTTAAACCAGTTGATCCTCGTTCAATTTTACAAGGTGACTATATGGCACTGGCTTATGAATTACATTTACAATTTCTTAAAGCTCTTGCAGGAAGTGAAGGTGAAGCTCTGGAACAGGTGATTTTTAATCGCTCTTCCGTTCCCGCAAAAGTTATTTTGGATTCACAAAATCGCGTAGTTCGTACCATTTTAGATATCAATAATTCATTTGCTGGGCAGAGGTTAATTTTAAAAAATCCTGAAAATCGTTTGCAGGCTTTATATCCTGCCTCTCGCAGTTTCTTGTTTGCAGAAGGCTTGGCTCAATGTTATGAAAAAGCCAAATATGCTGAATTTAAGGTAAATCCTGAAGGAGAGGCGATATTGTTCGAATTACGAGGAGAGCAGCTTCAACCATTAAATTGTGAAAAACAAAAGAACTGGTGGGAAGGAACGATTTAGGATTTATAAAATAATAAAAGCCCGTCAATGCGGGCTTTTTATTCTTAAAATAAATTAGGCAACTTGAACAGGAATGCAATTCGCTGTGTGGTTGACTGTATTATTTGGATTAGCATATACCAAACGTGGTTTATGAATATTTGCTTCAGCTTCAGTAAAATCACCAAATGTAGCAATAATTACTAAATCGCCAACGTCTGCTTGATGTGCAGCACCGCCGTTTACTGAAATAATTCCAGAGTTATCTTCACCACGAATCGCATAAGTTGTGAAGCGTTTGCCATTGGTTACATTCCAAACATGAATTTCTTCATATTCACGAATACCAGCTAAGTCCATCAATACGCCATCAATTGCACAAGAACCTTCATAGTGAAGTTCAGCATGGGTTACAACTGCACGGTGAATTTTGCATTTTAATAAACGAGATAGCATGGCTAGCGTCTCCTGAGTAGACCTAAGATGTAGATCTTATGGTGAAATCTTTAGCTTTTGCGGTTGGCAAAGTGGCTGATGCGCATTTTGCTCCTAAAAAAGCAAGATAGCAAGCATGATTGTTCAACAATTTAAGTGGGTTTATATGCATTAATTTGATTCATGGCCTGTGGAACTTGTCCTTGAACAAGTAGCTTCACTTTAGAAAGGGCATGATCAATTGCTGCATCCATCAGACTTTGTTCACTACTTGGTGCTTTTCCAAGTACGTGACCTGAAACTTTCTCTTTCGAGCCAGGATGTCCGATACCAATACGTAAACGGTGAAAATTTGGACCAATATGAGGGACAATGTCACGTAAACCGTTATGACCACCGTGTCCACCGCCTGTTTTAAGACGAATTACACCTGGGTTCATATCAAGTTCATCATGAGCAATCAAAATTGCTTCGGGAGCAATTTGATAAAATTTTGCAAATGGAACTACACTTTGTCCAGAACGGTTCATAAATGTAGTGGGTAGAAGTAGACGGACATCGTGTCCTTCTATATTACCACGTCCACTGATTCCGTGAAATTTCGGATCATTTTTTAATGTAATGCCATATTTATCAGCAAGCTGTTCAATGAACCAAAAACCTGCATTATGGCGGGTTTGGGCATATTCTGAACCAGGATTGCCCAAACCAACAATTAGCGAAATATTTGACACTAATCTACGCCTTTAAACACTTATGCGCGTTTGAAGTCAGCGTGCATAGGAGTGTTTTTAGATGGGTGACGTTGTAACGCTTGGATTTTAACGTTTTCAACTTTGTCGCCCACTTTGATTTCTACAACTTCTTCAAAGAAAGCATTGCTTTCTAAAGCTTTTACAAGCTCACGAAGTTCTAAAGTAACAGTTACAGGCTCAGCGTTGCCACCATAAATGATAGCTGGAATTAAAGCTTCGCGACGAAGGCGGCGGCTCGCACCTTTCCCTTGTTTGTCTTCAGCACGCGCTTGAGCGTTTAATACGAAGTTTGCCATGAGTAAATCCTCATTAAAGTTTAAAAGACTAAACTTGCGACCAGTTTAGTGATAGAAAACCCCAGCCAAGGCTAGGGTTTATAAAAAGCTGCAATATTATAAACTATCGAACATTGCACTGATAGACTCTTCGTTATTAATACGACGAATCGTTTCAGCAACCATGCTAGCAACAGAAACCTGGCGGATCTTGCCTAAGGTCAATGCTTCTTCAGAAAGAGGAATGGTATCAGTCACAACCAGTTCATCAATAACTGAATTACGTAAGTTTTCAATAGCCTTACCTGATAGTACAGGGTGAGTTGCGTATGCAACTACACGACGTGCACCAAATTGCTTAAGCGCATCAGCTGCTTTACACAATGTACCAGCAGTATCAACCATATCGTCTACGATAACGCAATCACGATCTTTTACGTCACCAATTAAGTGCATAACTTGCGACTCGTTGGCTTTTTGACGACGTTTATCAATAATTGCTAAATCGATGTCACCCATCTGTTTGGCAACAGCACGAGCACGTACTACACCACCAACGTCAGGAGAAACCACCATAAGGTTGTCATGTTGTTGTTGACGTAAGTCAGCAAGCAAAGCAGGAGTACCGTAGATGTTGTCGACTGGAATATCGAAGAAACCTTGAATTTGGTCAGCATGTAAGTCGATCATCACGACACGGTCAATACCAACAGTGGTAAGCATGTCTGCAACAACTTTAGCTGTAATCGGCACACGTGCAGAACGTGGACGACGGTCTTGGCGAGCATAACCAAAATAAGGGATAACAGCGGTAATACGACCAGCACTTGCACGACGCAAAGCATCTGCCATAACCAAGATTTCCATAAGGTTATCATTGGTAGGGGCACAAGTAGGCTGAACGATAAATACGTCTTTACCACGAACATTTTCAGTAATTTCTACTGAAATTTCTCCATCAGAAAAGTGACCGACTGATGCAGCACCTAGAGGGATATGTAAGTGACTTACGACTTTTTGAGCGAACTGTGGATGAGCATTTCCACTAAAAACGACAAGATTGGGCATGAAGCACCCTTGGCGGTTGGTATGTAATGAAATAGATGGCAGGGGCGGCTGGATTCGAACCAACGGATGCCGAGATCAAAACCCGGTGCCTTACCACTTGGCGACGCCCCTAATGCGGCAGAACTTTAATATTTTTGCAATGCAATGTCAAGATTAATCAACAAAAAGCATAGCAATTAAGTCTGTCTTTAAAATAAGAGAATGGCAGGGGCGGCTGGATTCGAACCAACGGATGCCGAGATCAAAACCCGGTGCCTTACCACTTGGCGACGCCCCTAAATTCGATGATATATATGATGGCAGGGGCGGCTGGATTCGAACCAACGGATGCCGAGATCAAAACCCGGTGCCTTACCACTTGGCGACGCCCCTAATATAATCATCATTACAGGTGAGGTTGGCAGGGGCGGCTGGATTCGAACCAACGGATGCCGAGATCAAAACCCGGTGCCTTACCACTTGGCGACGCCCCTAACGTGTAACCTTAAAATGATTAAGAGGAGATTCTTTTAAACTATTTACCAAGTAAGATTTACATGGTGAATGCTTAAGAATTTCATCAATATTCATTTCATTCGTTACTTCAATAAAAACACAAGCACCTGTACCTGTAAGCTTTGCTTGACCAAACTGATCTAAATATTGCATTGCTTCTTCTACTTCAGGGTATAACTGCCGAGCCAGTGGCTCAAAGTTATTTCCAAAATTAGAAGGTTCTAACTGATAGGCGCAAAATTTAGTGGTCTTAGAGTCTCTTGTCAATGTTTTTTGTGAAAAAAGCAATTGAGTGCTGATAAAACAATCAGGTTTTAAAATAATGAACTGTTTTTGATCTAAGTCTATGAATGATAAATGTTCACCGATGCCTTCAGCCCATGCATTTTTACCGTAAATAAAAATTGGAACATCAGCACCGAGCTTAACACCGTAGTCCGCAAGTTGTTCTTGCTCTAGGCCACATTCCCATAATTGATTTAACACAATAAGCGTTGTGGCGGCATTAGATGAACCGCCGCCTAGACCCGCGCCCATTGGAATATTTTTTTCAATTTTGATGTGCAAGCCACAAAATTTTTTCGCATGTGGTTTTAGTATTTGAGCTGCCCGATAAATCAAGTTTTCTTCAGCTCGAACTTCACTTAACCCATCGATTTTGATTTCTTCGCCCAAAGTCGGTGTAAATGTCATCCAATCATATAAATCAATCAGTTGGAAAATGGTTTGTAGCTCATGGTAACCATTTTCACGTCGGCCTGTAATATGTAAAAACAGGTTGAGCTTAGCAGGGGAAGGAACTCGAATCATAGATTTATATAATTAGACTTAGCGGTTTTGGATGACCATTGTAATACGGTTTTCTTTATCTTCAGCAAGAGCTTGCTTTAAAACCAGTTTGTTCGGCAAAGTTTGTTCACCATCGTAACTGAAATTAACCGTCCAGCCATCTTCAACCAGTTGGCTCACTCGATTTGCAGCGTCTTTCGTAATTTGAGCATTTAGCGTTGCTGGTTTGGCTAAAATCCAGCTCGTTAAGTGCGTAATTGGTGCTTGCCAACCCGTTGCACGTTCTAAAAGTTCTTCTGGAGAGGCTGCGCTAATAAGTCCTGTTTTAGAGCTGTTTAAAGTTACTTCGCCCGGTTTACCCTGAATTTGGGTTTTTCCAACGCCTAAAATACCGCTTAATTCGATATCAAAATTATCTTGCTGTTGAAGCCAGGTAAAAAAAGCACTACCGGTTTGCTGTGGTGTACGAACTCCTATCTTACCTTGCAAATTAAAGTGTTTTTCGTCTTGAACTTGTTGGGTAACCGCAGGTTTTGGTTGAGTAAAATGCTGACAACCGGTTAGAAATAATACACTTGATCCACAAATCGCTGTGCACAGTTGGGCAAATTTGCTCATATATTTAACTCTTTTTTGCAGATGTAGGTAAAATTAACGCATCAAGCTGTTGTAATTGTGGATCATTGGCATGTTTTTGTTTCAGTTGTTGTAACACTGCGCTAAATTGCGTGAGTGACCCCTGCATATACAAAGCTTTAGCATAACGAACGCCAATATTTATATTATGGCTAAGTTCATAGGCTTTGCCTAAGGCTTCCGCCGCAGCTTCATAATCGTTCTGTAAAAATGCAATATAACCTAGCGTATCAAGGATTGAAGCTTGTTCAGGCGCATATTCTAATGCTTGCTCTGCATACTGACGTGCTTCTTTTAAACGACGATTTTGCAGGGCTAGTGTATAAGCATATGCATTTAGATACGTTGGGCTGTTAGGCTCAAGTTGTAATAACTGTTTTAATGTTTTGTCCAGCTTGTCACGATCCGTATATGGATCAAGTAATAAAACTTCCGCATAAATCAGTTCCGGATCGTCGGGTAAGTTTTTAATTGCTTCATCTAATAGATTTAGTGCAGCTTTTTTATTACCCATTTTCTTTAATATTTCGGCTTGGGCTTGATATAAGAAACTTGCATGTTGAGGATAATTTACACGTTCTTGAGTAAGGAACCGTAAAGCATCGTGTAAATTTTCTTGTTTATCATATATTGCGATCAAGTTTCGTCTAGATACAACATATAAACTGCCATCAACTAAACGATAGTAAGCTTTTGCAGTTTCATAATGCTGTTTACGCTCTGCATTAATGGCTAAGTAGTAATATGCTTCATTTTGGTATTTAGCCGAGTTTCTTAGGTCAACAAGATATTGTTCTGCTTTGTCATATTGTTTTAAATCAATACTCGTTAAGCCAGCAATAAATAAGGCTTCTTCAGCTTTAGGGTTAGTTTCTATAATTTTTTCAAGTTTTTCTAACGCAAGCTGAGGTTGGTTAATTTGTATGAGATAGCGGATTTCAGCTAATCGAATATCTAAATTTTTCTTATTCTTACGACTCGACTTTGCATACCATTTAAGCGCAGCTTCTTGATCGCTGAGAGCAATAAGTAAGTTTGCTTTCATTAAAATAAAGCTCGTTGCTTTAGGACGTCGACGTAATGCTTTGTTAATGTTGGTTAGTGCAGTTTGTAATTGACCATTTTGAGCTTCTAAATTGGCGATGAGTGCTAAAATAGAAGGATTGTCTTTTTCTGCGCTAGAACGTAAAGCTGTTAATAGTACTTCTCGATCCTGCGCATTTTCTGGAGCAATGCTAGCCAAAATTTGTTCTAAATCGGCAGTGGGATCTATCTTTAAAATTTTATCTAATGTCTCAGCAGCAAGCTGATATTCGTGCGTTTTTAAAGCAATGTGTGACAAATAAAATAAAGCTGGTACATCTTTAGGCTCTTGAGCTACCCAATGAGTAGCAATATTTAAAGCAGCTTGTAAATCATTATATTCAAGTGCAACGTCTAAAGCTCTCTGCTTAATTGACGTAGAGTTGCTTTTAATTGCGAGTACTGTGTAATTATGCAAAGCGTTTGGAATATCGTCATAAGCTAGAGCAAATTCAGCGACCATTGTTTGCTCTAGGGCCTGATCAAATGAATGCACGGCATAGGTCTCTTGCACAGGACGTGCATAGACATACGAGGACATGCTACCTAACAACAAGAATGTGGTAGAATACTGTCTTATCGAAGCACCGTTAAAATTAATACGGCTATTCATTTGACGCAATTTTTATTGATCCAAAGTAATGCTTTTTATGACACCGATGTTGCACAATAGCATAAATTTAGCGAAATGATGATCTGATATGTCTTTCTTTGCATTGGGTGTCAACCATCAAACAGCTTCTGTAGAACTCCGCGAACAAATTGCTTTCAATGCAGAGCGATTAAGTCGCTTGCTTGCCGAACAACGCCATCACCAAAACTTAAAGGATTTGGTGGTCGTCTCGACCTGTAACCGTACAGAAGTTTATGCCATGGCAGAAAACGCCGAAAGCCTTCTAAAATGGTTAGCTGATGCCAATAATATTGATGTAAAGCAGTTAATTCATCATGTTTATCGTTACGAGAATACGCAGGCGATTACACATTTAATGCGAGTGGCGAGTGGTCTAGATTCTCTCATGCTTGGTGAGCCGCAAATTTTAGGGCAGGTTAAAAGTGCTTTAGCATTGTCTAAAGAAGCTCAAACGGTCTCTCCTGAATTAAATAGTGTTTTTGAATACGCTTTCTATGCAGCTAAACGTGTACGTTCCGAAACAGCGGTCGGTAGTCATGCTGTTTCGATGGGGTATGCTGTTGCACAACTTGCTTTACAAGTTTTTAGTAAGCCTGAAAAGCTTACCGTAATGGTTGTTGCTGCAGGTGAAATGAATAGCTTGGTTGCTAAGCATTTGGCTGAAATGGGTGTCGCGAAGATTATTATTTGTAATCGTAGCCGTGAGCGTGCTGACCAGCTGGCTCAGGAGATTGCACATCAGGTTGAAGTTGAAATTATTGAGTTTTCAGCATTAGCAGAAAATTTATATCGTGCTGATGTTGTGTCGAGCTGTACTGGTAGTTTATATCAAGTTATTGCTTATTCTGATGTTAAGGCCGCATTGAAGAAACGTCGCTACCAACAAATGTTAATGGTTGATTTAGCGGTACCACGTGATATAGATCCTAAAGTTGAAGCACTTGATGGGGTCTATTTATATGGTGTTGATGATTTACAAAGTGTGATTGATGAGAACCTTGCCCAACGTCGTCAGGCGGCTGTTGAAGCAGAGGTAATGGTTAATCAATTAGCTACTCAGCTTATTACGCATCAAAAAGTTAAAGAGGCGGGTAGCACAATTCATGCTTACCGTCAGCACAGTGAAGAAATTAGTCAACAAGAGCTTACACATGCACTAGAAGCTTTGTATCATGGTGAGAATGCTGAACAGGTATTACAGCAATTTGCACACCGTTTGACGCAAAAGCTTATACATCCTACATCGATATTGCTACGTGAAGCCGCTAAGGCAGAAAATCCTGATTATTTTGAATGGTTACAGCAGCATTTACAGGATGTGTTTGAGCATGAGCGTAAGCCAAAACATTAAGACAACAGCTTTAAGCTAATTTGTTTTGTTAACTCATTCAATTGTTGTCTTAGATTTCTCGATTCAATTAAAGAAATCGGTGATTTCAGCTTCTGACGCAAATATCTTTCTTGCAGACTTAATGAATATTCTTTAGCTAACTTGTCAGCTACTTCAGGAGCCTGTGTTAATGCTTGAATATTTGTTCTTTGCATAATATCGGCGATTTCATGACAGTAACTACTACAAGCACCAAGCACATAATAAGTTGCTAACTCTTGATCATCCGGTAAATCATCAAAAATACGGTTTAAGATTGCCAGTACTTTAGCCAATAATTCATCTTGCTGAATATAAGCCCGTAATCCTTCGAAATGAATATAAAGAAAAGGATGATGCATTAAAATTGCAATCGCAAAGTCTTCATCTTTTGTATGGATGTTAAACGAGAGCGAAGCATCGTGGCTGATTTGTGGAGTAAAACGTTTACCAAGTCCGAGTTTTTCACGGAAAGATTGAGTAAGCAAGTAGCGGAAAGAACCTTGTTTAGGTAAGAGTTCAGTTAGTTCTCTGAGTTCTCCCATGACTAAACTTTTCCCTTCAGGCGTACTGATATCGTGTTGACCTGTTAAGTGAGCAAACACGAAGTCGGACAGAAGAGGAGCTTGTTGTAATAGTTTTTGGAAATTTTCGAGTCCTTCTCGACGGATGAGAGAGTCGGGGTCGTGATCATTCGGTAGAACAAAAAATTTAAGTTCGCGACCATCATTGAGAAGGGGTAAAGCAATTTCTAAAGTTCTGCGCGCTGCTTTTTGACCTGCTGCATCACCGTCAAAAGCAATCGTAATACGACTATTTTGTTTAAATAAAATATTAAGGTGTTCAGTATTACTTGCAGTCCCTAACGTTGCTACAGCTCCAGTAATGCCATATTGCTGAAGCGCAATGACATCCATATAGCCTTCAACCATTAACCAATCGCTAGATTTAAGCTTTCTACCTTCATAAAGTCCATAAAGTAGCTGATTTTTATGAAAGACTTCTGAGTCGGGCGAGTTAATGTACTTAGGTTTAATTTCGTCATTTAAGGCGCGCCCACCAAAACCAACTACTCGGCCTTTAGGGTCGCGAATTGGGAAAATGACACGATCACGTAATAAATCAAAATCACGACCATTATCGCTTGAGCGGATAAGTCCAAGTTGTTTTAAGCCGTCAATGTCATAAGGAAAGGCTTTTTCTAGATGTTGCCAGTCTTCTGGAGCATAGCCTAAGCGCCAAAACTGAATCGTCTGATTGGTTAGTCCACGCTGTTTAAAGTAATTTTTGGCTTTTTGACTATGAGGTAATTGTTGTTCATAGAACTGCGCAACATTTTCCAGTAAGTCATATAAATTACCTTCTTGAACTGGCTCATCAAAGCTAAACGGCTGTTCGAACTGAGCAAAAGGGTCATCAAAAAATACTGGTTCAAGCGTGTTGTAGCTCTCATCACTTGGTTGTTGTGGAGTTACAGGCTCTGCCGCATTTGTTTTAGTAACGGGTGGCTTTGTAACCTGACGGGTATAAGATAGTTTTTTATTTTCAGTATTATCTTTAGGTAATTCAATTCCGGTACTGCTCGATAACTCTTTCATTACCTCAATAAAGTTTCGGTTATCAATATCCATGAGAAAACGGATTGCATTTCCGTTAGCCTGACAACCAAAGCAGTGATAATACTGCTTGTCGCGATATACATGAAACGATGGCGTTTTTTCTTGATGAAAAGGGCAACAGCCGGAATATGTACGTCCGGTTTTTTTCAATTTCACACGCTGACCAATCAGATCGACAATATCTGTGCGATCTAGAATTTGATCAATCGTATGTTGTGGAATTGCCATAATTCAGATAACCGTATTAAAACTTGATGAGACAGTGAGTCAGAATATTCTGACATGATGAATCGAGATATGCCCAATAAATATTTTAATATTTTATAAAAACAAACAGGCAAGTGATATCACTTGCCTGTTTGTTGATGTTTTTTAAAGCTTAAACTTATTGAGCAGCGTTATCCGCACCTTGTGTTGCCTCATCTGATTGTACATCAGTTGAAGCCTTAGGAGAGGTTGCAGCTGGAGCAACAGTTGTATTTTCTGCTGCTTGTGGTTCAGGTTTGTCTAATAAACCGAAGCTTAAACGGTTTGTCCAACTACGTTCAGACTTAGGAGTTTCAACAGGTGTTTGTTGTGGTGCTTCAGTTTCTTCTTTATCTGAATTACCAATTAAACCAAAACTAACACGGTTGAGGAAACCTCGTTTTGGAGCTTCTGCTTCAGTTGTGCTCTCTGGCGTTGCAGCAGTCGATTCGCGACCGAAAATACCTAAAGTTGCACGGTTGATCCAGTTACCTTCTTTACGAGCAGCACGCATGTTAACTGTGCCGTCTTTTTTCACAAGGCTTGGATAATTAAGCTTTAAAACTTCAATATATTGTTGTGAAGTAGCTTTATCACCTAACTTGTCATAGCTATATGCCAAAGTGGCTAAAGCTTCTGGAATTTGAGGTGTTTGTGGATAGTGTTCAATCACCCATTGCGAACGTTCTGCAGCGGCGATCCAAGCTTTACGTTTAACGTTGAAGCGGGCAGCAGTCATTTCATTTTCAGCAAGTTCTTGCCCAATGAATTTCATACGCTGAGCAGCATCGACAGAATATTGGCTACTTGGGAAACGACGAATTAAATCAACAAAGTTTTGATACGCAACTTTTAAATAACTCACATCACGATGTGACTGTTGCAAAGAGGTATAGCGCATCAAACTATCGTAGTTTTGTTCCATATTGGCAACAGCACGAACATAATAAGCATAATCCACATTTGGATGTTGAGGATTTAAACGAATAAAACGTTCTGCTAAGGCAATGGTGCCTTCATAATCTTTTTGTTTAAATTTCGAATATAGAAGTTCAAGTTGTGCTTGTTGAGCGTATTGTCCAGTCGGATAATAAGTATCGATTGCCTCTAAAGACTTGGTCGCATCAAGATATTGACCACGGTCAAGCGACTTTTGGGCCTTTTCGAAGTAAGCTTGTTCACTAGATTGAGGGCCAGTATCGACCACTTCTTTTTTACTTGGATTGCTGCTACAGCCCACAAATGCAGACGCTACGCCTAAAGATAAGGCAAGCATCGTAATTTTATAACGTGGTAGCGACATAAAAACTCCTCTGTTATGTTGGGCAATGAGCTACAATTGCGCTATTAAACCACTTTTATCTCAATGATCAAATGACTTCAGCACAATCTTCAAACACAAACTTCTCTGAAACCGACTTCAATTTACTTGAAGATTCTGAGGATGCAGATAACCATACTTCTGATACAACTGCAACACGTTTATCGTTGCAAGTTCAGCTAGATGAAACCTATCTGGGACAACGTATCGATCAGGTAGCAGCCTTGGTATGGAGCGAGTTTTCACGTGAAAAGCTCAAGCAATGGTTGAAAGATGGCCATCTGTTGGTGAATGGTAACATTGTCAAGCCTAAACACCGTTGTGAAGGAACTGAGCTGCTTACGCTCGAAGTAGAGCTCGAAGCCCAGACGACGAGTCAACCTGAAAATATTCCACTTAATATTGTCTATGAAGACGATGATATTTTAGTTATTAATAAGCCGGTAGGCATGGTAGTACATCCAGGAGCAGGCAATAGTTCTGGAACTTTAGTGAATGCTTTGCTTTACCATTTCCCAAAATTGGCAGAACTTTCGCGCGCTGGTTTAGTACACCGTATTGATAAAGATACCAGCGGTTTACTGGTGGTTGCTAAAACTCTAGAGGCCCAATTTTCTTTAAGTAAACAGTTGGCAAATAAAACGGTTTACCGTGTATATGATTTGGTTGTTTATGGAAATATTATTGCTGGCGGCACGATTGATGAACCAATCAAACGCCACCCAGTTGATCGTGTAAAAATGGCAATTTTACCGGGTGGGCGAGATGCAGTAACTCACTACAATGTAAAAGAACGTTTTAAAGATTTTACCCGTGTACAAGCTCGCCTTGAAACAGGACGAACACATCAGATCCGTGTGCATTTTAGTTACATTGGTTATGGCTTAATTGGTGATCAAGTTTATATGAACCGTGTGCGTGTGCCAGCTGGTGCATCTGAGCTGCTCATTGAAACTTTACGTGGTTTTAAACGTCAGGCATTGCACGCAGCTAAATTGGGCTTAAAACACCCTCGTACTGGTGAAGAAATGCTATTTGAAGCGCCGTGGCCTGAAGATTTCACACATTTAGTGAATGTGTTACGTTCAGAAAACGCTGCATATTAAGGACGTGCATATGGAATTTGTTCAAGGTTTACCTCAAGGCGTATTTGTAGGGCAGACACGTGTTCAGCATCCTTTGGCATTGCCAACAGGTCAGGTTGAGTTATCTGGCTTTAATCTGGCTTTACATGTCAAAGATGAGGCACAACGTGTTCAACAGCATCGAATGATATTGTTAGATGAGTTTGCGAAATTCGGTGTTAAAAAAATGACATGGATGACCCAAACGCATAGTACGATTTGCCATACTGTAAATGAACAAATTCCTTTTAAAGCTTTAATCGGCGATGGTTTGGTCACCCAAACAAAAGGTCATGCTTTAATGATGATGACGGCTGATTGTTTACCTGTCGTGTTGGGAAATGCCGAAGGAACCGAAGTCGCTAATTTGCATGCCGGTTGGCGTGGTTTAGCAGGTGGCATTATTGAAAATACAGTTACGGCTATGCAAAATCCTCCAACTTGGGCATGGTTAGGGGCTGCAATTAGTCAACCTTGTTTTGAAATTGGGGCTGAAGTAAAAGCTGCCTTTTGTGATAAATATCCAGAGTTGGAAACAGCTTTTGTTGAAGGCGTGGCTCCAAATAAATTTCATGCAGACTTATATGCTATTGCACGCTTTATTTTGCAAAGTCTAGGTGTGCAACAAGTCTTGGGCGGAGATCAATGCTCTTATCAACAGGATGAAGAGTATTTTTCTTATCGTCGTGATGCGAAGACAGGGCGTATGGCTACGTTTGTTTTTATGTAAGTTTTGATCACCGCCTTAAATGACTCTCTTATTTTATATTCATTAAAAAATAAGAGAGTTTTTTATTTAACTCGAAAATATTTCTATAGTATGCGGTAGTGAAAGCCTTATATTTCATATTTATAGATGAAGGTTTAGCAAGCGTTAATAAAATGATAAAATAGAAAAAATCGCTCAAAATTTTAAACTTATGTCTTTGCCTGAAAAACATCTCTCTATTGTCTACCACAGTCCATATGGTCATACCGCGAAGGTAGCTTCCGCTATTGCTGCTGGGGCAGAGGTGATGGGTGTAAAAGTACATTTAATGAATATTGAACATATTGATTGGGATGCACTTGATGCATCGCATGGTATTATTTTTGGTTCACCTACCTATATGGGAAGTATGACGGCCGACTTTAAAAAGTTTATGGACAGTACTTCTAAACGTTGGAAAAATCGTTTATGGCAAGGCAAGCTTGCAGCTGGCTTTGCAAATTCAGGTGGATTGAGTGGCGATAAACTAGCGGTTTTACAACAATTAAATATTTTTGCGATGCAACATGGCATGCTTTGGTCCGGGTTACCTTTGATGACTACAGGTCATAGTGAAAAAGATTTAAATCGATTATCGAGTTGTTTGGGTTTAATGACGCAGTCAGATAATGCACCTGTTGAAATTACTCCTCCACAAGGCGATTTAGATACGGCTAAATGGTTTGGTGAATATATTGCTGGATTGCTTTACAGAATAAGTTAAATTAAGTTTTTGATTAAAAATAAATAAATTTAATTCTTTATTTTACTTACAAAAAAGTTGTATTTTTTTTGTTCTTTTTTGATTATTTTTTACCAAATGGTTTATTTGGACAATGATGTCTAAATCCTAATAAATAAAAAAACGGAATAATCATGAAAAACTTTTTAACAGCTCTTTGTATAACTTGGAGTACTTTGAGCTATGCTAATTTAGAATCAGCGAATCTTGTTCCACTCAGTGACACAGAACTCTCAAAAGTCGAAGCGCAGGCTTTATTTTCATTTACCTATACCGACCCAAAACAAGCCGATGCTTCAATGAGTCAGCAAAATATTGGTTTTTATAAATTAGGCTTGGAAGCAAATCTTGAATTAAATGCCAACGTTAAGAAGTTGCAATTAGGATGTGGAGGGGTAAACGGTTTAGGTGGCTGTGATATTGACATTGATAACTTAAGTTTAAGTGGCTTAAATGATACCAGCGATGGGCGAGCCTCTTCTTCTGCTGTTTTTAGTAATCCTTTTATTGAATTTGCAATTAAAAATCCAGACAGTGCAGCCTTGAGAGAAATTAAAGGCTTTCGTTTGAGTGCTGAAAAGGTGATGGGACTCCTGACTATGGGGCTTGAAAATTCAGAAACGCCAAACGGAATTAATAGTTTAAGTGGTTACTTGAAAATTAAAGATACCACTGGATTAGCCTATACAGCCGCCCGTAATATGTCTTATCAAGATACAGGCAAGACCATTGATGGAACTGTTAATGCATGTATCGGACTTTGTATTCCTTTAGGATTTAACTCGTCTGATTATAATTTGCAATTACAACAGACCACGGCACCCATTGTAATTAATGGTCAAGTTATATCTGGTTCACGAATGAACAATGTCATGCTGAACGGGGTGGCAAATATTGATCAACTTAATTTCTCTGGAGATTTGAAGGCTTCTATTAATGCTGCACTAGGGTTACTAAATTTACAAAAGAATGTAACGGGTAGCATTACTGGATTAAGAGCGGCGCTCACGGTTGATCAAAACTTAGGATTTATTCATAAAATTGAACTAAACAATCCTTTCTCACTTTCCTTGCAAGGCCAGCAAATATTTTGGCCAGGCGCAGATGCTGCAGCAGAGCGAGGGTGGTGGATGGCTTTTGACGATGAAATTGATATTGGTAATGTGACGCCAAGTAAACAAATTGAGATCACTAATGATGTGTTAAAACAAGTGGTAGATCCAATTAGTGCTTATTTAACTGCAAACCCAGTGAGATGTAATCTATTAAATTGTTTGTTTGGCGAAGATTTAGCAGTTGGTGAGGTTAAATTACCGAATACGATTGTAAATTTCCCATTGAAGGATTTACAACTTAAAAATCAATCTTTTGCACCCAACTGTTATGGCAATTTAAA
Organism: Acinetobacter sp. GRABPA_MV_2; assembly: GCF_056725885.1. Taxonomy (NCBI): domain Bacteria; kingdom Pseudomonadati; phylum Pseudomonadota; class Gammaproteobacteria; order Moraxellales; family Moraxellaceae; genus Acinetobacter; species Acinetobacter sp. GRABPA_MV_2. Next base: position 117,854 of record NZ_JBWZNA010000001.1, read on the forward strand.
ATTCTGCTAAATTCAAAATGACATAAAAAAACCTTTAAAGTTAACTTTAAAGGTTTTTTTATTACTTATGAAATATACGAGCTTTATCACGCTGCCAATCGCGATCTTTTTCGGTCGCACGTTTGTCGTGAAGCTGTTTACCCTTCACAAGTGCGATTTCAAGTTTAACCAAGTGACCTTTCCAGTAACATGCCAAAGGAACACATGAGTAACCTTTTTGGTTAACTGAACCTGTTAGCTTTTCTAGTTCTCGGCGTGATAATAATAATTTACGTGTACGTGTAGCTTCAGGTACTACATGAGTAGATGCTGAAAGGAGCGGTTGAATTTGTGCACCAAATAAAAACGCTTCACCATTCTTAAAAATGACATAACTTTCTGTCAAACTCATGCGACCAGCACGTAAAGACTTTACTTCCCAACCTAGTAAAGACATACCAGCTTCAAATTTTTCTTCGATAAAATAATCATGGCGGGCACGTTTGTTTTGTGCGATGGTTCCGCCATTATGTTTCTTTACTACTGTTGCTTTCGCCATAATTCAAACTTCCACAATTATGCCTATTGTGCCGTAAACTGATGCCAAGGTGAAGTTTTTTCCTACACGTCAATATTTCGCCTGATGTATAACTTTTGCTAAAATAGGTTCACAATACAATTAGAGTACTAGCGGATGTCTAAAACGCGTGTAATTTATCCTGGAACATTTGACCCCATCACGAATGGACACGTTGATTTAGTTACTAGAGCATCAAGAATGTTTGATGAGGTTGTAGTAGCAATTGCAATTGGACATCATAAAAACCCTTTGTTTAGTCTAGAAGAGAGAGTTGAACTGGCCCAAACTTCATTAAGCCATTTATCAAATGTTGAATTTGTCGGCTTTGATGGGCTGCTAGTTAATTTTTTCAAAGAGCAGAAGGCAACAGCAGTACTTCGTGGTTTAAGAGCAGTTTCTGATTTTGAATATGAATTTCAACTTGCCAATATGAACCGTCAACTTGACCCACATTTTGAAGCAGTATTTTTAACGCCATCTGAGCAGTATTCATTTATTTCTTCGACATTGATTCGGGAAATTGCTCGTTTAAAAGGGGATGTAACCAAGTTTGTTCCGCAAGCTGTGGTTGAGGCCTTTGAACGTAAACATCAACAAGGTTGGTAAAGTGTCGTTATATATCACCGATGAATGCATAAACTGTGATGTTTGTGAACCAGTTTGCCCAAATGAAGCTATTTTCATGGGTGAAGTGATTTACGAAATTCATCCAGATTTATGCACTGAATGCGTTGGTCATCATGACCAGCCGCAATGTCAGTTATTTTGTCCAGTAGACTGTATTCCTAAAGATCCGCAGCATGTGGAAACGGAAGAACAGCTATTAGACAAATATAAAAGATTAATTGCTCAAAAAAGCACAAGCAATTAGTAAATAAATTTGTTAATATGCGGCCCTGAGGTGAGCTGGATGGTCGCTGCTGTGGAGGTCTTCGTGACTGAAGCAGGGGAGGAAAGTCCGGGCTTCATAGGGCAGGGTGCCAGGTAACGCCTGGGCGGTGAAAGCCGACGGAAAGTGCAGCAGAGAGTAGACCGCCTCATTCGTGAGGTAAGGGTGAAAGGGTGCGGTAAGAGCGCACCGCGTGTCTGGTAACAGTTCACGGCATGGTAAACCCCACCAGAAGCAAGACCAAATAGGAATCCTGAGGTACGGCCCGTACTGGATTCGGGTAGGTCGCTTGAGCGTATGAGTGATTGTACGCCTAGAGGAATGACCATCCTCGACAGAACCCGGCTTATAGGCTCACTTCACCTCATTTTATTTAAAATTTTTCTTGACGTGCGTTAAAGAAGTTAAGATAATGCGCGCACAGTTTTCGGCTATGTAGCTCAGTTGGTTAGAGCACCGCACTCATAATGCGGGGGTCACAAGTTCAAGTCTCGTCATAGCCACCATTTTATAGACCACGCTCCTGCGTGGTCTTTTTTTATGCTCATTTTTTGATTAAACACAGTTTGTGAAGACCGACTTTATAGTTGTGGCATTGTTTGTCTAGACCAATTTCTTCATGTTCTTATAACACTTAACAAGGATGTTGAAGACATGAAAAGGTCATTATTATTTTTAGGAATTTTAAGTTTAACTGCGGGAGTAGAGGCTTCTGCGGCTGATTTGAGTTGGGGAGATCCAACTTTAGATTCGGGTCAATTTAAGGTGTCTGGCGCAGTACGTTCTCGTTATTTGCATAAAGATTATGTGGTTGATGCAAATGAAGGGTCCCAAAATGATGATTGGCGGTTAACTGATATTAAATTAGTATTAGGTTATGAAAATCCAGATTGGATTGCAGGTGCGGATGCCCGTTGTTATCAATATGATCGCTTGTGTGATGCGATTTTTCTAAAAAAAGCTTGGGTAGGTTATAAATTATCTGATCAGCAGAGAATCACGGCAGGTTTGCAACCCGTTGATTTTGGCTTTGGTGAATTTTGGGGAAGTAGCTATTACGAAACGCTTTTAAATACCGTTGGTTTAGAAGATATCGATAATCTGGGGATTAAATATAAATTTGCAGATGATAAATATAATTTGACCTTAGGTTTCTATCCAGCTGATGGAGGAAATTATAAGGGAACTTCAAAGGACTCAAGCAGATACAGTGGTAACTTTGTGGAAGCTGATGATTTAACCACAGGTACTAATATCGAAGAAAAGAATATGTGGATTGCTCGAGGATCTAGAAAATTTGAACTTGATAAAGCTCAAAAATTTTCGACCGAGTTAGGTGGTTCAGTTTGGTACTCTGATTTAGAAAATAAAAGAACTGATGAAGACGGTCATCGCAAATCATGGAACATTTTTGCTCAAACGCAATATCAGGCATGGCAATGGATGTTTTTAGCTGGTAAGCAAGATGTGACGAATGGGGATGATTTATTGCCAAATAGCTCAACCATTGGAGCATTTGATTATCCATATCAAGTTGCCAATAAAGGTAAATATTTGGTTAATGAAATTAACTATACCTTTGCTAAGCCATTCCACAAACTTGAAAATATTAAGCCTTATATTTCTCATAGCCGCTTTTTCAAAGATGAGGATGGATATAAAGACTCTGAGCGTTTAATTGCAGGCGTTTATTTTAATTACAAAGCCATTGGTATTCAGGGTGAATATATTATGAGTAAAAACGATCCAATGGTTGGTGGTGGGGCTGATGGCCTTGCACAAGGTAGTAGTAATGATTGGGATAAATTATTTTATCTTTCAATTGGGTACTATTTTTAAAATTTAAAAGCAATTTATTGCCCTAAGTGAGCAGGCGTCACTTAGGGCTTTTTTTATAGGAAGACTTTTTCTGGCGGTGGTTCTCGTTTAACTGCCGGAGAAATGAGTTGTCCTCGGGCTAGGTTTTGAATGTGCTGTAAACGATTGAGCAATTCGTTTTGAATAAACAAAATACAGGTTTGTAATTTAGATGAGCTTTTAAGCCGTGATGGATAAACCGCCCATATATCTGCATCTTGCCAATATTCAGGCAAAATATGCTGGAGTTGACCTGTAATTAATTCATCTGCTACATCCCAAATTGAACGGAAAATAATGCCATGACCTTCTATAGCAAGCTGATGAATAATTTCGCCGTTGTTAGAAACAAAGCGTGGTTTGATATGTACTGCGACATCTTCAGAGGCATGCCTAAATTTCCATAAAACTGAAGATTGATCGCGTTCACTAATCGTTAAGCAATCATGTGACTGCAAGTCTTCAATACAGTCCGGTACTCCGTGTTTAAGTAAATAACTTGGCGCCGCACACAAAATTCTAAAATTAGACGCCAGCTTCTTCGCAATCATATTCGGTGCGATTTCATTACCAATTCTAATGTCCAAATCAATACTGTGTTGAATCAGGTCTTTGGTATTGTCGATGGTGTCAAAATGAATTTGAAGCTTTGGATAGAGCATCATTAATTTAGACAGAATCGGTGCGATATGTTTTCTGCCAAAACCAAAGCTACTAATAATATCCATACGACCCGTAGGTGTACTCAGCGGGTTATTCACCAGTTCACAGACTTCATCAAATTCTTCAAGAATATTTGAAACTCTCTCAAGGATGAGTTTGCCATCTTCTGTCAGACTAACGTGACGCGTACTGCGATGAAAAAGTTTGCAGCTCAACGTGTTTTCTAAAATATTAATTCGCTTGCTAATAAAAGCTGGCGAAGTCCCGAGTTCCTCAGCAGATTCGACAAAACTTTTTAGTTTGGCGACTGTGCAAAAAACCTTTAAATCCGATAGGTTAGGTAGATTATTCACGATCCGTGTCCATTGGAGTGATAGTTCTGTTGTTGATCATTTTTGCTTAAAACATCATGTTTAAGCCATACAAGGATATTAGTCGAAGGTGTGAAGGAAGCTTATGGCAAAAAGATATAAAGTTGCCACGATTGCAGGCGATGGCATTGGTTTAGAAGTTCTACCAGAAGGCATTAAGGTTGTAAAGGCAGCAGCAGAGAAGTACGGCATTGAGCTTCAGTTAGATGCATTTGAATGGGCAAGCTGCGATTACTACCTTGAGCACGGCAAAATGATGCCAGATGACTGGTTTGAAACTTTGCAGGGCTACGATGCAATTTATTTTGGCGCTGTAGGCTGGCCAGATAAAGTACCTGACCATATTTCACTATGGGGGTCGCTACTCCAGTTCCGTCGCGGTTTTGACCAATATGTGAATTTACGTCCAGTGCGCTTAATGCCAGGGGTGAAATGTCCATTAGTAGGTAAAAAACCGGGCGATATCGACTTTTACGTGGTCCGTGAAAACAGTGAAGGTGAATACTCAGCCATTGGTGGTAAGGCTTTTGAAGGAACAGATCGTGAGTTTGTTTTACAAGAAGCTGTATTTACACGTCATGGCGTAGATCGCATTTTGCGTTATGCATTTGAGTTTGCAAATCAGCGTGATGCGAAAAAAATTACCGCAGCGACCAAGTCTAATGGTATTGCGGTCAGCATGCCGTACTGGGATGAACGCGTTGACGCAATGGCAAAACAATATCCACAAATTCACGCTGATAAACAGCACGTTGATATTTTAGCAGCTCGTTTTGTTTTGCAACCTGAACGTTTTGATGTGGTTGTAGCATCGAATTTATTCGGCGACATTCTTTCCGATTTAGGACCTGCATGTACAGGAACTATAGGTTTAGCGGCTTCGGCAAATTTAAACCCAGAAAGAAAATTTCCATCACTGTTTGAACCTGTCCATGGTTCAGCACCAGATATTTACGGTAAACAAATTGCCAATCCAATCGCTGCGATTTGGTCGGGTGCCATGATGTTCGAGTTCTTTGGAGAAGAAGACGAGCGTTGCATCCAAGCAGGTCAGGACATTATGCAGGCGATTGAGCATGTATTAATTAATGGGCCAAAGACAGCCGATATCGGCGGTCAGGCAAAAACTTATGAGGTAGGAGATGCAATTGCATCGTGTGTAGCCCAAATTAAAATGGACGTGTTCGCTATGGAATAACGCGATCCAAAAATGGATGTATGGATATGGATAATCAAAACACAAAAATTTATACGGATAAAGTTCTTGCCGTAACCAGTTTACTGTTTGTATTTATTTCAGTTGCTGGTTTGGCGATTTATTCGCAAGAGTCGATCAAGATTGCTGCAACATGGATGCAGTGGACAACATCGGTATTTACAACTCCAGTATTACTGTTTGCTTTTTTAGCCATTATTTTTACTTTTGGTCTAGCTTTTAGTAAATACGGCAAAATCAAACTCGGTGAAGGAAAGCCTCAATACACCACGATGTCATGGATTTTTATGTTCATCTTGTCAGGTATTGGGTCTTCTACACTGTACTGGGGCTTTTTAGACTGGGCCTACTATTATCAAACTCCGGGTTTGAGCTTACCGCCTGAGTCGGCAGAAGCTTTGAAATATAGCGTGGCTTATTCGTTTTTTCATTCTGGCTTAAGTGCTTGGGCAATTTATGCTTTGGCATCAATTTCTTTATGCTACAGCTACCACGTAAGAAAAAACAAAGGTTTAAGTTTGGCTTCAGTGATTGAGGCTGTGACAGGCTTTAAATCAACCGGCGTGGTTGGGCGTTTAGTCGACCTAATGTTCTTGCTTTGTATGTTTGGCGCATTGACGATTTCATTGGTACTCACTGCCGTGACATTTACCAATATTTTGTCTCAGCTCACGGGTATTCCAAATACCTTTATGACCAAAGTCATCATTATTTTAGGTGTTTCGGTTCTGTTCGCACTCAGTTCGTATGTAGGTATGGACAAAGGGATGCAACGTTTAAGCCACATGGTGTGTTTGGGTGTAGTGTTATTTGCGATTTATGTACTTTGCTTTGGTCCAACTCAGTTCATTTTGAATAACTCATTGATGAGTTTTGGGTTAATGGCCACTAACTTTGTTGATATGAGCTTGTTTACCGACCCAATGGGTGATGGCAAGTTTACTCGTGAGTGGACTGTATTTTACTGGTTGTGGTGGATTTCATATGCACCGGGTGTGGCACTGTTCGTAACGCGTGTTTCTAAAGGTCGTACCATTAAAGAAGTGATCTTCGCCATGGTGATTGGCGGCAGTGTTGGTCTTTGGTTCATCTTTGGTGTGTTTGAAAACTACAGTGTTTATAGCTTTATTCATGGAGCTGTAAATGTGCCACAAATCTTAAGTCAACAAGGTGGTGAGGTTGCAATTGGTCAATTACTCAGCCTGTTACCTGCCGGAAAACTCATGATGTGGATTTTCCTAGGCATCATGGTGGTGTTCTTGGCAGCACATATGGATGCGGTCGGATATGCGGTTTCAGCAACATGTACACGAGGTTTAAGTGAAGGGCAAGATCCATCACCAAATGCCCGTTTGTTCTGGTGTGTCATGCTGACTTTGGTTCCAATTGCCATGATCTTTAGTAAAGCACCGTTAGACACCATGAAAACAGCAACCATTGTTACAGCTTTACCATTCATTGTGATTATTCTGATTCAAACCTATGGCTTAGTGAAATGGCTGATTCAGGATTATGCCAAAGTTCCATCGCATTTGATTGAACAACAAGGTTATGATGATGCGGAAATTGGTTTAAACCAGTCTCAAGATGAACATGCAAAACGGATGCAGCTTGAGCTTGCAAGCTCAATCAAACTGGACAGAAAAACCAGCTAGAGGGAACGGTAATGACTACATGTGAACAGCCCACTTATGCCTTAAGTGAAGAAATGCAAAGCCTAGTGTACTGGAGCAGCATTTATTCACCAGCAGATGCAGATATTGACTCAATTCGCGCAGCATATGACGCGATGTGCCGACACTACACTTTGCCTCGTGATGGCAAGATCGAAGTAGAAGATCGAGTTGTTGCAAATGCAGAGCATCTTGTACCTGTTCGCATCTATTCACCAAAAACTAATCAACCTGAAGCTGGTTGGCCATGTGTGTTGTATTTACATGGCGGTGGTTGGATGGTCGGTGGACTCGATTCACATGAGTTTATCACCAGTTATTTGTGTCAGGACTTAAATGCAGTTGTCATTGGTGTGGATTACCGCATGGCACCAGAGTATCGCTTTCCAGCAGCTTTTGAAGATTGTTTAGGAGTCTATCAATGGCTTAAACAGCATGGTTTTGATTGGCAAATAGATAGTGAAAATATCATTCTAGCAGGCGATAGCGCTGGGGGTAATTTAGCAGCAGCCCTTGCAGTGCATCTACAGCATAGTGGTTTGCAAGCTCAAGGTCTGGCTTTGGTTTATCCGTGTTTAACTACAGCGCTTGATACACCAGCCACACAAAAGCATGCACATGCGCCATTACTCACAACGGAAGATATGCATTTTTATTTAAAGGAATATGCACCGAATTCACGAGATTGGCAGGATGTTCGTCTAGCACCTTTATTGGCAACTGATTTTTCAGATATGCCTACAAGTTTTGTGGCAGTTGCAGAATATGACCCTTTAAGTGATGACGGATATCTATTTACCCAAAAATTGCAACAAGCAGGTATCCCGAGCGAGTTCCATTTAGGTAAAGGTTTATTACATGGCAGTTTACGTCTGATGCGTGACTGTCCGGAAGTTCAACATTTATATCAAAACATGCTAAGTGCAATAAGCCGCATGTTGAGTAGTGTCGAAAAGACATCAATTTAATATCGAGTCATTTGGACGAAAAGAATTTAATGGAGTAAAAACATGAGTGCAGTTGAAAAATTACCTGAAGATTTTTGCGCAAACCCAGATGTTGCATGGACTTTCCCTAAAGTTTTCTACACTTCATCTCAAGTTTATGAGCATGAAAAAGAATCAATCTTTGCTAAAAGCTGGATTTGTGTTGCACATGGCAGTGAGTTGGCTCAGCCAAATGACTATATTACCCGCAAAGTAATTGGTGAAAATATTGTCATTATTCGTGGCAAAGATAGTGTTTTACGTGCGTTTTATAATGTTTGTCCACATCGTGGTCATGAACTTTTAAGTGGCAGTGGTAAAGCAAAAAATGTAATTACGTGCCCATACCATGCGTGGACTTTTAAGCTAGACGGTAGCTTAGCTTTGGCACGGAACTGTGACCATGTCGAATCTTTTGACAAAGAAAATTCAAGTATGGTGCCTTTAAAAGTTGAGGAATATGCAGGATTTGTTTTCATTAATATGGATGAAAATGCGACTTGTGTAGAAGACCAACTTCCGGAATTTGCTGAACGTTTAAATCAAGCATGTAGTGTAATTAAAGATTTAAAACTGGCAGCACGTTTTGTGACAGAAACGCCAGCAAACTGGAAAGTGATTGTTGATAACTATCTAGAATGTTACCACTGTGGACCTGCACATCCTGGCTTTGCTGACTCAGTACAAGTCGACAAATATTGGCATACAACACATCAAAACTGGACATTACAGTACGGTTTTGCTCGCTCATCTGAGAAGTCATTTAAGCTTGATCCATCAGTAACTGATCCTGAGTTTCACGGTTTCTGGACTTGGCCTTGCACCATGTTCAACGTACCACCGGGTAGCAACTTTATGACTGTGATCTATGAGTTCCCAGTCGATGCAGAAACGACTTTGCAACATTACGATATTTACTTCACCAACGAAGAACTCACTCAAGATCAAAAAGATTTGATTGAGTGGTATCGCAATGTATTCCGTCCTGAAGATTTGAACTTGGTAGAAAGCGTACAACGTGGTTTGAAATCACGTGGTTATCGTGGTCAGGGTCGTATTATGACTGACAAACAACGCTCAGGAATTAGTGAGCATGGTATTGCTTACTTCCAACATCTTGTGGCGCAGCATCACAAATAAAACAAATGGATTTATTCAGGTGTAAAGATGACTTACACCTGATTCTTCAGTTAGGAAGATAATATGTCGAGTTTACAAAGCACAGAATTATTTCAGCAACAAGCCTATATTAACGGACAATGGCTAGCTGCACAGTCAAATGCATCGGTTCCAGTGACTAACCCAGCAACAGGCGAAGAAATTGGCACAATTCCAAATATGGGAGCGGCTGAGGCGACTCAAGCAGTTGAGGTTGCTTATACGGCTTTGCAAAGTTGGAAAGCTTTAACTGCCCAAAACCGTGCAGATATTTTATTGGCTTGGTACAAACTGGTTCTAGAACATACCGATGAACTTGCTTTAATTATGACCATTGAACAAGGCAAACCTTTGGCAGAAGCGAAAGGTGAGGTGCGTTATGCTGCGTCATTTATTCAATGGTTTGCTGAAGAAGGTAAGCGTATTTATGGTGATGTGATTCCAACCGTAAATAACCAGCAGCGTTTTATTATTAGTAAAGAACCTGTTGGTGTGGTGGCTGCAATTACGCCGTGGAATTTTCCAATTGCTATGATTACGCGTAAAGCAGCACCAGCTTTAGCAGCGGGTTGTACGATAGTGATTAAGCCAGCGAATGAAACGCCTTACTGTGCTTTAGCGATTGCGAAACTTGCCGAAAAAGCAGGTATTCCAGCTGGTGTGATTAATGTTGTTACTGGTAAATCTCAAGAAATTGGCTCGGTATTTACTTCACATGAAAAAGTGAAAAAGTTGACTTTCACTGGTTCAACACCAGTGGGCCGTTTATTGATGCAGCAGTGTTCAAGCACCATAAAAAAATTGGCGCTTGAGTTAGGCGGTAATGCTCCTCTGATTGTCTTTGATGACGCCGATTTAGATAAAGCTGTACAAGGTGCGATTTTTGCAAAGTTCCGTAATGCGGGCCAGACCTGTGTTTGTGCTAACCGTATTTATGTCCATGACAATATTTATCAAGCTTTTGCCGAGAAGTTTGTACAAGAAGTACAAAAGTTTAAAGTCGGAAATGGACTTGAAGATGGCGTGCAAATTGGCCCATTAATTAATGAAAAGGCTGTTTTGAAAGCACAGCAGTTGATTGATGATGCAGTTAGTAAAGGCGCTAAGGTCGCTTGTGGTGGCAAACAGCATGCTTTGGGACAAACCTTTTATGAACCATCTGTTTTAACTAACGTTGATCGTACGATGGAAATTGTCCAAGAGGAAATTTTTGGTCCAGTTGCGCCGCTCATTCGCTTTACTGATGAGGCTGATGTTGTTGCTCAAGCAAATGACACCATCTTTGGTTTGGCTGCTTATGTTTATAGTGAAAATATCTCACGTTTATGGCGAGTATCAGAACGGCTTGAATATGGAATGGTCGGTATGAATGCCACAGCAATTTCAAATGAAGTTGTACCATTTGGCGGTGTGAAACAATCAGGTGTTGGGCGTGAAGGCTCAAAGTATGGTCTTGAAGAATTCATGACCATTAAGTACATGTGTTTAGGGCTTTAAGGATAAGCCCTAACAACAAGAATATGCGGTAAAAGAAGGATTCTAATATGGCTAATCATTATGAAATGTTCCCAGCGGTTGTTACTCAAGTGGAACAGCTAACCCCTTTAATCAAACGGTTTACGTTCAAACGTCAAGATGGGCAGAACTTTCCTCGATTTAGTGGGGGAAGCCATATTATTGTCAAAATGAATGAACAACTTTCAAATGCGTATTCACTAATGAGCTGTACGCAAGATTTATCAACTTATCAAGTCTGTGTTCGTAAGGATGTAGAAGGTAAGGGCGGTTCAGTTTTTATGCATGATCAATGCAATGAAGGCTGTGAAATCCAGATTTCAGAACCCAAAAATTTATTTCCATTAGCTGAAACAGGGAATAAACATATTTTAATTGCAGGTGGAATTGGCATTACACCATTCTTACCTCAAATGGATGAGCTTGCAGTGCGTGGTGCTGAGTATGAACTACATTATGCTTATCGCTCACCTGAACATGCGGCCTTGTTAGATGAGTTAAAGCAGAAACATGCAGAACATGTGTTTAGTTATGTTGACTCAGAAGGTTGCTCATTAAATCTGGATGAACTGCTTTCATCACAACCTAAAGGCACACATGTCTATGTTTGTGGGCCGAAACCCATGATTGATGCTGTGATTGATTGTTGTAACAAGCATCGTTACCGCGATGAATATATTCACTGGGAACAATTTGCCTCAACAGTTCCTGAAGATGGTGAAGCATTTACGGTGGTACTTGCTAAATCTAGTCAGGAAATTGAAGTACAAAGTAACCAGACGATTTTACAAGCCATCGAAACATTAAATATTGATGTGGAATGTCTATGCCGAGAAGGAGTTTGTGGTACATGCGAAACCGCTATCTTAGAAGGTGAAGCAGAACACTTCGATCAATACTTAAGTGATGCCGAAAAGGCTTCACAAAAGAGCATGATGATTTGTGTATCAAGAGCCAAAGGTAAGAAACTGGTATTAGATCTTTAATATATTTCTGTGGACGATCAATTGCTTAAAGTATAAGTTTGCTAAAAAACGAACAAATAATGATGATCTGAATCTTATTTGTTCAATTGATGGACATTAAGGGTTTTTACCTATTGACCTGCTATATAGAACTATAGATAATGCGCACACAGTTTACGGCTATGTAGCTCAGTTGGTTAGAGCACCGCACTCATAATGCGGGGGTCACAAGTTCAAGTCTCGTCATAGCCACCATTTTAAAAACCACGCTCCTGCGTGGTTTCTTTTTATCTACTTCTTACTCATTGAAATGTTTTTCAATTATATCGAGTGTTTTTGAGCTTTGATAAAAAGGAGCTAGTAGTGCTTGAAGTAACGGTTCTAAAATACCGTGCTCATTGAAGGCATCCATAACCTTCGGATAAAAACGTAAAGCTTCTGTTTGTAAGTCGCTTTCGGTTAAACCAATTTCACTTAATACTTCAAATAAACTTTGGTCTTTATAAAAATCATAAAAAACTTCAACGCCATACAAAATAAGATCTTGCATAAATTCTGATTGACGTAATTCTTTCCAGTATTCGTAAATTAAAACAAAGAACTCTTCAACATCGAGAGGAGTGAGTTGTTTCATAAACTCATACATTTTTTTATGTCTGATATCTTCCCAAACATGACGCACTAGACTTTCTAAATCTTCACTCGATAAAAGACTTAATTCTGTAAGTTGCTCGTGAATAAAACTGGCAATCCAGGTTTCAAGTTTATGCTCAAGACGTTGCTGCTGCAAAAAGGAAAATTTTTTGAGTTTATGTTGCCATTCAAAATGATAGTCATCCACTCTAGAGGCAGTTAGAAGTTTTGGTAATTTTTGTTCTAGAGTCGAGGTTGCAATATATTGGCAAAGCTGTTGTACAGAAGGGCTAGTTCTTAAAAACTGGTTGAGATAATGAGGAATATGTTCCATTTCCAAAAATTTGGAGAGCCACATTTCAAATTGGTGGTCAGAGACCAAATCTTGTAACTGAATTGGCGATTTCATAGCAGATAAATAAATACGCTGCGCGATTTCCCCAATAAACTCAAGTAAACCAGCACCTAGCTGCATTTCAAAAGCATAGCGTTTCACAACGGCTTGTAGTTGCTCTAAATCAACAACTTCATGAAGCTTGATTTCGTCAGCATGTTGCATAAACAACTGAATGAATTGCTGGAAATAAATAGGTGAGTTTTCTATAGATAATTGTTTTTTGAAAAATTCCACTTGCTCAAGCAAAAGTGCTTGAGCAAGTGCTGTAGTTTTTGATGAGTTTTTCTGCTCAGTCATTCGCTGTCCAACCGTTGACAATCGGATAACGTCGTTCGCGACTAAATGCACGAGAGGTAATTCTCGGGCCAATCGCACCTTGACGACGTTTGTATTCATTACGATCAACTAAACGGATGACTTTTTCAACAACTTCTTTATCAAAACCTTTGGCAATAATATCGGCCTGACTTAAATCTTCTTCGATGTATGCGTAAAGGATAGCATCCAATACATCATAAGCTGGTAAAGAGTCTTGGTCTTTTTGATCCGGACGAAGTTCTGCTGAAGGTGGGCGGGTAATCACACGCTCAGGAATAACAGGAGTTTCGCTTAAGCTGTTACGGTATTTTGCTAATTCAAATACGATAGTTTTATAAACATCTTTTAGAACCGCAAAGCCACCAACCATATCGCCATAAAGCGTACAGTAGCCAACTGAAAGTTCAGATTTATTCCCTGTAGAAAGGACTAAGTTACCAAACTTGTTTGATAAGCCCATAAGCAATGTGCCACGAGCACGCGCTTGTAAATTTTCTTCAGTTGCGTCAGCTGGTGAATTACCAAAGAAAGGATACAAGGTTTGCATGAAGCTATTTACGATTGAGTGAATTTCAGCAATACCGAAAGTCACACCCATACGACGAGCTTGTTCAGCTGCATCCTCTACACTAATTTGAGAAGTATAGGTATAAGGCATCATCACGGCTTGTACTTTTTCTGCACCAATTGCATCAACAGCAATTGCAAGTGTAAGGGCAGAGTCAATACCGCCAGAAAGACCCAAAATCACACCTGGGAAACCTGAGCGCTCTACATAGTCACGAGTTGCCATGACTAAACCTTGATAGATCTCTGCAAAGGTTTCTAAAGCAGGAGCAGACTCAGTGACTTTATATAACTTTGTATCGCGGTCAAATTCAGCAATATAAATGTCTTCTTTAAAGCTCGGTGCTTGTAAGGCAATTTCACCATTTTGATTGCTAACAAAACTTGTGCCATCAAAAATTAAATCGTCTTGTCCGCCTACTTGGTTAACATAAACAATATTTAGATGAAGTTGTTTTGCAAGTTCACTTAAGGTCTGTATACGGTGTTGTGGTTTGCCGACTTCATATGGTGATGAGTTGAGTACAAGAGCAGTATCAACATTTAATTGGCTTAACTGTTTTACAGTATTAATTGACCAGATATCTTCACAGATTAATACACCAAACTTATGCCCAAGATATTCAAAAACTAAGTGCTGATGGCCTTTTTGGAAATAGCGTTTTTCATCAAAGACGCCATAGTTTGGTAAATTGTGTTTGTTAAAAACACCCAAAACCTGACCGTCTTTCATGACAGCAGCAGAATTATAACGTTGACCATCTTCTGTCTGGTTTACAAATCCGAAAACCATAACAATATCTTTAACTTCGGCAAGTTGCGTAAAAGCCTTTTGCATACGTTTATTTAAATTTGGACGTAACAATAAGTCTTCAGCTGGATAACCAATAACAGAAAGTTCGGGAAAAATAATCAGGTCAGCGTCTTGTTTTTTCGCCTGATTTACTTGCTCAATCATCTTTTGGGTGTTTGAGTCAATATTGCCAATATGCGGAGAAAACTGAGCAAGGGCAACTTTAAAACTTTTCATTCAAACCTAATCCTAGATCATAACGAATATAGATACACATAATGTTGATTTTTATGGATATAATTTTTCAACGATGTGTATGATACGATAGTAAACAATTAAAATAGTAAACAAAAATGTCAAGATCAATAATATATACCAATCCCATATTTTCTGCGTAAAAATAACGAGATTTTCTGTGTAGAATAGAAACACGCTTCATTATTTTTATTGTTTGTATACTGCCTTATCACAAGCTAATTTGGAATAAGGCTGTTCTATTTTTTTCAATAATTTGAATTGAATAAGCGTAATTTTATAGTTTAGATAAGTATTTCTGATTTATAAGAATTCTCATTTACATTAGGCAAAAAATGTTACGTTTAAAGCAAGATGGATTATTTAGTTACAAATGAAGCTGAGGTGAACAGATAATATTCGGGATTTTTCCTGTGCAAATGTCACGAGCAATTTCGCCTTGCTGTTCAATATTATAAGTACTAAATGCCTTGTCAGGATGATAGGTATATTTGTAGGGGTTGTAACTTTTAAGGCTGAGGTAATAGGCTGATTGTAGTAAGGCACCTTTAAGTAGGACATGAATACCTTTTTGATATTGCATGACGTGTGTGAGTTCATGGATAAAAATACCCTGCATAAACTTAGACTCTAGAGCATAATTTTCGCTGTAATCAGAAGGATTGACATAAATATTACCATTTGGCGCCATAAAAATACCGCAAGACTGCCAAGGGAGATAGCGAGTAGCAATAATTTTAGGTTGTTCACAATCGAGCAGATCGCCGAAGACCATTTGAGCTAATAATTTTTCTTGAGGAGTCAAATACCTAATCGGGTAGTTTTTTAAGTGATGGAAAATAAAAAGTGTAAGAAGAATAAATGGTGTATGGATTAAGCGTTTAAGGACATTAAAAGTTAGCATAGCTTTGCCATTAGATGAGTTCATCTATTTGTTTAGCATAGTATAGATCATATGTCGTTAAATAAAGAGCCGTGGCTACTCATTAGTTTTATAGTTCTATTTTCATCAATATTTAAATGAATTTCATGTTTTTATTATTCTGAATAAAATAATTCTTAGAGAAGAAAAGCAAAAGCCCCAGTTAGAACTGAGGCTTTACAACAACTAAAATCACAACAGCAAATAAAATCAAGGTTGGCATTTCATTAAAAAAACGCCAGAACTTATGTGATTTATAGTGAGCATTTCCGATGAGCTTTTTACGATAATAGCCACATACCAAATGATAAATCACCAATAAAGCCACTAATCCAACTTTGAGGTAAAACCATGTGGCTTGATGATAATGTCGAGTTGCATCACCCCATTCTACAAGGAAATGGGCGGTAATTAATGTAGCAATCATCGAAGGCCACATAATTCCTCGATACAACTTGCGTTCCATTACCTCAAAGCGTTGATGACTTGCAGCATCTTCACTCATAGCATGATAAACATATAGACGTGGTAAGTAGAACAAGGCTGCGAACCAACAAACCACGGCAATAATATGTAATGCTTTTACCCACAAAAAAGCATCAGAAGGTGCATCCATCGATAATCCTAGGTGGGATTATGCATCCCACTTCTTGAAAATAAGGCAAGCGTTAACACCGCCAAAGCCAAAACTGTTACTCATTACAGTATTCAATTTTGCATCACGTTTTTCAAGTACGATATCAAAAGGTTTTGCGCCTTCATCAAGCTCAGTTACGTTGATGTTTGGTGCAATAAAGTCATTCTGCATCATTAGTACAGAGTAAATAGCTTCTTGTACACCAGCGGCACCCAAGCTATGGCCAGTCATAGATTTGGTCGAGCTAAGAGGAGGTACCTTACCTTCACCAAATGCACGCTCCATTGCTTTAAGTTCTGTAATGTCACCAGCTGGAGTAGAAGTACCATGTGTATTTACATAGTCAATTTTTTCTACGCCATGTTGCTTAGCTTCTTCAAGTGCCATTAATACACAACGTGTAGCGCCTTCACCGCTTGGAGCAACCATGTCTGCGCCATCACTGTTCGCAGCATAACCAACGACTTCAGCTAAAATATTTGCACCACGAGCTTGTGCGTGTTCAAGTGATTCAAGTACTACGAAACCGCCACCGCCAGCAATAACGAAGCCGTCACGGTCTGCTGAATATGGGCGAGATGCTGTTTCTGGAGAGTCGTTATATTTCGAGCAAAGTGCGCCCATTGCATCAAACAATAAACTTTGAGACCAGTGATCTTCTTCACCGCCACCAGCAAGCATAAGGTCTTGCTTGCCAAGTTGAATTAAGTTGTATGCATAACCAATTGCATCTGCAGAAGTTGCACAAGCACTTGTAATAGTATGTGAAATACCTTGTAGTTTAAATGCAACACCTACGTTAGCAGTAATGGTGTTTGACATATTACGCGGTACAAAGAATGGACCCACTTTACGTGCGCCTTTAGTCTCTAATAATTCTGTCATTTCAACAACAGAAGCAGTTGAGCCACCACCTGAACCACCTGCAATACCATAACGTGGATTACCAGCAAGTTGTTCAGGAGTAAGTCCTGCATGTTCAACTGCAGCTACAGCAGCGTTGTATGCATACATCGCACATACGCCCATGAAGCGTTTTAATTTACGGTCAATATTATCAAAGTCTTGTTCTGCAGCAGCGCTGACATGACTTTTGAAATTAAGTTCAGCATAAGTTGGGTTAAAACGTGTCCCGGAGATTCCATTTTGAAGTGAGTGAGTAACTGCTTCTAAAGAGTTACCGATACATGAGTTAATACCCATACCAGTGATTACAACACGTTTCATCTACAGGTCCCTTTATGGTGATATATAAGAGTCTATCGTGTTCAACAGCTATGAAAATGAATAGGAGAATATAGCTGTAAGAAAACGAGACCAATGTTTTTCGTTGTTAACATGATAGCAGAAAGGTTTTTTATTTCTTATGGCAAATCTTTATGACAATTTTACATTTAAAAAAAATAACTAAATACATAGTATGTTGCATTTAGGGTTAACTAAAATACACACATTCAAGTTGAGATAAATCCACATTCCACCTAGTATTTATCTCTAATTAGATAAATTAAAAAATCGAGGTACTTGATGACAAAATTTAATAATAATCAATCTGACAATTTGTTTTCTCAGGTCTTCGGAGTGGCTAAAAAGCTCAGTTCTACAGGATTGAGTATTTTACAACAGAACCAATCAGGTGATGTAAGTAAGGTCGTTGAACCAATCCCAACTGGTAAAACTGTTGAAGGTAAATCACGAACAAAAAGCCCATTTGAAGTTGAGCAATATGAAAGTCCTCAACAAATGCTACGAGAGCATTTACCAAAAGTCACACGTCAGGTGTTTGGGCGCCATTTCAAAAAAGTAAATGGCGTTGCTACATTTCTTTCACCTGATTGGGACGAAAAAATCTCAGGCCATTTATTTAACTGGTTAAATGACTTTAGTTCAAAAAGTACCTTAACTGAAAAAATCCTAGAAGAAGCGGGTGCTAAAGATTTATTTGAATTAACTAAAGACACAGGACGCTCTCAACGTTTAAGTCAGGCACTTATTGAACAAAACAAGCTCATTGCGACTGTACAAGGTGCAATTACAGGTGTATCAGGTGTCGTTGGTGCGGCTGTAGATATTCCAGTTTCATTAGTTTTGGTTTTAAGAACTATTTATCAGACAGGAAGATCACATGGCTTTGATTTATTGGAAGCTACTGATCAAGATGTTGTCGAGTTTATTTTTAAAGAAGTTGATATTAGCCTGATTGCTGAGAAGCAAACCCTGTTGTTGGCTTTAAAAACATTAAGAAATATGTTGGAAACACAAGATATTCATCAATTTCAGCAAGTGCTAGGTTCAACCACAGATATAGAGACTCTAAAGAACTGGTTGGTAGATGAAGATGGGGAGTTCAAATGGGAATGGTTGAATCGTATTCCGAAACTCTCAGCTTTTGGGAAATTTACCCCAATTGCAGGTGCGGTTTTAAGCGCAGTGTATAGCTGGAAGCTGCAAGAAGATGTGGGGCATAAAGCTCAAGCAATTTTTGGAGCGGCAAGACATTATTTAAATGAACACCCTAGCGAGCATTTATCTCCGCTGCAAGCCTATTATGCTGCGGTTACACTCATTCAAAAAGCAAGTCCAAGACTTTTAAATATAGGTGAAGATGGCAATATTCATGCTGCTCATCCTCATAAAGTAGAAAATCATGAGGTGATTTCAAAAGTTTCTATTGTGTTAAAGCCTACTGAACGCGAAAAGAGTGAAGAAAAAATTCAGGAAAATGTTCATCAAGGTTTAGAACAACTTGCTGACAAACATGTGACAGAGCATGAGCATACTGAGCAAAAACCTGCTTTAACACCAGAGGATGATGACGAAATATTGGAAGATAAAAAATACTCTTAACAATACACTTACAAAGTAGAAGTTTAAAAATTGAAAAAAGACTCTATTTAAATTTGTAAATCGTCCTGTCAAACATTGATATGGTCAACATTTGGTAAGTATTGCCGTGTTGACCATTTTTGCATCTTGGCTTACAATTATGTGCCCTTAAAAAGAGGTATTTTCTTTTTAAGGTTTTTTAATAACGGGAGAATTGCCATATGGCAACAACGAATCAGTTGATCCGTAAGGGTCGTACGACTTTGGTTGAAAAATCCAAAGTTCCTGCGTTGAAGGCTTGTCCACAACGTCGTGGTGTTTGTACACGTGTTTATACAACTACACCTAAAAAACCTAACTCAGCTATGCGTAAGGTTTGCCGTGTTCGCTTAACTTCAGGTTTTGAAGTATCTAGCTACATCGGTGGTGAAGGCCATAACTTACAAGAGCACAGTGTTGTTCTTATCCGTGGTGGTCGTGTTAAAGACTTACCGGGTGTACGTTACCATACCGTTCGTGGTTCATTAGACTGTGCTGGTGTTAAAGATCGTAATCAATCACGTTCTAAATACGGTACTAAGCGTCCTAAGAAGTAATTCTAGGAAACTAGTCGAATAAGCCCTTTAGCGTTTCGCTTGTTTGAATTCTTCATAGATTTGTAATTCAAGCGACGTATAGTAAGGCCAGCGTCGTGTACATGACACTTGTACAAACTGCTGGATCATCCTGAAGTGTCATATTATTAGGTGTATTAAAATGCCAAGACGTCGCGTAGTCGCTGCTCGTGAGATCCTTCCAGATCCAAAATTTAGCAGCCAAACAATCGCTAAATTCATGAACCACGTAATGCAAGATGGTAAAAAATCTATTGCAGAAAGTATCGTTTACGGTGCTTTAGAACGCGTTCAAGAAAAAAATAAAGTAGACCCAGTTGAATTTTTCGAGACTACTCTTGAAAAAGTTCGTCCTATGGTTGAAGTAAAAGCACGCCGTGTTGGTGGTGCTACTTATCAAGTACCTATGGAAGTACGCCCATCCCGTCGTACTGCCTTAGCTATGCGTTGGTTAGTAGATGCTGCTGCTAAGCGTTCTGAAAAAACGATGGCTTTACGTCTTGCTGGTGAGTTGCTTGATGCAGCTGAAGGTAAAGGTGCAGCAATCAAAAAACGTGAAGATGTGCACCGTATGGCTGAAGCTAACAAAGCCTTCTCTCACTACCGTTTCTAAGCGGATAAAACAGGCCTTATTCAGGAGAATATTCATGCGTACAGCAGCTCGATTCAACATCGCTCTCTATCAAAGTGGGGGCTTTGCAGGTATTTAAGTTGCCTGTTTGGATATTCGCGCGCATCAATTTAATTGGTGCGTCCTGTTTTAAATATAACATTTAGGAATGTAGACATCATGGCTCGCCAAACCCCAATTACTCGTTACCGTAACATCGGTATTTCTGCGCACATTGACGCAGGTAAAACAACTACAACTGAACGTATTTTGTTCTACACAGGTGTATCTCACAAAATTGGTGAAGTACACGACGGTGCAGCAACAATGGACTGGATGGAACAAGAGCAAGAGCGTGGTATTACAATTACCTCTGCTGCTACAACTTGTTTCTGGTCTGGTATGGGTAACCAATTCGAACAACACCGTATCAACGTAATTGACACCCCGGGACACGTAGACTTCACAATCGAAGTTGAACGTTCTATGCGTGTTCTTGACGGTGCGTGCATGGTTTACTGTGCTGTAGGTGGTGTACAACCTCAGTCTGAAACTGTATGGCGTCAAGCGAACAAATATAAAGTGCCTCGTTTAGCATTCGTGAACAAGATGGACCGTACTGGTGCAAACTTCTTCCGTGCTGTTGAGCAAGTTAAAACTCGTTTAGGTGGTAATCCTGTTCCTATCGTTGTGCCAATTGGTGCTGAAGATACATTCCAGGGTGTTGTTGACCTTATCGAAATGAAAGCGATTATCTGGGATGAAGCATCTCAAGGTATGAAGTTTGAATATGCTGATATCCCAGCTGACCTAGTTGATACGTCTAACGAATGGCGTACAAAAATGGTTGAAGCTGCGGCTGAAGCTTCTGAAGAATTAATGGACAAGTACCTAGAAGAAGGTGATCTTTCTAAAGAAGACATCATCGCTGGTTTACGTGCTCGTACATTAGCTTCTGAAATTCAAGTAATGCTTTGTGGTTCTGCATTCAAGAACAAAGGTGTTCAACGTATGTTGGATGCTGTAATTGAATTCTTACCATCACCTACAGAAGTTAAAGCGATCGAAGGTATCCTTGACGACAAAGACGAAACTAAAGCGTCTCGTGAAGCATCTGACGAAGCTCCGTTCTCTGCGCTTGCGTTCAAAATCATGAACGACAAATTCGTAGGTAACTTAACATTCGTACGTGTTTACTCTGGTGTTCTTAAACAAGGTGATCCGGTTTATAACCCAGTTAAAGCTAAGCGTGAACGTATCGGTCGTATCGTGCAAATGCATGCGAACGAACGTCAAGATCTTGATGAAATCCGTGCAGGTGATATCGCAGCGTGTGTAGGTCTTAAAGACGTTACAACGGGTGATACATTATGTGATGAGAAAAACATCATTACTCTTGAGCGTATGGAATTCCCAGAGCCAGTAATTTCATTGGCTGTTGAACCAAAAACTAAAGCAGACCAAGAAAAAATGTCTATCGCTTTAGGTCGTTTGGCTAAAGAAGATCCATCGTTCCGTGTTCGTACAGACGAAGAATCTGGTCAAACAATTATTGCTGGTATGGGTGAACTTCACCTTGACATCATTGTTGACCGTATGAAGCGTGAATTCGGTGTTGAAGCTAACATTGGTAAACCAATGGTTGCTTACCGTGAAACGATCAAAAAGTCTGTTGAACAAGAAGGTAAGTTCGTACGTCAAACTGGTGGTAAAGGTAAGTTTGGTCACGTATATGTACGTCTTGAACCGCTTGATGTTGAAGAAGCTGGTAAAGAATACCAATTCGTTGAAGAAGTTGTTGGTGGTGTAGTACCTAAAGAATTCTTTGGCGCGGTTGACAAAGGTATTCAAGAACGTATGAAGAATGGTGTATTGGCTGGTTACCCTGTTGTTGGTATTAAAGCTACATTATTCGACGGTTCTTACCATGACGTTGACTCTGACGAATTATCGTTCAAAATGGCAGGTTCTTATGCCTTCCGTGATGGTTTCATGAAAGCGGATCCTATCCTTCTTGAACCTATCATGAAAGTTGAAGTAGAAACTCCAGAAGACTACATGGGCGATATCATGGGTGACTTAAACCGTCGTCGTGGTATGGTTCAAGGTATGGACGATCTTCCTGGTGGAACAAAAGCAATTCGTGCAGAAGTTCCTCTTGCTGAGATGTTTGGTTACGCGACTCAAATGCGTTCTATGTCTCAAGGTCGTGCGACTTACTCTATGGAATTTGCTAAATATGCTGAAACTCCACGTAACGTGGCTGAAGGCATCATCGCTAAATTCCAAGCTGGCGGTAAAAAAGGTGACGACGAGTAATCTTTCGATTACTATAAGCCCAAACTAATTTCTTAGTTAAAAACCAAGTGCTCATGGGGTGACCCTCCATGAGTAGTTTATAAAGGAAGATCATCATGGCTAAAGCCAAGTTTGAACGTAATAAGCCACACGTAAACGTGGGCACAATCGGTCACGTTGACCATGGTAAAACAACTTTAACTGCTGCGATTGCAACAATTTGTGCAAAAACTTACGGCGGTGAAGCGAAAGATTACTCACAAATCGACTCAGCACCTGAAGAAAAAGCACGTGGTATTACAATTAATACTTCACACGTAGAATACGATTCTCCAATCCGTCACTACGCGCACGTTGACTGCCCGGGCCACGCCGATTACGTTAAAAACATGATTACTGGTGCTGCTCAGATGGACGGCGCGATCCTTGTGTGTGCTGCGACTGACGGTCCAATGCCACAAACTCGTGAACACATCCTTCTTTCTCGTCAGGTTGGTGTACCTTACATCATCGTATTCTTGAACAAGTGTGACCTTGTTGATGATGAAGAATTACTTGAATTAGTAGAAATGGAAGTTCGTGAACTTCTTTCTACTTATGACTTCCCAGGTGATGACACTCCAGTTATCCGTGGTTCTGCGCTTAAAGCGTTGGAAGGCGATGCTGGACAATATGGTGAGTCTTCAGTTCTTGCTCTTGTTGAAGCGCTTGACTCTTACATCCCAGAACCAGAACGTGCTATCGACAAAGCATTCTTAATGCCAATCGAAGACGTATTCTCAATTTCTGGTCGTGGTACTGTAGTAACAGGCCGTGTAGAAGCTGGTATCGTTAAAGTTGGTGAAGAAGTAGAAATCGTTGGTATTAAAGATACAGTTAAAACAACTGTAACTGGCGTAGAAATGTTCCGTAAACTTCTTGACGAAGGCCGTGCAGGTGAGAACTGTGGTATCTTACTTCGTGGTACTAAGCGTGAAGACGTACAACGTGGTCAAGTACTTGCTAAACCAGGTACAATCAAGCCACACACTAAATTCGACGCAGAAGTATACGTACTTTCTAAAGAAGAAGGTGGTCGTCACACTCCATTCTTAAATGGTTACCGTCCACAGTTCTACTTCCGTACAACTGACGTAACTGGTGCAATCCAATTACAAGACGGCGTTGAAATGGTTATGCCAGGCGACAACGTTGAAATGTCAGTAGAATTAATCCACCCAATCGCAATGGACCCAGGTCTACGTTTTGCGATCCGTGAAGGTGGTCGTACTGTAGGTGCTGGTGTTGTTGCGAAAGTAACTGCATAATCACTTTCAGTGAAAAAAAGCGCTCTTTTTAGAGCGCTTTTTTTATACTTAATTGTCTAACAATCACTATAAAGGCTGGCCCTAACTGATATTTCAATGTCCTTATTTCCCCTTAATCCTTTTTATTAAATTTGTATGATAGGAATCAAGAAAACGAACAATAAAGTTTGAGTAACAAAGGTTACTTACTAAGGAGCTTTGGGTATGAATGCTAAAGTGAATATTACGAATCGTGCAGGCGCAAGCTTTCCAGTACGTCGTATGAATTTTGACTTTAATGATGTACCAGAATATTGGATGAATGGTTCTGCTGGACTCACACATTTTATGACTGCATTGTCAGCATTGTTTCCGGCTGGTGAGAAATTCTTTATAGATAGTGTACGAGCAGTACGTTATCACCCAGCTATTAAAGATGATGAAGCGCTCCAAAAAGAAATTAGTGCTTTCATTGGGCAAGAAGCAATGCACACTCAAGAGCATGTAAACTTCAATGCTTCTGCTCAAAAGTTTGGCCATGATGTAGAAACATTAGAGAAATTTACTGATACAGCAATTCAAACAGCAATTAAAACTTTTGTAAAAATTGTCAAACCTTTCGGTATGACAAAAGAAATGGTTGACTTGACTGCTACAACGGCTCTTGAGCATTTTACCGCTACTATTGCCTCGCAATTATTAGTCAATAAGCACATTCAAGAGCTTATGACAGATGAGACAATGTCAACAATGTGGTATTGGCATGCGATTGAAGAAAATGAGCATAAAGCCGTAGCTTATGACGTGTACGAAGGTGTATTTGGTAAAGGTTTAAAAGCCTATGCGTTACGTACAAGTTCTTTGGTATTTGCTATGACTTTAATCTTTTTGATCCAGTCATCCTTTGTGCTTCGTTTATTAAAGCAAGATAACAAGTTGAATTTAGATGAACTATCAGTAATTTATAAATACGGATATAGCCCATCTAAAGGTATTATTAGTGGTATGGCTAAAGAAATGTTAGCTTACTTTAAACCTGGCTTTCATCCAAATGACCTAGATACTGTTGGGCTATTGAAAACATGGAAAGCAAAATTAGGTTTATAGTTTTAATTCATAATTTATAAAGGGCCGATAGTGGCCCTTTTTATTTTCTATAACTATTTTAAAGAGATCGCGGGGTGGATATTGCACTTTTATGGATTTACGAATGACCTCATCTGATATTTCTCTGTCCTCATCTGCACTTAATTGGCACATCGAAAAACGTATGATTATAAATATTAAGAAAATAAATAAAGTTATAAGTGAATTAGCTATTCACTTAAAAGGAGTCTGAGATGAATGCTAAGGTAAATATTTCCAATCGTGCTGGCGCTAGTTTCCCCGTGCGTCGTATGGATTTTGAATTTGCTCAGGTCCCACGCTATTGGGCAAATTATGATGCGGCATTAACACATTTTATGACAGCATTATCGGCCCTTTTTCCAGAGGGTGAGCAGTTCTTTGTAAACAGTACGCGTGCTGTTCGAAATGATCCAAAGCTTGCTGATCCAGATCTTCAAAAAGAAATTAGTGCTTTTATTGGTCAAGAAGCAATGCACTCCAAAGAGCATTTAGCATTTAATGCTTCAGCACAGGCTTATGGTTATGACGTGCGCCATATGGAAAAGCAAACAGGAAAAGTCATTAAGATGGGTACAGCGGTTGTAACCAAATTAATGAAACCTTTTGGCTATACCAAAGAAATGATTGATTTGACTGGAACCTGTGCTCTAGAGCATTTCACATCGACCATTGCAGCTGAACTTTTACAAAACCCTGAAATTCAAGCTATGTTCCAAGATGACACCATGTATCATTTGTGGATGTGGCATGCAGTTGAAGAAAATGAACATAAAGCTGTCGCATTTGATGTGTATACAAGCATGTATGGACAAGGTCCGAAAGCTTATTTTATGCGTTCAACAGCCTTGATTATTGCAATGGCATTAATCTTCGCGACTCAGTCTTATTTTACAGCTAAGCTACTTAAGACTGATGATAAATTAACTTGGAAAGATACGAAGTACATGCTTAAGTTCATGTATGGTCGTAAAGGTTTTACGACTCGTCAAATTCCAGAGTTACTTGATTTTTTAAGACCAAAATTTCATCCAAATGATTCAGATACTACTGAATTGCTAGCAACTTGGCGTGAAAAATTAGGTCTTTAAAATTACTTTAAAAAAAGGGCAATTCAATTGTCCTTTTTTTTTTCTCGTTTTTTCGTGGGAAGTTTTTATAATACGCACTACTTTAGAATCTTCATTGCGTTGAAACTCATGATTCGTACTATGCAAAACACTGATGTGGATATTGTCGTTCAAATTGAAAAATCAGTTCAGACACATCCGTGGTCAAGACAGCAATTTATTGAATCTTTGAATTCTTATCAATGTACAGTGATTGAGTCACAAAACAGAGTCGTTGGATTTTGTATCTTACAGCCTGTTTTAGATGAAGCGAATTTGTTGCTCATGGCCGTTGATCCTAAAATGCAAGGGCAGGGTTTAGGATATGAGTTATTAAATGCATCAATTGAAAAATTAGAAAATCAGCCAGTACAAATCTTTTTAGAAGTTCGTGAAAGTAATAAAGCTGCTATCGGTTTATATGAAAAAATAGGCTTTCACCAAATTGACCTGCGTCGCAATTATTATCCTACCCAAGATGGTGGACGGGAACATGCGGTCATTATGGTAAAAACCTGTACAGATGATTTCGCATCTTTATTTAATGATTAAATTATTCCATTCAGAAGGTAACGTGGTCATAAGAGACGTACCTAGCTGTTGGATTTCCTCTGGTGATAATGACCTGTTTAAACGGCGCCATTGTCCATCGAGTAGAAGTTCTAAAGGTGTATATTGCGATTTGTAGTTCATTTTGGCTGAGTGCGGTACCCAATAGCCTAAATAAAGATACTCTAAACCGAGCGATTTTACATATTCAATTTGGTTAAGAATAGAGTAAACACCAAGTGATCTGCGATGCTCATCGGGATCAAAGAATGTATAGACAGCCGATAGCCCATCATCCATTAAATCACAAGTAGAAACGCTAATGAGCCGATTGTCTTTCCAAAGCTCGAGAAAAAAACTATCTGTGCAGCTATGTACTAAAAACTTTTCAAACTGATCTAAGCTCGGTGGAAACATATCACCATCTGCATGGCGTTCATTAATATAGCGTTCGTATAAATCATAATGAATTTGGGCTGCTTGTCGCGTAGGCAGAACAGTCATGGTGAGATCTTGATTTCGTTTCCATGCTTTTTTTTGTATGCTGTTCATTTGGAAATCGGCCACTGGGACACGACAAGACAAACATTGTCTGCATAAATGGCATTCAGGGCGATAAACAAAGTCACCACTACGGCGAAAGCCTAAACGAGAAAGTTCTGAAAGAGTGACCACATCAATTCGGTGAATGGGATCTAAAAACACCATGCGTGCAGATTTATTTTCTAAGTAGCTGCAATCATGAGGTGGAGTAATATAATACTGCAGATCATTTAAAAGGGACTTCGGGTGATATGATTTCATGATTGGTCCCTCCTGTTATCATTCCATTAATTTTGCATTTAATGCTATTGTTTTACTTGAAAATACACGTTCTTGATACTTTTTCCAATTGATAGAGGGGTGAATAATTACATCTTGTAACGATTTTAAGTAGTCTTGACGAGAAAGTGTACTGGCTCCCAGACTAATTAAGTGACTGTTTACGAGTTGGCAGTCTATCCATGGTAGCTGATTTTCTTGTCCTATGAGCATTAATGTATAAAAAGCCATTTTTGAAACATCGGTTTCATTGCTAAACATTGACTCACCAAAACATCCTTTGCCAATCGTAACACCATATAAACCTCCTACAAGCTCCTCTTGTTGCCATACTTCAACGCTATAACCATAACCAGCTTTAAACATCTCACAGTAGCCTTGAATAATATCTTCACTAATCCATGTTTCGTCTGCATAACTTCTTGGCAAAGAGCAAGAGCGAATAACTTGTTCAAAAGCATGGTTAACCGTAATTGCATAGTCATGTTTTTTCATGTTTCTAAGGAGTGACTTGCTTGGCTTGTAGTTTTGAGGATAGATAACACAACGGGGTTCTGGACTCCACCAACAAATCGGCTCATCTTCATTAAACCAAGGAAAAAGACCATGGGTGTAAGCTTCAAATAGTGTAGAAGGGGAGAGGTCTGCTCCAATACAAATTAAACCATGCCCATCTGGGTCAGCTTCAATCGGGTCAGGAAAAATGAATTGAGAAAGTGGAAGTGTATTCATAAAAATAAAATAAGATGAGCTTTAAGGTTATGCTATAAAAATTAATATATGTCAGCTAGTCATTATTCTAAAAAAAACAGCCGTTATAAGAACGGCTGTTTTAAAACTCTAGAAATCTATTAATTAAAGATTATCTAGATATTTTTCAGCATCTAGAGCCGCCATACAGCCAGACCCAGCAGAAGTAATCGCTTGGCGGTAAATGCTATCTGCGACGTCCCCAGCAGCAAAAACACCAGCTACAGAAGTTGCTGTTGCATTACCAGACGTGCCACTTTGTACTTGGATGTAGCCATCACGTAAGTTTAATTGGCCTTCAAACATTCCAGTGTTTGGCTTGTGACCAATCGCAACGAACAGACCATGAACCTCTACGTCTTGCTTAGAGTCATCTTGAGTTGATTTAAGGCGAACACTAGTTACCCCAGTATTGTCACCTAATACTTCTTCAACTTCGTGATTCCAGATAATGCTGATTTTGCCTTCTTTTTCTTTGGCAAATAAATGATCTTGCAAAATCTTTTCAGAACGTAAAGTATCACGGCGGTGTACTAAAGTTACATGTGAAGCAATATTTGATAAATAAAGTGCTTCTTCAACAGCGGTGTTACCACCACCTACAACCATTACTTTTTGGTTTTTATAGAAGAAACCATCACATGTTGCACATGCGCTTACGCCTTGACCCATAAAGTTTTGTTCAGACTCTAGGCCAAGATATTGAGCTGTAGCACCAGTTGCAATAATTAAAGCGTCACATGTGTACTCTTCCATGTCACCTTTAAGAACGAAAGGACGTACATTTAAGTCCACTTCATTAATATGGTCATAGACGAGTTCTGTACCAAAGCGTTCAGCATGTGCTTGCATACGATCCATTAATGCAGGACCTGTTAAACCTTCAGGATCGCCCGGCCAGTTGTCAACTTCGGTTGTTGTTGTAAGCTGCCCACCTAGTTGTAAACCTGCAATTAAAGTAGGTTTAAGGTTTGCACGTGCTGCATATACCGCTGCACTATAACCAGCAGGACCAGAACCGAGAATAATTAACCGAGAATGACGAGCACTCATTGAGGGTATCCTTATTTATTTCGAGAATTTTGAAAATTATACGTGAATTTGCCGACCAATAGCGTTAAATCGATGTGGATAATATTGATCAGGTCAATCGAATTAAGTTATATAACAATATAGAGGTGCCTTATGTTAACAACAACTGTAAAGAATCATGCACCTTTTTTGTAAGAACAGGTGCATAATATAAAGTTCATTCGTTGAAGATCTAAAATGTAGTTCTTCACATCTCTAAACCAATAATTAAATGGGTTACAGGACAGTATATGACTGCGGTGTCAAGTGTTTATGCACAGCGCTTATTGATGACATTATTCTTGGTTTCTTTTGGTATTTATATGTTTTTGGCAACAGTAACATATACACCATTTGACCCGGGCTGGATGCATATTTCCAGTGATACTCAGCAAGTATCCAATGCAAGTGGTATTGCTGGTGCATGGATTGCAGATTTGCTGTTTGGTTTTTTAGGATGGGCAAGTTTGCTTATTCCAATTTTCCTTTTCATTGAAGCAATTCAGGTTTGGTGGCCACGTAGTTTCTTAAATCGCCCATTTCGTTACGCTGCTCAATTCTTTTTAATTCTAGTAATATCTAGCCTACTTTATTTGCACTGGAATGTGCCGGCAGATACTTTAGATAATGCAGCCGGGGGAATTATTGGTTATGAGTTAGGTCAAAGCTTATCTCAATTATTAACAATTTACGGTGCGACCTTATTTTTATTGGTTTTCGGAGTGGTCTTGTTTACTCTTGCATTTGGGGTGCAATGGAATAAAACATGGATTACGCTCAAAGCTACACCAAGTTATTTGCAAGATTTATTTTATAAAAATGTATCACCGAATGAATCGGATTATGACTTAACAACTCAACCTGCCAACAAAGCAGGCGCAGTTAAAGTTGCTGAAAATACAGAGACAAATGAGAATGCTTCAGATGAGAAAGAAATACCAGCTCAATCTGATACAGCTCAACCGCAATCTACGACAACACGACATGATGCGGTTGCTGAGCGCTTATTTGCAGATGTGCTAGCGAAAGAGCAGAGCCGACCTGAAGCTGTTGTAAATACACCAGTTGCAAATACTCAAAACTTTGAGCATACGCTTGAGCAGGCTCATAAACTTGAACGAGATAGCCAACGTTTAGTTGCAACTGGCGAAGTATGGCGTGCTTTACAGCGCGATGATGCGAGTCATAAGCAAGAAATTGATGCGCTTTTAAGAGCTGCTGATGATTCGACAGAAACAGAGCAAGTTCCTGCTCATGAGCAATTCCAGCAAACAATTTCTCAAGTAAATCAAAATCAGCCTTCATCTAAACAAGACTTGCATGGTCTTGATTGGAATGATGATGAGATCTTTGATGAGTTACTTGCTGCGGTTCCAAACAGTAAAACTGCAACAGATGTGCATACACCGTTTGTTCAAGATCACCATGTAGAAACCGAACAAACTTCGCAATCTATTAATATTGCGAATGAAACATCTTCGCCTAACTCTAATTTAAATCAGTCACCTAAAAATTTAGCAAATGAACAGGTCTTTGAAGATTTTGATGATTTATTAATAGATGAAGACATTGCTCCAGCAGAGCCTGTAAGAGCAAGTAGTTATGCGCAATCTTCAGCATTTGTAAAAGCTCCTATTCAAACGACTATTCAGGCTGACAAACTTTCAAAAGAAGAGTTTATTGAGGCTTGGCAGGAGACTGCTGGGAAACCGCAGGAAAATTCTGATTTTGATGAAGATGATTTCGATTTTGATGCGCCATTAACTGATGCATCAGGTCGACCAATGTCGCGTGCAATGCAAGTTGCCAAAAAGCGTTTGGATTTGCCAACGTTACCTGGTCTTGAACTACTCGATAAGGTCGATCCGAATAAGAAAGTCAACTTTACTGAAGAGCAGCTTTCTCGTTTGTCTGAGTTACTTGAAATTAAACTGCAAGAATTTAATGTTAAAGCTCAGGTGGTAGAGGCTCAACCAGGGCCAGTTGTTACTCGTTTTGAGTTAGATTTAGCGCCGGGTGTTAAAGCATCTAAGGTAACAAATATTTCACGTGACTTGGCACGTTCAATGTCGATGGCATCTGTACGTGTGGTGGAAGTCATTCCTGGTAAACCATATATTGGTATTGAAGTGCCAAACAGTGCCCGTGAAATGGTACGCTTGATTGAGTTATTGGAAACACCGACATATCGTGACCCAAGTGCATTAATTAGTATGGCGATGGGTAAAGATATTTCAGGTAATCCTGTACTCACTGATTTGGCGAAAGCACCGCATATGTTAGTTGCTGGTACGACAGGTTCTGGTAAATCGGTTGCAGTCAACTCGATGATTTTATCGATGTTGCTTAAATACACACCTGATCAATTACGTTTAATTTTAATTGATCCAAAACAGCTAGAACTTGCGAACTATAGTGATATTCCACATTTATTAACTCCAGTCGTTACTGACATGAAAGATGCGGTAAGTGCCTTGAACTGGTGTGTGAATGAAATGGAACGCCGTTATAAGCTTATGTCGTTCCTAAAAATTCGTAAATTAAGTGACTACAACCGTAAAGTTGAAGAAGCGATTGCGAATGGTGAAGACTTAATTGATCCGACTTGGAAGCCAAGTGATTCTGCGACACAAGAACGTGCACCTCGTTTAACGCCATTACCATCTATTGTCATTGTTGCGGACGAGTTCGCTGATATGATTATGCAAGTGGGTAAAAAAGCAGAAGAAATGATTACCCGTTTGGCGCAAAAATCTCGTGCTGCTGGTATTCACCTATTGCTTGCAACTCAACGCCCATCTGTTGATGTTATTACGGGTTTAATTAAAGCCAATATTCCAACGCGTGTAGCATTACGTGTAAACAGTAAAATTGACTCACGTACTATTTTGGATGCGGGTGGTGCAGAAGACTTGTTAGGTCATGGTGATATGCTGTTCTTAGGCCCTGGTAAAATTGAGCCAGAACGTGTGCATGGTGCTTTCATTAGTGATGATGAAGTAAACCGTATCTGTGATGCTTGGCGTGAACGTGGTGAGCCAGATTATATTGATGAAATCTTAACTCCATTTGATGAAGAGCCAACGTCACGTGGCTTTGAAGAGGGTGAGGGTGGTTCTGACCGAGATGCACTCTATGATCAATGTGTGTCATTCGTATTAGAAACTCGAAAAGCGTCTACATCTTCGCTACAGCGTAAATTTAGCCTTGGTTATAACCGTGCCGCTCGAATCATTGATCAAATGGAAGAGAACGGCATTGTGAGCTCAATGGGCCCTAATGGTAAGCGGGATATTCTAGTTTAAGCCAATATAATTTAAGCCTCTTCGGAGGCTTTTTTTAAACTTAAATAAAGTGAACCTATTTATAAATGACTTAAAGATTTTATCGTCTAGTAAAAAATGCTAATGTATTTTCCCCTAAACAAATAACAATGAATTAAATCAGGAGAAAGACATGTTTTTAGCTCTGGTTACTTTAGCCTTTATTCACTTTTGCGCACTTATCACTCCTGGGCCTGATTTTTTTCTTGTATCTCAAACAGCGATTAGTCGATCTCGTAAAGACGCTATGCTGGTCGTTGCTGGTATAACGGCAGGTGTTATGTTTTGGGCGTGCTTGGCATTGATGGGATTAAATCTTATCTTTGAAAAAATGGCTTGGTTAAAGCAAGGTTTGCTCATTGCTGGTGGCTTATATCTGTGTTGGTTGGGCTATCAGATGCTACGTTCGGCTTTTTCAAAAAATCAGCAAGAGGGCAATGTTGCTGTTGAGCTCCCAAAAGCACCTTACTTATTTTTTATAAAAGGTCTAATAACTAATCTATCAAATCCGAAAGCTGTTATTTATTTTGGTAGTGTTTTCTCTTTATTTTTAGCTAATCCTCAACTTGATCAGGTTCACTGGCTACTCTTTATTATTGTCACAGTCGAGACAGTTTTATGGTTTTGCTTTGTGACTTTTATTTTTTCATTACCAAGTTTTAGAGCAGCCTATCGTAATTTTTCAAAATGGATAGATGGTATTTCGGGCGGTATTTTTACCGTATTTGGTATTTTCCTGATTGGTAATCGTTAAGTTTAGATAAAAAAAAGCCTCTTAAAGAGGCTTTTTTAATTGCTAAATTTTAGATCACTGATATAGGAATAATATGACAAAACTGACAAGAATCAGCAGCCACATGATAGATCCTATAATAATTAAAATGATTTGAGGTGTATTGAATTTTTCTTGCTCAATTGTCGTATTTAATTGTTTTTGTGCATAGTTCAACGCTTTAAAGGCTGGGATTAAAAATATAATGCTGCAGAGCGAGATAAGCCAGTAAGGATCAGGTAGGCCAACCAGTAAAGATGCAATGAGATATCCTAGATACATCCAACCTGAAGAGAAATCATTAGTATACCCTTGTTCTTTGGCATAGTTTTTTATGTGATTAAATAGTGAATATAAAAATAATATAGAAAAAATTGCACGAGCAGCGGGCATAATATTTAACTTATCTTTGATTAGAAAAAATCGCCATGCCTTAAACATCCACCAAATTGGGTATAAGCCAAACGAAATTAAGGATAGAAAGATAAATTTATTAACACTAATAATTTTTAAATTTTCTATATGATTTGACTGGATGGATTGTGTTTGTTTTAAATTAATATGTTCTGGGTTCATAAATTTATATTTAGAATTAAATGGTGTTGATGACTTTAAGATTATTTGTAATAAATGTAAATAATTTAGGTAATTAAATAAACCACATAATCTATCTCTTAAGTTTTACTAAGATAGATTATGCAGTCTTATTCAAATAGAAAAAACTAGGCAAACTTTGCTAGAACTTCTAAAAATGGTGCCGATTGACGCGGAAACTTAGCAATCACGTCATGAATGCGTTCACCTTCAGGATTTGTTGCATTGATATCGCGTCCGTCCGCAATAAATTGCGTTAAAAGACGCTCATAGTCTGTTGGGCGCATATGTTTGAATGCATGGTAGAGCACATGAAAATCTGCATTCACACCACTTGGAGGAAGTTGGTTGAGGTAGGCAAAAACACGCTCATCGGACCATTCTTCATTGAAAGTTGCTGGCTGTGATAATGCCATGACAATCTCCTCATTTTAAAAAAGGCAAAATAACTTGCGTTATTTTGCCTTGATTCTGATTTATTGAATAGTCAGAAATAGAATTATCGTTCTTCAGGTAAATTGATATTCATTTCTAACATTTCGATATTAGCTTCAGAGCGAACTTGCATTTGGATATGCTGTTCACCTACACCGCTAACATAACGACTAACCACTTGCATGATTTCTTTTTTCATCTGATCAATTTTGTCTTGGCTTAAACGGCGGCCTAAACCTTGTTCAGAAGCAACAATAACTTTCAAACGATCTTTGGCAGTTTGAGCACTTGATGGTTTTTCTTCGCTGCTAAATAATTTACTCCAGAATCCTGCCATATCTACGCTCCAAATAGTCGTGCTAACCAGCCTTTAGGTTGAGCTGTGATGTGTCGATAAGGACGGTCTTCGCCAAGGAAGCGTGCAACCAAATCATCATACCCCTGACCAGCTTTAGTTTCTGAATACAGAATAACTGGCTTACCTTCGTTTGATGCTTGTAATACACTTGGACATTCTGGAATAACACCTAATGTCGGTACGCGTAAAATATCTTTAGAAATATCATCAATTGTCAGCATTTCCTGACGGTCAGCACGTTCCGGGTTAAAACGTGTAATACATAAATGTTTACGTATACGCCCTTCGTTGTGTTCAACTTTCTTGGTTTTGCTATCTAACATACCAATAATACGGTCAGAGTCACGTACTGAAGAGATTTCAGGGTTTGTTACAATGATTGCTTCATCTGCATGATACATAGCTAAAATTGCGCCACGCTCGATCCCTGCAGGTGAGTCACAAATGATGTAATCAAACTCTTGAGATAACTCATCAATAACTCGAGCAACACCTTCGTCGCTCAACGCATCTTTATCACGTGTTTGTGAAGCCGGTAAAATATAAAGGTTTTCGATATCTTTATCGCGAATAAGGGCTTGCTGCAGACGTGCTTCGTTATTAATAACATTAACAAAATCATAAACAACACGACGCTCACAACCCATAATTAAATCAAGGTTACGTAAGCCTACATCAAAATCAATTACAACAGTTTTATGACCACGAAGGGCTAAACCTGTTGCAAAAGATGCGCTCGTTGTAGTTTTACCTACACCACCTTTGCCTGATGTTACGACAACAATTTTGGCCACCGAATCCACTCCTATTATGGTCATACACCCTTAAAAGGGCTGTTTTTTGGTGATTTGCTTAATAAATTAAAGTTCTAGAGCTTCAAATTCAAGCTCTTGCTTTTCATTTAAATAAATATGTACTGGTTTTTTTACCACATGTTTAGGGATATCATCTGCGACACAATACGTTCCGGCAATGGAAACGAGCTCCGCCTCTAAAGATTGGCAAAAAATGCGTGCAGCTGCGTGCCCGCCCGCACCAGCAATGACTCTACCACGAACTGTGCCATAAATATGTATATTTCCTGAAGCGATTACCTCGGAACCACTATTCATGCCAGCCTTTAAAATAATATCGCCGTTATCCTGTACAAGGGATTGGCCTGTACGCAAAATTTCATCATGATAAGAGGTAATATGAGCGACCGCTATCTTGTTTAGTGGTTTTTTTGTTTCTGATGAAGAAGAGGCAGGGGCCGTAGTAGGTTTTTCCACAATCGCCACTTGTTCAGCTGTTGCTTTAATGCGCTGTAATGGTTGATCTGCCGGTAAAACAGGGAATTGAATAGCGCGAGCTTCATCTCCTAAAATACCGTCGATTACCGCCATTGGTTGTAAACCTAAGCTCACCAGAAGTTGAATTAAAGCAATTAACTCTTGCTCAACTGTACTGTCAATAATCACTAAAGTTCCTTGATAGGAACCTTCATTTAAAATATTTGATAATTGCTGGCGGATCACATCATGATCATTGGTATCGAAGGTTATCCTGCTAAAGTTAACCATTCTGCCGGTAATCCGTATATCAGCCATAAGTCTTCCTTCAAGGCGTTAAACGAGCTGTAATATCGTTAAGTTTATTGTAAATAGGGCAAATGCTAGAACAATTCGTGCCAATTCTCTAGCGTGATTCATAAAAAATTAAATAAATGCTTATTCTTTGATTCGATCATACTCCGCAAGGGTTTGTTGCCATTGTTTGACCTTAACTTGTTTGCGTACAGACTCCAGTGTCTCAAACACGACAGATTCAACCAATTGCTCAAGCTGACGATTATTAATATTTATTTCACTTACTCTTTGAGAAATTAATTGATAAGTGGGATTTGGAGTATCTTGAGATCCCTCAATTAAAGGTTCAATTAAACCTGCACTAATATTTTCACCTAATCTTTGACCAATACTTTGAATTTGTTGTTCAATGCGTCCGCCCACCAAAGGAATTAAGCGTAATAATTGAGTTAACTCAGGCGTATCAATGATGGCTTGATCTACAATTTTACCCACACCTTTTGTAATGGCAGGCTTTTGTTCTTTTAAAGCGGTCGCTAAAGACTCTTGTAATAATGCGGTTAGAGCGACAGTAAATTGTTCACGATGATGATTAACCAAGTCGTGAATAATTTGTTTATGACTAGAACTGGTTTCAAGTTCATATCTAATGCCATCAATCACGGTAATTACAACGCGGTCAGATAACTCTTCCATTACGACGCGATAGTAAAACAACCCAGTTTTTCGCCAGCTTTCCGGAACAACTGGATAGCCTAACTCATGTAAACGGTAAGCAATAATCCCTGCGCGGAATAAACGTAAAAAACGGAGTTGAGGAATAATAGCTAAAATTTCATACCAGTGAATAAACGGGAAAAAGAACCAACGCTTATGGTGCTTGTTGATAATCGCAATAGCCCAGCGCACAAGCAACTCAACAATTAAAAAACCAATAAACCAAGCTTCTGATGTAATCACCCACGGATGTAGTGAAGTACGATAAAAGCTGAGTACTTGGGGCAAGTGAATATGTTCAAAGAACCATGCCCCAATACTGCTCATTAGAAAGAAATTAGTCGCAAGACAGAACAAGTTAAAAATGATAATAAACACCATAAAGATGTCGTAGACCAAAAACAGCTTAAATGAAAGGCTGTTTGGGTCTACATGATGATATTTCGTTTTTTTCCCAGAACTGTTTTGCATAATAACGGGCGCTTTCTTAAATATTTATAGTGGTATATTGAGACTTCATTTGTTCAATAAGTTGATCTTTTTCAGTCCAAATGTCATGAACCCATTGCTGAAAACGTTCACGATAAGCCGCATTATCTTCATAATTGCCGCCAAGCACCCACTCTGGAATTTCAATTTTACGTAAGTTAACCGCAATTTTTGAAACATCTCCGAGCCAGAAATCACTATATCCCGGTACACCATCAGGATAGACGATAGTCATATCAACTAGGGCATCGATTTTGTCACCCAAGATATTTAATGCAAGTGCTAAGCCACCTGCTTTGGGTTTTAGCAAATGCTTATAAGGTGATTTTTGCTGATCATGTTTTTCTTGAGTAAAACGAGTCCCTTCCAGATAATTTAATAATGTGAAGGGCTGACTTAAAAGCTGCTCACAGGCTTTACGCGCTTCCATCATGTCACGGTCTTTAAGTTCAGGATTCTTCGCGATCTGTTCTTTGGTGTGACGTTTCATCATTGGGAAGCCTAAAATCTTAAATGCTTGACCAACAAAAGGAATAAAGATGAGTTCCCATTTAGTAAAGAAACGGGTGAGTGGCATACGTGTTAAACCAAAATATTGATTTACAGTCGTGTCTACCCAACTTTGGTGATTACAAGTCATTAGATAACGACCTTGCATATTCAGATCAAGTCCTTCATCAATGGTAATGTCCCATTTTAGATTAGGAAGAACATGGTCAATTAGCCAATTATTTACCCCTAACCAGCTATTTGTAATTTGAATATTAGTTTCATCTATTTTTGATGATTTCTTTAAAAGCTTGGTCAGACCTAATGCAAGAACAGGGGGACCATGAAAAAAAGTACTTCCTGTAATGACTGTACCTACAGTGAGTCCACGTGTAATTTTTTTTAGCGCAGATTGTTTATTGGGTGCAGTTGGCATATAAATGACCCCGAATGTCTCAAATCCATAGAAAAGTTGTTCAACTATAACTGTCATAATATGAAATACAACGATATCTTAGACAACAATGAAGAAATTGTGATGAGGTTGCATCTTAAAGTGCATCAAAATATTACAAAAAAGTAACTAAACTGTTTATTATTAACAAAATATCAATGTTTTATACTTCCTTTTTGTTTCATTATTCATTCAGACAACAAAACACACAAAGTGAGGAGGCATGCAATGCGTGCATTAGTTATTTCAACAGTGGTAGGGGCAGCAGTAGTACTTTCTGGTTGTCAAACAACTGGTAATAATCTTGGTGGCGTTGAATACGATAAAGCCGCATTAGGTACTTTAATTGGTGCAGCAGCTGGTTATGGTATTTCTAAATCAAATGCAAACTCTAGCCGTCAAAACAACCGTGCTGCGGCAATTGGTGCAGTTCTTGGTGCTGCTGGTGGTGTATATCTTGACCAGAAAGAGAAAAAATTACGTCAACAAATGGCGGGTACTGGTGTAGACGTTGGCCGTAACCCAGATGGTTCTGTTCAATTGATCATGCCTGGTAGCATTACTTTTGATACAAACAAATCAAACATCAAGCCAAACTTCTACGCAACTTTAAACAAAGTGGCTCAAACTTTGGCTGAAGATAACAAGAGTGCAATTCTTGTAACTGGTTATACTGATAACACTGGTAATGATTCAATTAACATTCCATTATCACAAGCACGCGCTCAATCAGTACGTAGTTATTTAGCTAGCCAAGGCGTATCTGCTAGCCGTATCGACGCGCAAGGTTATGGTTCATCTAACCCGATCGCAGATAACTCAACTGCATCTGGCCGTGAACAAAACCGCCGTGTAGAAATCAGCATTTATGCAAAACAATAAGATCTAGTTTATTGTTTCAAAAACCACCTTCGGGTGGTTTTTTTATGGGTGCAGTACAAGAAATAATCACGACATTCTGCGGCGCATAAATTGCATTATTAGACATCATTTATACATATCCGTAGATTTACTATTGGGATTCTAAAAAAGAGATGACTATAATCATGCTCGAAAAATTAAGAGGTAATACACGATGTCATCTGCCAGTCAATTGAACAACAAGCAAGAAGAAGCCATGAAATATACTCAGGGCCCTTTATTGGTGCTTGCTGGCGCTGGTTCAGGTAAAACATCGGTAATTACCCGTAAAATTGCTTATTTGGTGCAGCATTGCCGTATTCCAGCGCATCGTATAACTGCAATGACCTTCACAAACAAAGCTGCACGTGAAATGAAAGAGCGTGTGACCAAGCTTCTCTCACGTGAAGAAGCAAAAGGTCTATCCGTATCGACCTTCCATACTTTTGGTTTAAACCTTTTACGTTTAGAACTTAAAAATTTACCTTTAAAAGCTAATTTTTCGATTTTAGATGCAGATGACTGTAAACGTATTTTGATGGATCTTATGCATCGCGACAATTTATCGGGTGCAGAGAGTAAAGAATTAATTGCTAAAGCAATGAAGAAAATTTCAGATTGGAAAAACGATCTGATTTTGCCGGAACAAGCACATTCGACTTGTGAAACACCGGAAGATGTCCAGTTTGCTCATCTTTATCAACTTTATGAACGTAATTTACGTGCTTACAATGCCGTCGATTTTGATGACTTGATTGTTATGCCAACACGTTTATTGCAAGAAAATGCAGAAGTACGTGACAAGTGGCAAAACCGCGTTCGCTATTTATTGGTTGATGAATATCAAGATACCAATACGGCCCAATATATTTTGGTCAAACTATTAGTTGGTGTAATGGGGCAGTTCACCGCGGTAGGTGATGATGACCAGTCGATTTACGCATGGCGTGGTGCTAAGCCTGAAAACATGGCATTGCTTAAACAAGACTTCCCAAATCTACATATTATTAAGCTTGAGCAAAATTACCGTTCGACCAGCCGTATTTTAAAAGCGGCCAACTGTGTGATTCAAAACAACCCACATATTTTTGACAAGAAATTGTGGAGTGATAAAGGGCATGGTGAAGTTATCCGAATCATTACATGTCGTAATGATGATGATGAAGCAGAGCGCGTGGTAAAAGACTTACTGACTCATAAGCTGATGAACGGTAAGAACTGGAAAGATTATGCTGTTTTGTATCGCGGAAACTTTCAGGCACGGGTATTAGAAACCCAGCTTCGCCAAATGCAAATTCCGTATAAACTCTCTGGCGGTACATCGTTCTTCGCCCGTGCAGAAATTAAAGACGTGATGAGTTATTTACGTCTTATTATTAATCCAGAAGATGATAGTGCTTTCTTACGTATTATTAATACGCCTAAACGCGCAATTGGACCAGTTACTCTTGAGAAGTTAGGTTTATTCTCACAAGAAAATAATTTGTCTTTACTCGGTGCTTCTGCTGACCAGCGTTTAAGCATGGTGCTGCCTAAAAAAGCGGAAACACAGCTTCATGAATTTGCCGATTTTATCGCGACATTTACTCGTGAATTGTTGGAAGATGATGAGCCTGTGCCTAAAGTTCGTCAAATGATGAACGAAGCGGGTTATATGGATTATGTTCGAGAACAGTCAGCAACTCCTGCACAAGAAAAAAGTAAACTCGATAATATCGAGAACTTATTTACCAGCATTCAAAATCTGATTAATCGTGCTGAAGATGTTGATGAAAAGAATATTGAAAGTGTCATCCGAAAACTAGTTTTGCTCGATCTGTTAGAACAGCAGCAGGAAGAAGAAGATACAGATAAAGTTAACCTTCTTACTTTGCATGCAGCAAAAGGTCTGGAATTCCCATATGTATACATTATGGGACTTGAAGAAGAACTATTGCCTCACAAGAACTCGATTGCAGCAGAAACCATTGAGGAAGAGCGCCGTCTCATGTACGTGGGAATTACACGTGCACGCCAAGGTTTAACTTTAACTTTAGCGGAACAGCGCAAAAATGGCGGACAGATGAAACAAATGACGCCTAGCCGTTTCCTTGATGAGCTTCCACAAGATGAGCTTGAGTGGTTAGGGCGTAAAAAGAAAATTGCGGCTAATGTTGACCCTAAAGAACAGGCTCAACAATATCTGGCAAATTTAAAAGCTTTATTAAAGCGTTAATTTTTTTAATTTTTAGGAAATCCCATGAAAGTTCAAGTGAAATTGCTCGATCCGCGTTTAGGTAAAGAATGGCCTTTACCTTCATATGCAACAGCAGGTTCAGCGGGTTTAGATTTACGTGCCTGTTTAGATGAAGCAATTGATATTGAACCAGGACAAACTGTTTTAGTTAAAACAGGTATGGCAATTTATATTCATGATGTAAATTTTGCTGGTTTAATTTTACCACGTTCAGGTTTAGGTCATAAACACGGGATCGTGCTTGGCAACTTAGTTGGTTTGATTGATTCAGATTACCAAGGTGAATTGATGGTTTCAGTTTGGAACCGTGGTCAAACTACATTCCGTTTAGAACCTGGTGAGCGCTTGGCACAGTACGTTTTAGTGCCAGTCGTACAAGCTGAATTTGAGCAAGTAGAAGAATTTGAAGAAACTTTACGTGGTGCTGGTGGCTTTGGTCATACAGGTAAACAGTAAGTTTTTCTAAAATATTAACGAAAATCAAACGCCTGTTGAACAGGCGTTTCTTTTTATATCTTGAATGTTACAATGGATTATATTACAACACGCTTTACTCATATTCTTTTAACTTTTTTAGCAAACAAACCTTTCAAAAATTTTGAATAATCTATGTTTTTGCGATAGATCGAATTGATCTTTAAATAGAAGATACGCTATGAATGTAAGACACTCATTTCCAAAAAGTATTTTTCGTGCTTACGATATTAGAGGCAAACTTTCTTACTTAACCACGGACGTTGTCCGTTCAATTGCCTACGGATTGGCACAACAATACAAACAAGCAAAACAAACTCAATTAGTGATTGGCTATGATGCCCGTCTCACAAGCCCAGCCTATGCACACTTAATTGAAGAAATTTTAATAGAACAAGGTTTAAATGTGACTAATATTGGTTGCTGTTCATCACCAATGATGTATTACATTGCACGAGATTTTGGTGGCAATGGCATTATGGTGACAGCAAGCCATAACCCAAAATCTGATAATGGTATTAAGTGGATTTTAAAAGGCGAACCGCCGTCTCCGGAAATGATTCAACAGGTGGGTGAAGAAGCCCAAACTTACGTTCCAAGCCATTCAATTTCTGTACTTGAGTTAACCTTACCGCAATTTAAAGCTGAATTTTGCCAGCAATACCAACAAGCCATTTTTAAAGATATTCAGTTAAAACGTCCTTTAAAAGTTGTTTTAGATGGTTTGCATGGTTCAGCTGGGCATTGTTCAAAACTAATCTTAGAAAAAATGGGTTGTGAAGTCATTGCTTTACGCACTAATCCAAATGGAGAGTTTCCAGATCACGCACCAGATCCATCACATGCAGCTCATTTGATTAGCTTGCGAAAAGCCGTGGTCGAGCAGCAGGCTGATATTGGTATTGCTTTGGATGGTGATGGAGACCGCGTTGTTTTAGTCGATGAAAAAGCACAGATATTGACCGCAGACCGCTTATTGTCGCTTTTTGCCCAAATGTGCCTTGAGCAGCACCCAGAGCAAGAAATTGTTTTTGATGTGAAATGTTCGCGTATGGTTCAAGAAACTGTCGAGAAACTCGGCGGAAAAGCAAAAATGATCCGCACGGGAAGTAGTTTCCTAAGAGCTTATTTATCTCAATCGAATGGGCGTGCCATTTTTGGTGGAGAATATGCAGGTCATTATGTGTTTAATGATGGCCGTGGTTTTGGCTACGACGATGGTTTATATGCCGCATTACGAGTAATGGAGTATTTTACCCAATCTGATACCGCTACAATTTCTGAATTATTTGCTCCATATCCAGAAAGATGTTGTACAGAAGATACCTATATTGGTACTTATCAGTCCGATCCAAAGTATGTATTACAAGATATTGAGATTTTAAGTCATCGCTTAGGGGCACGTATTAGTAAAATTGATGGCGTACGTCTTGATTTTGATGATGGTTTTGGCATTATTCGAGCATCAAATACTGGTGAATACTTTACAGTACGATTTGATGCAGATAATCCTTTACGATT
Source organism: Acinetobacter sp. GRABPA_MV_2 (assembly GCF_056725885.1). NCBI lineage: Bacteria > Pseudomonadati > Pseudomonadota > Gammaproteobacteria > Moraxellales > Moraxellaceae > Acinetobacter > Acinetobacter sp. GRABPA_MV_2. Next base: position 161,618 of record NZ_JBWZNA010000001.1, read on the forward strand.
AAAGGAAATCCAGCAAAAATTTGTGGATATGTTACAAGAACACTATCCGCAAATTGCACAAGAACTTTCAGAGGCCTAAGTAAGGAGAGGCGTAATGCCACAACATCAGCATATCGGTGTCGACAAAGCAAAAATCTTGATTGAAGCTTTGCCGTATATTCAACGCTTTACTGGTAAAACGCTGGTGGTGAAATACGGTGGCAACGCAATGACTGATCCGGAGCTTGAAAGTTCATTTGCTCGAGACATTGTTTTACTTAAAACTGTAGGATTAAATCCGATTGTTGTTCACGGTGGTGGGCCACAAGTGGACTCATTCTTAAAGCAGTTAGGCCGTGAATCTGACCGTATTGACGGTATGCGCGTAACTGATGCAGCAACCATGGAAGTGGTTGAAATGGTATTAGGCGGTAGCGTAAATAAATCAATCGTTAATTTGATTAATAAACACGGTGGACGTGCGATTGGTTTAACAGGTAAAGACGGCAATTTACTTCGTGCCCGCAAATTGCTCATGGAAAAGCAAGAAGAAGATGGTTCTATCAAACATATCGACTTGGGTATGGTTGGTGAAGTGACTGGCGTTAAAACAGATGTATTGGAAATGTTCACCCAAAGTGACTTTATTCCAGTTATTGCACCGCTAGGTGTAGATGAAGAAGGCAATACTTATAATATTAACGCTGATTTAGTTGCAGGCAAAGTTGCAGAAGCCTTAGGCGCTGAAAAATTAATTTTGCTCACCAATATTAGCGGTGTGCTTGATGAAAATAAAAATCTGTTAACTGGTCTTACGACGCAAGAAGTTGATCGCCTCATTGAAACAGGTGTGATCTATGGCGGTATGATTCCTAAAGTAGGCTGTGCGCTTGATGCTGTTAAAGGCGGCGTTGTTAGTGCACATATTGTTGACGGTCGCGTGCCACATGCCACATTACTTGAAATCTTCACTGATCATGGTGTTGGAACGCTGATTTCTAACCGCACTAAAACAGCTTAAGAAATCCGTTATTTTCAATAAAAAGATCACCCTAGGTGGTCTTTTTTTATACCATTTTGATTTGGTCATTTTTTTGTCATGAGCTTTGACTAGTGTAGGGGGTGTCACTAGGAGCGTTCATTATGCTGGAAAAATTTAATCAATATCGCCAAACCTGGACTTTACCTTTAAATCGTCATAAAGCAATAAATCAGACGCAATTTCGTTTTGAGTGGGTTGATAATTTAAAAGAATTACAAGATGTACAACGGTTTCGTGCACAACAATTTAGCCAACAATTCGGAATCAAGTTTGAAGATAACTTAGACCAAGATATTTACGATTTTGGTTGTGAGCATGCAGTCTTACGTGAAAAATGGACTGGAGAAATTGTAGCGTATACGCGTCTAAAACTATTTCAAGGCCATGAAATAGCACAGAGTTACAGCGCACATGAGTTTGATATTGTTCCCCAGCTTTACCATCTTCCAAATGTGTTAGAAATAGGCCGTACTTGTGTACATCCCCGCTTCCGTAATGGTAAAGCGTTATCTATGTTGTGGTTAAACCTTGCACCCAAAGTGCTATGGTCAATGCGTGCTAAATATTTAATGGGCTGTGTCAGTATTCATTTGCAAGATAATTTGGCTAGAGCATACTACACGCATCGCCAGATTCAGCAGTTACCAGAAAGTAAAACGATTGATATCCGTTCAAAAAAAATCTATGAACCTGAATATCCTGAGTTTAGCTTCCCACAAGATGAACGTATGCCAAAGCTGTTCCAAATGTATCTGAGCATGCAGTCAAAACTATCGAAACAGGCATTTTTTGATGAAGAGTTTAACTGTTTGGATTATTTTGTATTTCTTGAGGTAAATAAAGTCGCAACCTCATTTGTGATGAATAAAATGGTGCAGCGTTAATCATATTTTCTATTTTGTAATAGCCAGCACATATTGAGATTTGCAAGCACTTTTACTCTCATGCACAATAGAGCAGATGGGGTAATTAGAAGTAGTTTAAAAAGCGATATGTGCCAGCTATTAGGAATGAATTGTGCAACACCAACGGATATCACTTTTTCCTTCCGTGGTTTTTCACAGCGTGCAGGAATTACCTCAGATCATAGTGATGGATTTGGCATTGCATTTTTCGAAGATAAGGCGTGCCGTTTATTCGTTGATAACCAATCGGCAGTTGAGTCTCCAATTGCCGATCTCATTCGTAATTATCCTATTAAATCACGTAACGTGATCGCTCATATCCGTAAGGCTACTCAAGGTAAAATTACTTTAGAAAATTCTCATCCCTTTATTCGAGAGTTGTGGGGACGGCATTGGATTTTTGCTCATAATGGCGATTTACATGACTTTAATCCGCCCTTAAGTGGGCGTTTTACACCTGTGGGCAACACAGATAGTGAACGAGCTTTTTGCTATTTGCTTGATCAGTTGGTTGAAGCATTTGGTTATGAAGAACCAAGTCTTGATGAAATATTTGAAGTATTAGAAAAGATTTCTCCGCAAATTGCAGAATACGGTACATTTAATTATTGCCTATCTAATGGTAAGGCATTATTTAGTTATGCCATTACTAAATTACATTGGCTCGTTCGTGAATATCCATTTAATCATGCTCATTTAATTGACTTAGATGTCGAAGTCGATTTTAGCCAAGTAACCACTCCAGAAGACCGTGTGGCAGTAATAACAACTGAACCTTTAACACATAATGAAAATTGGACAGCGTACCAACCTGGTGAAATGATTTTATTTCAACATGGTGAACCAATTAAAAAGGCGATTACTTTTGTAGAAAGATTGAAGCGTGAACAAGAAAATCCTGAACTTAAACGTATTACGCGCGCAGATCAGTATTAATATAAAATACATTTAAAATATATAAATAAGGATGTTTATATATTTTAGTCATTTAATGTAAAAATAGTTTGTTTAAAAAATACTTTATTATTTTAGTTGGTTAATTTTAATTAAATAATTTAAAAACAATAACTTGTGTTGAATATAATTTTTATGGGCTAAAGCCGACAAATTAGGTTTGTTTTTATTTATATTCTTTAAATATATCATGCAGTTTATGCAACAATCATTAAACATCATTGGGGAGATGTATGAAAATGAAATGGGCTTCAGAATATAATACGGGTATTGATGTTATTGATGAACAACATAAACGGATACTTGATTATATTAATGAAATTGATGATGTAAAAAATGATGAAGATAGACGTCGTATTAAGGATGTATTAGACAATATTATCGATTATACGCAATCACATTTTACTTTCGAAGAAAGTTTGCAAGAGGAGGCTGATTATAAATATCGTGTACCTCATAAACGTGTACATGATTTATTTATTAAAAAAATAGAATTATATCGTGAACGTTTTGAAATGGGTCATACGATTGAATCAGAGTTACAAGAAATTTTGGCTAAATGGTTAATTAATCATATTCAACATGATGATGCCGATTATGTAGGAGCAGTAAAAGAAAATATGATGGGAATTATTAGAGAAAAAGAAAAAAAGAAAGGGAAAAACTGGTTTGCTCGGTTTTTCTCATAACCTGAAATAAAAATAAATCATAATTTCAGTTAGCGCGGCAAACTATCGTTTCGGTAGTTTGCTTTTTTTATTGAGCAAACTTTGATTTTCAAGCATGACACGGGCAAAATATCTCTAGTCTTTTTCAAGGAATGCATAATGCAGGACATACCTATGTCACGATGGTTATCGCCCCTGATGGCGTTTTGCTTATCTTTCATCATTATGGCGACATTGGCACCCACGATGGGCATCCAGATTGATCGTCAACTCGATTTCTGGTTATTGTGGTTAGGCACAATGTTGTTATTGGCACTACCAGTTTGTTATTTGGAAATTGCGTTAGCAAAACGGTCGAAGACTACAGCCTTAAATGCTTTATCAAGTTTAACTCGTGAAGCAGATAGTTCCCCAAAATGGCGTTTGGTTGGCTGGCTTGCGGTTATTTTTATTCCATTTTTAGCAGGTAATGTATTAAGTACTGCTGGCAATTTATTGACTACACAGCTTAATAATAGTGTTTCAGGGCAACTTGTTTTTGCTGGCTTTGCTGTTGTGGCCCTCATTTTATCCCTTATTCCACGTCAGATTTTAATTTTACTGATGACGGTTGGTGTAATTGCTTCTCTTGTTTTAGCTAACACGATGGGAACGACTTTACAGCCTTGGCATTGGACTAATGTTGAGTTTAAAGAGTGGGGTAATGCAACTGTACTTGCACTTGTTGCGAGTGGGTTAGGCTTAGGGCTTTACTGGCAAAATAGTGTAGGTGCTGTTCAGCCACAAGAAGGAGCAACGAAAACTGTTCTTCCAATCTGGTTAGCTCAGTTAATTGCTGTGATTGCCTTCGGATTCTTTTCTTTACAAGCACAGCTTCCTGTTTTTACTTGGATCTTTACCGCAGTAATGACAACAGCGTTATTTGTCCAATTGGCTAGAGAGCAGCTTGCTCAGCGTCAGCTTATGCCTATTTTACAGTGGGTGATTATTGTTGTAGCGATTGCTGTTTGGGCTGTGCCTGAGCTTCATAACATCTTTACGCTGATTTTGATGCTTTGGGGATTACTTATTTGCTTGATCTATGCCATTTTTGCTGGCTGGATTATGAAAATTAGCCATTTGCGTAAATCTATGAATTTTAGCAATGAGTTGTTTTATAACTTATGGCGCATTGCGGTACGTATTGTATTGCCGCTTTCAATTGTGATTGCCATGATTGCGGTAATTGGACAAATTATCTGATGGAAAAAGCTCAGCAAGTGTGGGTTGCTTATGCAGCTCCAGAGCAACAGTTTTTAGTTGCTATTCCATTTGAAGCTGGTATGACTGCATTACAAGCAGTTGAGACGAGTGGTTTGCAGACACAGGTCAGTTTGCCTGAGCCATTACAACTTGGCATCTTTGGTGCAAAAGTTGAAGCACATACGATTTTGCAAGCTGGTGATCGAGTTGAGGTTTATCGACCTTTAACGATCAATCCCAAAGATATACGTCGTAAACGCGCTGAGAAAAACCCTGTGGGGCGATATATTAAAAGTAATCGCTTTAAGCAATAAGCCCCATAAACAAAACCCCTCAAAGTATTTCACTTGAGGGGTTTATTTTTATTAGAAAAAACGATTATAGTGGTGGTGCAGTTAAAATCGCTTCTTTAGAAGCAGGTAAACCTGGTTGCGATTCTGGAATAGTTTCTAAACCTTCAATTTTAGTTACAGTACCAGTCCCATCAAAGTAAATTTTTAAATGCTGACCATGTGCTGCGGGGATTTTAGCTTTTTTAGCATAAGTTCCCGGGATATAGTTGTAAATGTAGTCCCAACGTAGAGGATTTAGAGGATCAGTCACTGTTGGACTACCAAGCAAAAAACGCACTTGCTGGAAATTCATGCCGACTTGTACTTGAGAGGCTTGAGCTTTGGTCAATGGAGTCCCTTGAGGAATATCAACCTTATACACACCAAAGATTGAACAACCAGCAAGGAGTGAAGTGACTAATAACGTCAGCACGAGTTTTTGCATTTTGCTACACTATCCCAATAAATTATGATGCATTTGATCAAAGGATAGATCATACTTCATCTAAATTCTATTGCCTATTCCAACTTGAGATTTGTTGAGAGACCTTTTTTCATGCCTATTTCCAATCAAGATTTGCGCAAAGCTGGACTTAAAGTTACCCTTCCACGAATTAAGATTTTGGAATTATTAGAAAATTCAAAACAACATCATCTTAGCGCTGAAGATATTTACAAGACTTTGTTAGAACAAGGGGAAGATGTCGGCCTTGCGACAGTTTACCGTGTGTTAACACAATTTGAAGCTGCGGGTATCATTCAGCGCCACCATTTTGAAAACAATCATTCTGTTTTTGAAATTATGCAAGAAGATCACCACGATCATTTGGTTTGCCATAATTGCAACAAAGTTATTGAATTTACTAATGATATTATCGAGAAAGAACAGCATGCTGTAGCAGAGCAACATGGGTTTACCTTAACGGGTCACTCATTAAACCTCTACGGTTACTGTAACGAACCTGAATGTCAGGAAGTGCTGCGCAAGAAATAATCGTTTTCACACAAAGAAAACAAATAAAAAAGGAAGGTTACGTTTAACCTTCCTTTTTTTATGAAGAAATTACTGTCGGTCGAAGGTTAGATGCTGATTTGTGCCTGCAATTTGATCAGGACTTTCTTCAGCAAGCTTAATTGTTAAACGTAAATCGTTTGGTGAGTCGGCATGTTTTAATGCATCTTTGTAGGTAATTTGGCCTGACTTATAAAGATCAAACAGTGCTTGGTCAAAAGTTTGCATACCGAGTTCACGTGAGCGTTTCATTAAATCTTTAATTTCATGAATTTCGCCTTTGCGTATATAGTCTGAAATTAGTGGTGAGTTAATGAGAATCTCAATCGCTGCACGGCGCGAATTACCATCAGGCGTTGGAATAAGTTGCTGTGCAATCATGGCCTTTAAGTTAAGTGATAAATCCATGTAGAGCTGGCTATGACGGTCACTTTCAAAGAAGTGAATAATACGGTCAAGTGCTTGGTTGGCGTTGTTCGCATGCATTGTGGCTAATACAAGGTGACCTGTTTCGGCGAAGCCAATCGCGTAGTCCATAACTTCACGAGAGCGAATCTCACCAATCAAGATTACATCGGGTGCTTGTCGCAAAGTATTCTTTAAGGCAATTTCAAATGAGTCTGTATCAATTCCGACTTCACGTTGAGTAATGATGCAGCCAGCATGTTCATGAATAAACTCAATCGGGTCTTCAATAGTAATGATATGACCTTTAGAGTTATGGTTCCGATAGCTAATCATTGAAGCCAAAGATGTCGATTTACCTGTACCTGTTGCCCCTACAAAAATAATGATGCCACGTTTGGTCATCGATAAATCTTTAAGCACAGGTGGTAATTGCAAGTCATCAATTGAAGGAATTTTAGTTTCAATTCGACGTAGTACCATGCCTGGCATGTCGCGTTGCTGAAAAGCACTCACACGAAAGCGGGCAGTTTTATCACGGTTCATAATGGCAAAGTTACATTCACGAGTCTCAGCAAATTCTTTGCGTTGTTTTTCACTCATGATGGAGTGTAATAGTTGTCCAATAATTTCGCCTGAAAGACTATTTTTTGAAATGGGAACAATTTGCCCGTTAATCTTCATCGATGGTGCAACGCCATCTGTAATAAAGAGGTCGGATGATTTTTTTTCAACCATGAGGTTGAGTAGGTCATTAAAATCCATATTTATTCTCTAGTTATTTTTATAGAAATGATTCAGGCTGTTTGGCAGCAGTACGAGCTGTTTGAGGGCTGATCACACCGCGAGACACCAAATTTTTTAAGCTTTGGTCGAGGGTGGTCATGCCATGATTTGCGCCAGTCTGAATAGCTGAGTACATTTGCGCGACCTTGTTTTCACGAATTAGGTTACGAATGGCAGGAATACCAATCATGATTTCATGAGCTGCGACACGTCCGCCGCCATTCTTTTTAAGCAGGGTTTGTGAAATAACAGCCTGTAAAGATTCAGACAGCATGGCACGAACCATATCTTTTTCTTCGGCAGGGAATACGTCAATCACACGGTCAATGGTTTTCGCAGCAGAAGTGGTATGCAGCGTGCCAAACACCAAATGACCTGTTTCGGCAGCGGTAAGCGCTAAACGAATAGTCTCTAGGTCACGCATCTCACCGACCAAAATAATATCTGGGTCTTCACGCAGTGCTGAACGTAGCGCCTCATTAAAGCCGTGTGTATCACGATGCACTTCACGTTGGTTAATCAAACATTTCTTAGATTGGTGTACAAATTCGATAGGGTCTTCAACCGTTAGAATGTGGTCATAACGATTTTCGTTGATGTAGTCCATCATCGCTGCAAGCGTCGTTGATTTACCCGAACCTGTTGGACCTGTCACCAGTACAATCCCGCGAGGATAGTCACAAATGTCTTTAAAGATTTGTCCTAAGCCTAAATCTTCCATGGTGAGTACTTTGGACGGAATGGTACGAAACACTGCACCCGCACCACGGTTTTGGTTAAATGCGTTAACACGGAAACGAGCAACGTTGGGTACTTCAAAAGAAAAGTCGGTTTCGAGTTTTTCTTCGTAGTCACGACGCTGTTTATCATTCATGATGTCGTAGACCAAACGATGAACATCTTTATGATCTAGAGCAGGTAAGTTAATGCGACGGACTTCACCATCAACGCGAATCATTGGTGGCATGCCAGCAGATAGGTGTAAATCGGACGCGCCATTTTTCACAGAGAAGGCGAGTAGCTCTGTAATATCCATAATTTCCCCAAGTAAATCAAAATATGTCATTATTTTGTAGAATAATATACGGCTTTCACCGAGGCTTACCAACACCTCGCTTTAGGTGAAAAGCAAAAAAGTTTTTTGAAAATGAGAACCTTGTCAATGAATTACCTGCAAGATGCGCGTCAGCACGTATTACAGCAAATCCAAAGTGCCTGTGTACATGCTCAGCGTGCGCCTGAAACTGTGCAACTTTTAGCCGTATCGAAAACACATCCAAGTGAAAGTTTGCGTGAAATGTATGCAGCAGGGCAAAGAGCATTTGGCGAAAACTATTTGCAAGAAGCTTTGGAAAAAATCGAAGCTTTACACGACTTAGACATTGAATGGCATTTTATTGGTCATGTTCAACGCAACAAGACGAAGCATTTGGCCGAGAAATTTGATTGGGTACATGGTGTAGATCGTTTAATTATTGCCGAGCGATTATCTAACCAACGTGGCGATGATCAATCTGCACTTAATATTTGTTTGCAAGTCAATATTGATGGGCAAGACAGTAAAGATGGTTGTTTACCAGATGAAGTTGCCGAGCTGGTTGCTCAAATCAGTCAATTACCAAAAATCAAGTTACGCGGTTTAATGGTCATTCCAGCACCTGACAATACTGCTGCATTTGCAGATGCTAAAGCCTTGTTTGATGCTGTGAAAGACCAACATGCCCACCCACAAGATTGGGATACTTTAAGTATGGGAATGTCGAGTGATTTAGAAGCTGCAATTGCTGCTGGTTCAACCATGGTTCGTGTAGGAACAGCCTTATTTGGTGCTAGAGACTATTCGCAAAAAGGCTGATGTAAGCTTTATCTTACAGAAATTGCGGCCTTTTGCGGCTATGGTAGACAATACTTTTTTCGTACTATGAACTCATCAGGAAACAGGATGTTTCTAAGAATAACAATAAACAGTGATGAATGGATGCATACAGGTACGACAGGAGTCATACCAACGCAGAATCTAAAAAAGCCCCGACAGGATGTCGGGGCTTTTTAGTTTTAACCTACTACTTCAATGGTACTTGCACCCGCGCCGAGTGGTTTTACCTGAATTTGTACAGGAATACGCTCATGCATTTCTTGAATGTGTGAGATGAGAATGACTTGGCGTCCCTGATTTTGCAATTGGTCTAAAGCATTCATGACCATATGTAAAGATGAAGCATCTAAAGTACCAAAGCCTTCATCAATAAACAGCGATTCAATTTTCATTGAACCCGAGGCCATATTGGCAATGGCTAAAGACAAAGCCAGTGCAGTTAAGAAGGACTCACCGCCAGACAAAGATGCAACAGAGCGGGTCTCTCCATCCATGTCGTGGTCAATAATCGCAAGGCTTAAAGACTGATCTAGACGTTTTAGCGTATAGCGTTGAGACAGCATTGCCAGTTGCTGGTTGGCGTGTTCAACTAAAATATCTAGGTGATATTGCTGAGCATAGTCGCGGAACTCTTTTCCTTTGGCATCACCAATCAAGCCTGAAATTTTGCTCCAGCGATGTTCTTCTTGCTGAATATTTTGAATTTGCTCGGCATATTGTTGCTGTTTAGCCAGATTTTGCTGATGGACTTCAAGCTTAAGCTTGAGGCGATCACGTACTTCAAGCTGGGCTTTGAGCTCTACAATATTGTCTTGAATAAGGCTAACAAGCTTTTCATATTCAATATCTGGCTGAGTTTGTAAGTGCTCGCTCAATTGCTCTTGCATAGTTTTAAGGGCAGAAGAGGCTTCACTTAATAAACGCTCTGCATAATTAAGACGGTTACGAATGTCTTGCTCTTGGGCTGAATTAATTTGTATGAGTGCCGTAAGATCAGATGCTTGAAAATCAGTATGGGTTTTTAACCAGTTTTGAATTTGCTCATCAACCTGCTGCTGATGTTGCGAGGTGTGTTGATGTTGATGCTTGAGCTGATCTAGCGCCTGTTTTTGCTGTTCAAAGTGTTGTCTGGTTTGTTCGAAACGTTGTTTGGACTCATGGTATGCCGTTTGTTGTTGCTGACGTTTGGCGTCATGCTCAATTAACCATTCATGTGGTTTAAGATCCGAGCGACCTGTCATTTGCTGAATGAGCGATACCGCTTTTTCATTATTTTGCTGACCTTTAAGCGTAATCTCTTGGAGATTTTGATCGATCTCATCAATTTGCTTAGTCATTTGCTCAAGGTTGGCAGCTAACATTTTAAGTTCTTGTTGTTGCTGTTCAAAACGCTGTGAAAGCTGTTCTTGTTGCTCAAGTTGCTTAGCGCGTGCATCTAAAACTGACCAAATCTGCTTAGCTGTTTGGCTACTTGCTTGCTGCCATGCATGCTGTTCTGTTTCAGACAAGCACTCAATAATATGTTGAACTTGTTGTTGCCATTGCTGTGCCGTATTGAGCAAGCTTTGATTGTGCTGAATAGATTGAGCGAGCTGATTGTGCTGTTTAATCGCTTGGGTTAAACGTACGTTTTCTGAGTCAAATGAACTTATAACAGTTTGTGTGGCTTGTCTGAGTTCATTTAGTATTTGCAAGATTTGTTCAGGGGCTTGATTAAGCTCAATATGTAACTGATTGAGCTTAAGCGCTTGCTCAAGTTCTTGCTGTAAGTTTGTTTGTTTTGCCTGAAGTTGAGCTAAATATTTCTGAACTTGCTCAAGCTCGGCACGACACTGGGTGAGGGCATGCTGTTGGGTTTGCCACGCATTAAATGTAGTTTGCTCGAGTGCAATAGCTTGTTGCTCTTGCTGTTGCTGCAAATCGAATAAAGCTTTGGAAACTGCACTGTCATCAATACGGTAGGGATGATGGGTGCTTCCACAAACTAAACACGCTTCACCTTCTTTAAGATTGGCCCGTAACTGCTCAATATTTTCGGTGTGTAGTAAACGCTGCTGTTGCAAAATGTGCTGTAACTTTTCACGTTCAGTTTTTGCTGTTTGGTATTCTTGTTCAGCTAACTGGCAAACGGTTTTAAGCTGCTGTTCTTGGGCTGAGACTTGAGTTTGTTTTTCAGTGAATTGCTGAAGCTCAGCATATAACTCATGATAAAGTTTAACTTTCTGTTGAATCAGATCTAGCTGAGTGATTTGAGCAAGTTTCTGATCTTTATCTTTACGTTGCTGTTCAAGCTTTAACTCAATTTGTTCAACTGTACCTAGTGAAGCTGTGAGTTGTTCAACTTCACTTTTAGCTTCCGATAGCTTTTGGCGAGCAAGGGTAGGGTTACCGAGCTGTCGTTCAATCGTTTGGTAATTTTGAATAAATTGCCCAAGTTGATGTAGATGCGCTGAAAGGCCTTTGTCCAATACAGCATATTGCTGAGTCTGGGTAAGTTGTTGTTGTAGATAAACTTGACTCTGCTCAAGTTGTGCAATCTGCTGTTGCACAGTATTTTGCTGTTGTTGCAGTGGACTGAGTTTCTGCTCAAGTACATTTTTCTTTTCTTTGCACTTTTTATATTCATCGGCAATAAAGGCACGTTCTTGAATGGACTGTCGAACTTGATTTAAAGCTTGTTGATGTTGTTGCTCAAAATCGAGCGTTTGTTTGAGTTGTTGTTCTGCAAGTTGATATTGTTTTTGTCCGGTTTCAAAAATTTGTACTAAATCATTAAACTTGGTTTGCGCTTGCTGAATTTGCGGCTCAAGTTGTTGTAGCGTTTGTAAATTTTGAGCTTGCTGAAAAACTTGTGGGCGTATTTCAGAGAAAACTTCGAGTCGTTTTAATTGCTCACGTTCAGGGGCAAGTTGCTGATGGTGATTTTGCTGGGTTTGAAACTGTTGTTGTTTAGCTTGAACTTCTTGTTCAAGTTTTGCTTTACGTTCAAACCATTGTTGTTGTTTGTCTAAAACATTTTTTTGTTGTTCTAACTGTTGATGGTTTTGCTCGGCTTGCTGATATTGTTCGGTAAAAGCCGCAATATCTTCATCAGACAAAATTTCGATATGTCCTAAAAACTCTTCAAGCTGTTTACGCTGCTTTGCAATATCGGCTGTTTTACGAAAAGCCAATTCACCGATTTTGGCGAAAATGCTGGAGTTGGTCAGGTACTCAAGTAACTCACCACGCTCGCTGTCTCGTGCTTTTAAAAACGCGGTCACTTCTGACTGAGCAAGTAGTACAGCACGAGTAAACTGTTCAAAAGAAAGCTGTGTAATTTGTTTAACTTTTTCATCAACCGCTTTGGCTTTATCGGCAAGCACCACACCATCGGTTAGACATTTTAAATGGCGTTGCACGCTTTGTAATTTACCATTTGGGTTTTCACGTGCACGTTTAATTTCCCAGCGTGCCAAATAGCGTTTTTGATCTTGTGCGATAAAGCAAAGTTCCGCAAAACCATGTCCTGTACCACGGCGTAAGACAGTTAAAGGTGAGTTGGTGAGTAACTCGGAACCATCAACATCTTTTAATTTGCCATCGCTGTCTTTAAGACGAGGCACCCGATTAAACAAAGCCAGACACATGGCATCTAAAATGGTTGACTTACCTGCGCCTGTTTTCCCTACAATTGCAATCAGACCTGCATGGGCGAGAGGCGCGCTTTCAAAATCAATAAAGTGTTCATCAGAAAGAGATGCCAGATTTTTTATTCGAATGGATAAAATTTTCATGACATATCCTTAAGGGGTTGCATCATTTTCAAGATGTTTTTGTGCTTCTTGTACTAGGCTTAGAAAATCTTTTAAGACAGCATCATCGGCGCTGTAACCTTGTTTTTCCCAAATATTTTGAAAGAGTTTTTCTGGTGTTGGTGGTTCAAGAGCAATGTGCTGAGTAGTATTTGAATCGGTCGCGTCTTTATTCACATATTGACGTGAAATACGCACTAAACGGTAGCGGTCAGGTGGCAGGGCTGCCTCAAACTGCTGACGTAAATTAGGCTGTGGTGGCGTTAAACTATAATATTCAATATCCACATATTCACGGTGGTCAATATTTTCAATCACGCCGTGAGGCAAGGCTTTAAGTTGTTGCAGTACCTCGTTTAGCTCACCACGAATGCGGTGCAATTGTATGCAACGTGGAATTTCGACAGCTTCAAATTGCAAACGGCTGTCTGTGTCTTGAGTCGGATCAACTTTGACCTCAACCACTTGGTGTTTATAGTTAATTTCACTAAAAGAAAGCGGAATTGGCGAGCCACTATAACGAATGTGTGGCTGACCTACTTTTTGTGGTTTATGTAGATGTCCTAAAGCGACATAGTCGACAGCATCTTCAAACAAAGTTGTTGAAAGCGCCTCTTCATTACCAATAATAATTGGGCGTTCAGAGTCGGATGTTTCTCCACCTTGCATGTGGGCATGTGACATCAAAATAAGCGCTTGGTCTGGTGTCTTGCGACGTTTGGCTTCAGCAATGAGTTGCTGGTGCAAATAGGCAATCGCATTTTTACTGTTAGTGGTATGTTCATTAAAACCCGTAATTTCGGCCGAACGTAAAAAAGGCAAGGCAAGGCACCACGCCACAATATCCTGATTTTGATTATAAATAGGTAAAAGTAGTCGATCGAGGTCTAAGGTTTTATCTTCATTCCAGCGAACCACGCCCACGGTTTTTGCGTTATATTTTTCTAAGAGTGGTTCGACCTGTTCAATACGGTAGCCTGAGTCATGGTTACCCGCAATCATGAGTGTTTGCATGTGCGGCGCAAGGCGATGAGCATCTGCTAAAAATTGGTAGAGTTGTTTTTGTGCTTGAGAACCGGGGTTAATCACATCAAAAATATCGCCGGCGATGAGTAGGGCATGTGGTTGTTTTTCTTGAATTTGAGTGAGTAACCAGCTTAAAAATTGTTGGTGTTCGTAGTGGCGTGAATGATTATAAAAAAACTGCCCCAAATGCCAGTCAGAAGTATGTAGAAAATGTACGGACATAGAAACAGACATCAAGCCAAAATAAACACAGATACGTTAGCATAAATTGGCAGGAGATTTTATCAAGACATTTTAAAGTGCTCGTTATTTAAGCCTAAGTTGAAACTTGAATTAAATTTTTCACTTTAAACGCCGCTTTGTTACTATCGACTTAAACCATGAACTTTGAGAACAAAATGACCATTCATGAATACGAAGTAAAAATACAGTGGGAAGGGAATACAGGAACAGGTACTTCTTCTTATCGTTCATATAAAAGAGACTTTAGCATTCAACATCCGCAAAAAACCACGATTCAAGGTTCATCAGACCCTGCCTATTTAGGCGATGTGACCAGATGGAACCCTGAAGATTTATTGGTGGCATCAGCTTCAGCTTGTCATAAGCTTTGGTATTTACACCTGTGTGCAGTCAATCATATTCATGTGCTGAGTTATGTCGACCATGCACTTGGTTTTATGGAAGATGCAGATCCAGTTAAACGTGGTCACTTTACCCAAATTACTTTAAGACCAGAAGTTGTTTTAGAAAAAGGTGCTGACCAAGCGCTTGCAGCAAAACTGCATGAAGAAGCACATCACGAATGCATGATTGCCAATTCGGTGAATTTCCCAATTACATGTGAAGCCAGCTTTAGCTTTGCCGAATAATCAATATGAAATAGCCACCGATAAAAAGGCGGTGGCTATATATTAAAAATAAATAGAGTCGTTAAATAAGATCTTTAAGCTGCGTTTTCATCGACTTGGAAAATACCAAAAACATTGTGGTCTAAATCGACAAAATAGCCATGCCAAGCGCGGCCCGGAATAGCGAATTTATCCATTGCGACAATACCACCTTGCGCTAAAATTTTTGCAGCTACCTCATCGAAGTTTTCGACCTGAACCGAACAGGTAAATGCATTGGTGCCATATTCCATTGGAGGTGTTTGAGCGGGGCGTTTTAATAGCCCACCCATAATTGAAGGTGTCTCTATGCGGTAATATTCAATCGGTAAGCTTTCATCGAGTTTAAATTGCCAGCCAAACACAGCTTGATAAAACTGCGCATCGCGGGCAGGGTTTGAAGACTGGATTTCAAAATAGGCAATGTTGTTCATATTATTTAAAACATATTTTTATGGTGTAAAAAGTATACGCATAGCCTTTATCGCCACGAAAGCACTATTGTGTATGGTGAGCGTAAAATAAATGAAAGTGCTAGAAAATAAAAACCGACGATTCGAGTGATGAGAGAATCGTCGGTCAAAAACTTCATCAAGGGTTTCGGCTGCTAACAAAACCTAATCCGAAGGAAGGAAAGAGTCGTAATGAAAGGTCACCGAAACAATTTTGCGGATGCCGTGCAAAGGAAGTATTCGGTTGCTGCGACCTTATTACCCTATATAACGTCAAGAGATTCGAATTGGTTGACAGAAAAATGAAAAAAAATCGAAAAAAATTTATAATTATTTTTTGAACCCATAAATTAGGCAAAAATATGACCAAATTACGTTCTTACTTTCTCTGGTTTTTTGCTTTATGCATTGTGCTCACCTTAATTGTAGGTGTGGTTGCAGCACTATTACCAGCGAGTGTAGGTGGTATTTTAACAGCTGTTCCATATTTAGGCGCAATGATTTTTGTCTTATTTAAATTTTTAAAGAAAGAACGCCGTGCCCCAACTGTACCAGAAAAAAAGAAATTTACTTTGGGTTTTACCCTGATTTTTTGGGGCTATAACTTGTGTGGTGTTTTATTTGGTCTGTTTTTATTTGCCAGAAAAGACCCTGAGATTTTGCAGAACTTTATGCTTTATCTCAAACAGCCTCAGTTTTTAAGCATTATGGTGATTATGCTTTTAATGTTAGCTATTCCGCTTTATTTAATTACCTACTGGTTTTATGGCAAACAAGCACAGCGCATGGCTGACAAAATGTTTAACGTGCAATAGATCACTACGAAAACTCATACGATTAAATATAAATGAGTCTTATACAATTAAATAAAACGTGAATCCTCAGCTTAGGAGGAAATATGAATAAGAATGTATTAATTACAGGTGCAAGTGGTTTTATCGGAACACATTTAATTAAGTTCTTGCTACAAAAAAATTATAACGTGATTGCTGTGACACGGCAGGCTGGAAAGGCATCTGACCATCCTGCCTTGCAGTGGGTACAAAAGTTTGAAGATATTTCGACCCGACAAATTGATTATGTGGTGAATTTGGCAGGTGCAAATATTGGCGAGAAACGCTGGACCCAGTCACGTAAAAAACAACTCATTGAAAGCCGTGTAAATACGACCCGAAAACTGTATGTATGGCTCAAGCAGTCTGAAATTTTTCCCGAAGTGATTGTGTCTGGTTCTGCGATTGGTTATTACGGAATAGATGATCAAGAAAAGTGGACAGAGGTGTGCACAGAACAAAGTTCACCACAGCCTATTTTTATGTCTCAGCTTTGCCAAGAGTGGGAGCGAGCAGCTTTAGCAGATCCTCAACAAAATACTAAAATTATTCGCTTAGGTGTGGTGTTTGGGCAGGGCGGTGGCATTTTGCCTAAAATGTTGCTTCCTATTCGACTCAATTTAGTCGGTCAAATTGGTCATGGTCGTCAGCCTGTGGTTTGGGTACATATTGAAGATGTATTAAACGCAATTGAGTTTATATTTCAGCATCCTCAATCTGCTCAAATTCACAATGTCGTAGCGCCAGAAAACGTGACTCAAAAAGCTTTTGTTGAACAAGCTGCTGCGGTACTCAATAAGAAACCATTATTGTCGGCGCCAAGTACGGTTTTTTGCTGTTTGCTAGGAGAGCAGTCGCAATTGATTTTGAATGGGCAATACGTTAAACCCGCTGCCTTACAAGCAGAAGGATTTGAGTTTGCTTATCCTCAGTTAAAAATGGCTTTAGAGAATATACTCTCCTCAGGCTAAGATTTTATTTTGCAAACGCTCTGGTGAATAGGCTTTGGCACCCACTAATGTCGGTTGATCCAGCATAAGCTGACGGAGCAATTGCGCAGAACCTGCACCCATGCATAAACCATTTCTAAAATGACCAAAGTTTGCCCATAGGTTGTCCATTTCAGGCATTTTGCCAATGTAGGGAACGCCATTTGGTGAACTTGGTCTGAGGCCTGCCCAGCGATGTACAATCGGGAAATCGGCCAGTTCAGGTACCATTTCTAAACACGCTTCTAAAATATTGTGCTGCGTAGTTTCATCGGTAGAGGTGTCAAAACCACGATGTGCCATGCTTGACCCACACACAATATGACCATCCATACGAGGAATCAGATACATCACTCGATTCATACACATGGTCGGTAGCCAGTGAGCAGGGGTTTTAAATAACAGCATTTGGCCTTGAACAGGTTCGACTGGAATTTCGAGTTGTAATTGTGAGTTCCAGTAATGGCTCCAAGCGCCCGAAGTTATTACAAAATGGTCTGCTGTATGTTTTCGACCATCTTCAGTTTGTAGCGCCTGTATCACATCGCCCTGTTGAATCAGTTTTTTAACAGCAGTGTGTTCGAAAAACTCAACTTTTGGATGTTGTTTTAAATAGCGAATCAGTGACTGTAAAACGCGTGGGTTGCGAATATTAGACAGTTCAGGGAAATAAATGGCTTCTTGAAACTGATCGGAAATATGTGGATTAACTTGCTCTAGCGCATCTCGTTGTAAGTATTCACAGCGCTGCATCGGTTCTTGATGCTGCTCGGCGTAGGAAAGTCCAACGTCAAAATCTTCTTCATCAAAAATCAGCATGCCTGTGTCATGAATTTCAAAATCAATCCCTGTAACAGGGTAGAGCTTTTGGTTCCATGCTTGATAAGAGGCTTTGCCAAATTGAGCAAGTTGGTTCACTGCATGCACATAGCGCCACGGGTACATCGGAGAGAGAATACCTCCGCCAGCCCAAGAGGCTGCTTGTCCCGCTTGTTGTTGATCAAAAATGCTGACTTTACAGCCTTGTTCAACCAACTCCAGCGCAGACATTAATCCACTTATGCCCGCGCCAATGATTGCAATATGCATGCAGTGTTATCCTTTCTCTGCGAACTTAGTTCATTTCCTTGAGTTTTTCAGCAGCGGTTTCTGCAAAGTAAGTCCAGATTCCGTCTGCACCAGCACGGCGGCAGCACATGAGTGATTCTAAAATGACTGAATCTGATAACCAGCCATTTTGAATTGCGCCGGCTAACATTGCATATTCGCCACTCACTTGGTAAATGAATGTAGGAACACCAAAGGTATCTTTCACTTCACGTACCACATCCAGATATGGCATGCCCGGTTTTACAATCACCATGTCGGCGCCTTCTTGAATATCAAGCGCGATTTCATGTAAAGCTTCGGCACGGTTGGCAAAGTCCATCTGGTAGTTATATTTATTACCACCTTTGAGGTTGGATGCAGAGCCAACAGCATCACGGAACGGACCATAGAAGCTAGACGCATACTTTGCAGAGTAGGCCATGATGTTGGTGTAGATGTAACCATTAGCTTCTAAAGCCTGACGAATTGCGCCAATACGGCCATCCATCATGTCACTTGGTGCAATTACTTCGGCACCTGCTTCTGCGTGACTTAAGGCTTGTTTAATCAAGCATTCTACAGTCTCGTCATTTAGCACATAGCCTGTTTCATCAATAATGCCGTCTTGACCATGAGTGGTATATGGGTCGAGGGCACCATCGGTAATTAACACCATTTCTGGTAATTCTTTTTTAAGCAGACGACATGTGGTTTGTACTAAACCATCTTCATGCCATGCAGCTTCTGCGGTGAGGCTTTTATCTTCTTGCGGGGTAACTGGAAAAAGAGCCAGTTTTGATACGCCCAATTCCAAAAGTCTTTCAGCTTTTTTCAGTAACAAATCTGCCGACAAACGCTGAATGTTCGGCATACTTGGAATATCTTGGGTCTGATTTTGTCCCGGTAATACAAATACTGGATAAATCAAGTGATTGGTAGTGAGCTGTGTTTCGCTGACCATCGCACGCAACTGGTCATTTTTACGGATACGGCGCATGCGAGTGGCTGGAAATGCAGGACGATTGAACGTATAAGTCATAACAATCTCGATGTTCGGTATTACACTAGGATAGGTTGGCGGATATTCCATTACTGTCAACCGACTGCTGTATTGTAGCCCCATAATGGTGTATTTGTACAAAATTATGGGCGTTTATCATGCTTTTAAATTTAGGCAACATATGAGTGAAGAAAAGAAAAATTGGACTGGGAACATCCATTTAGGTGCAAAAACTGACCTGACTGTGGTTCTCAACCAATTATGTAAGGCGTTTAATAGCTCTCCTTTTTTTAAGCATAGTGGAATGATTATGCGTGTGGTGGACGGGCACATTGAAGGCTATATCGAGATGCAACCCAACCTGATTGGCAATTTGGCATTTCAGATTTTGCATGGCGGTGTTGCTGCAACTTTGCTCGATAGTATTGGCGGAATTGTGGCAATGGAACACCTATATCGCCGTTCAACTCCCGAAACTTTAACTGAAACTATTAAGCAAGTGTCGCGTTTGGCAACAGTCGACATGCGTGTAGATTATTTAGCACCGGGGCGTGGTAAATATTTTATTGCACGTGCCGAAGTACTACGTTTAGGTCGTAAGGGCTGTACCATGCGCATGACCATGGTCAATGATGAAGATAAAGCGATTGCTGCCGGCATTGCTTCATATGCCTATTAAGCAATAAATTGAACCCTTTAAAAGCGCCAAGTGCGCTTTTTTTAGTGTTTGAAAAGCTAAAATTTTTACAAAAACTTTGAGATAAACATTAATTTAATTAGAACGAACGCATGAGTTATAAATTTTTATTCTCATATTATGAGGTTTTAGCGTTAAAATTAGCTCCTTTGACAATGCGGTATGTCTTGTTTATAGAAAAATAAAAACTCTATAACAAGGTGTAGTGCGAGATTGATGGCAAAGCCAACTCATCTTTAGGAACATACCATGACTGATGCACAAAGCAATGTACAAGAAACAGTGCCAACAACATCTGCCTCGGATGAAAACAATCAAAACAAGCGCAAAAAATTTCTTGGTTTTTTTGCGCTAATTTTATTGATCGCCGCTATTTTGTATGCAATCTGGGCATTATTTTTAAATAATTCGGTGAGTACGGATAATGCCTATGTCGGTGCAGAAACCGCGCAAATTACTTCAATGGTGAGCGGACAGGTCGCTCAGGTTTTGGTAAAAGATACCCAAACGGTACATCGCGGTGATGTGCTGGTTCGTATTGATGACCGTGATGCCAAAATTGCATTAGCTCAAGCCGAGGCAGAGCTTGCCAAAGCAAAACGCCAATATAAACAAACTGCGGCAAACAGTAGTTCTTTAAACTCTCAAGTGGTGGTTCGTGCTGACGAAATTAATAGTGCTAAAGCACAAGTTGCTCAAGCACAGGCCGACTATGACAAAGCTGCTTTAGAACTGAACCGCCGTGCACAGCTTGCTGCCTCTGGCGCTGTGTCTAAAGAAGAACTCACCAAAGCACAAAGTGCAGTTGAAACAGCTAAAGCAGGGCTAGAGCTTGCTAAAGCCGGCCTTGCACAAGCGACTTCTAGTCGTAAGGCAGCCGAAAGCACCTTAGCTGCAAACGAAGCGTTAATTCAGGGTGTAAGCGAGACTTCAACACCTGATGTACAAGTTGCACAAGCCCATGTTGAACAAGCTCAGCTTGATTTGGAACGTACCGTGATACGTGCGCCAGTCGATGGTGTGGTTACGCGTCGTAATATTCAAGTCGGCCAACGGGTTGCACCGGGCACCAGCATGATGATGATTGTGCCGCTCAATGATTTATATGTAGATGCAAACTTCAAAGAAAGTCAGTTGAAAAAAGTCCGTCCGGGTCAGGCGGTCACGCTGACTTCAGATTTATATGGTGATGACGTTGAATATCACGGCAAAGTGATGGGCTTCTCTGGTGGTACAGGCTCTGCCTTTGCCTTAATTCCGGCTCAAAACGCAACAGGAAACTGGATTAAAGTGGTTCAACGCTTACCGGTTCGTATTGCACTTGACCCAAAAGAACTTGCTGAACACCCACTACGTGTTGGCTTGTCGATGGAAGCAAAAGTCGACTTATCTGCGAAGTAAACGCTTATGAAAACGCAAACACCTTTTGCCGAACTAAGCGGTGGCCGTTTAATACTGGCAGCGTTTGTTATTGCCTTGTCGAACTTTATGGTCGTGCTCGATACGACCATTGCCAACGTATCTGTACCGCACATTACCGGTAACCTTGCCGTTTCAAGTACACAAGGAACATGGGTTGTTACGTCGTATGCTGTTGCAGAAGCGATTTGTGTACCTTTAACAGGGTGGCTTGCGGGTCGCTTTGGAACCGTTCGGGTTTTTATTTTTGGTCTGATTGGTTTTACCATTTTTTCTTTCTTGTGCGGACTAGCAAACTCGTTAGGCATGCTGGTGTTTTTCCGTATTGGACAAGGTCTATGCGGTGGTCCGCTTATGCCACTCAGTCAAACCTTACTCATGCGCATTTTCCCTCAAGAAAAGCATGCACAGGCGATGGGCTTATGGGCAATGACCACAGTCGTTGGGCCAATTTTAGGACCAATTTTGGGTGGTCTGATTAGTGATAACCTGTCTTGGCACTGGATCTTCTTTATTAACTTACCAGTTGGTATTGTCTGTGTATTAGCAGCAATGCGCTTGTTAAGAGTAGCTGAAACAGAAACCATTTCTTTAAGAATCGACACGGTCGGTTTAGGTTTGTTAATTTTGTGGATTGGTGCGCTACAGCTCATGCTTGACTTAGGGCACGAACGCGACTGGTTTAACAGCACCAGCATTATCGTTTTAGCTTTAACTGCCGCCATTGGCTTTGTGGTGTTCCTGATATGGGAGCTGACCGACAAACATCCCGTCGTAGACGTCAAAGTCTTTAGGCATAGGGGTTTTGCAATCTCGGTACTGGCCTTGTCACTTGGTTTTGGCGCATTCTTTGGCAGTATTGTACTGATTCCGCAGTGGCTGCAAATGAACCTTTCTTACACCGCCACGTGGGCCGGCTATTTAACCGCAACCATGGGCTTTGGTAGTTTGACCATGTCACCGATTGTGGCAAAGCTCTCGACCAAACATGACCCACGTGCCCTGGCGAGTTTTGGTTTGATTTTGCTGGGTGGTGTGACCTTAATGCGGGCATTTTGGACCACAGATGCCGACTTTATGGCGCTGGCTTGGCCACAAATCCTGCAAGGTTTTGCTGTACCGTTCTTCTTTATTCCATTGTCGAATATTGCACTCGGTTCGGTACTCCAGCACGAAATTGCATCTGCTGCGGGCCTCATGAACTTTTTAAGAACCATGGCAGGGGCGATTGGCGCTTCAATTGCAGTGACAGTGTGGGACGACCACGCCAAAGTTGCCCGTAGTGAAATGGTGTCAAACCTAAATACTGCTGAAGTACAAAACACACTTTTGCAAAATGGTTTTTCGGCTGACTCGACCTTAGGAATTATTTCAAACCTTGTCGATAAAGAAGCCATTACCATGTCGGCAAACCATGTGTTTTTGCTATTTGCAATGGTGTTTGTCTTTGCGGGTCTGGTCATTTGGCTGTGTCCAAAACCCAAACAGGTCAGTGGCATGCCTTCTCACTAAACACAAAAAAGCATCTCTTCGTAGGTGCTTTTTTTAGGCCAACTACAAAATGAGTGAGTTTATAAATAGCAGATTTTGCCTATATTTAAAGAAATAAAGCATGCCAGAATTGGGCAAATCAGTTATAAAAGAGTGTGATGACAAACAAGGAGACATTACACAGAGCACAAAATAAATGTCCTCAATCATTTAATATTATTAAAACTTTATTTTTATCAAAGATTAAAAAACTGAAGACCTGAAAACAAAGAAGCTTGCATGGCAATTGCATGGATAGGCAGGCGTATATATTGGAGTTATCACGTGAATAAAAGATATTCATTTTTGTTCAGTAGTTTATTAGCAGTCGGTTTATTACAAGGATGTGGAGATGACTCCTCGTCAGATCAGCCCAAGGATGATTCAAATACAACCCCGCCCAATTTAATTGTAGATAATGACCCGACCAGTTGTAGCAAACTGGCCCAAGACGGATCAAGCGTGGTGGTCGGTTCAAACCAAAACGATGATCCAGCAGCGCCTGAGGGTGCGTCGGGTTATAGACTCGGCAACACGGTTAAATACGCAGATAAATATATGGTGGTGGCAAACACACCACTTGCGGTAAAAGCAGGCTGTGATGTTTTAAGAGCAGGCGGTAGTGCAGTCGATGCAGCCGTTGCGGTACAAGCGGTGTTAGGTTTGGTCGAGCCTCAATCGAGCACCATTGCTGGCAGTGGTTTTATGATGTATTACGATGCCAAAACCAAAAAAGTCACTGCATACGATGGCCGTGAAACCGCACCAGCCGCAGCCAACGAATATTATTTAATTCGCCAAGATATATATGACCCAAATTCACCAGCACCTGTACCAAGTGCCCGCCGTAGTGGTCGCTCGATTGGTGTACCGGGTGTGATGCGTTTGCTTGAACAAGCACAAAAAGAACATGGCAAACTTAAGTGGAACCAACTTTTTGGTGAAGCGATTGGTTTGGCTGATAACGGTTTTCGCATTCCGGGGCGTTTGGCAGATGCAATTGCAAGCAATGCAAGCAATTTAGCACTCGATGCAAATGCAATGGCGACCTATTTCTACCCAGATGGTTCACCACGTAAAGTAGGTGAAACCATGACCAATAAGGCCTATGCAAAAACGCTTGAAGCACTTGCCACGCAAGGCGCAAATGCGCTGCACACTGGCCCGATCGCCCAAGCGATTGTAGCGAAAGCAGGACAGACGTTAGGGGATGACCCAGCACGAACTCCAATTACTCCAAGTTTAATGACCTTGCAGGATTTATCGAACTATCAGGTTAAAAAACGCGACCCGATTTGTACAACGTACCGTGACCGTTACTATGTATGTACCATGCCACCTCCATCTTCAGGAGGGATTGCAGTTGCACAGACGCTGGGTATTTTAGAAAACTTTGATATGTCGCTTTACCCACCTAAAAACCCTGAGAATGAAGGTGGTGTGCCCGATGTGATGGGCGTGCATTTAGTATCTGAAGCAGAGCGTTTGGCCTACGCCGACCGCGATAAATATGTGGCAGACACTGACTTTGTCGCTTTACCAGCACAGGGTATTGCAAGTTTTATTGATAAAAATTACCTGAAACAACGTGCAGCACTAATTAACCCGAACCAAAGTATGGGCGTTGCACCAGCAGGTAATTTCAACCCAGCTTCGGGTGTCGACACGACTGTTGAACATGGCACGACTCAGTTCACGATTGTAGATGCCTATGGCAATGTGGTTTCAATGACATCGACTGTTGAATCTAGCATGGGTTCATTCCACATGGTGGATGGTTTCTTGCTATCGAACCAGTTAACTGACTTTAGCGCGAATCCTTATGATAGCACTGGGGCACTGGTTGCCAACCGTGTAGAAGGAGGCAAACGCCCACGTAGTACTATGGCGCCAACTTTAGTGTTTAAAGGCACCACGCCAGATGAGTTTTATATGGCAACAGGTTCACCAGGTGGCGGTACGATTATTCAATATGTGGTTAAAACTTTGGTGGGTGCATTGGACTGGAACTTAAATGCACAGCAGGCGACTTCACTTGTTAACTTTGGTGCGACCAATAGCAAAAACACCAATGTGGATAGCTCGAATGTACAGCTTTCTTTAGTTGACCTGATTGAAGGCTTAAAAGCAAAAGGGCATGGCATATCGAACACTGCGCAAACCAGCGGTATTTCAACGATTATGAAAGTAAATATAAATAATCAGAGTAAATACGCAGGTGGGGTAGATCCACGCCGTGAAGGTATTGTTTTAGGCAATGGTGCTTTATAGACCCACCTTTAAAAAAAAGCTGTCATTTTTGGCAGCTTTTTTATGTGGCCCTTGAAAAAAACAAAAGGCTCTCCATTATGTAAATATGTTCATCAGTAGCAGACTGTTGATAAATTGCACAGCATTTTATTTTAGTTATGCTATGATGTTCAGACATTCATGGGGATGTTATTGGCTTCGACGCCGGTGATGAAACTCATAGATGCATGCCGAGAGCGCATTTTCTCTCGTAAATAAAATTTGCATTTTAATAGTCGCAAACGACGAAACTTACGCTCTAGCTGCCTAAGGGCAGTTTGTCCGCTTCCTAGAATACTTGTGGTTTAGGAACCCGACCGTAGCGCACGCACACAAGTCCGTATAGAGTCAAGCCTCGGGGCTTTATACCAAACTTAGAGGATCGCACCTTGTACCCTGTTCGTCGGGTCACTTGGTGTTAAAACAATAGACGATATCTAAGCATGTAGTATTCTCGAGCGTAGTGCTGGCGGACGCGGGTTCAACTCCCGCCATCTCCACCAAAATTCGAAAAAGCCCCAAATTTAATTATTTGGGGCTTTTTTATTGACCAATTAAAATTAATAGTTGTACATAAGGTTTTAGTAAACATGACAAATACGAACTTTTCTCAGGTTGCTGCTTTTATTTGGTCTGTTGCTGACCTACTACGAGGAGATTTTAAGCAGTCCCAATATGGGAGAGTAATTTTACCTTTTACATTACTACGCCGTTTAGAATGTGTGTTTGAGGGTAGTAAAACCAGTGTCTTAGAGGCAAATGAAAAAGTGAAGGTGATGCCTTTACCAGAAGAAGCAAAAGAAAAAATGTTACTAAAGGCAACACAGGGCCTATCTTTTTTTAATACCTCAGAGCTTGATTTGAGTAGTTTAGGGCAAAAGAATATTCGGGCAAATCTCGGTAATTACATCCAACACTTTTCAAAAGATGCGCGTGAAATCTTTGAATATTTTAAGTTTGATGAATTTACGGGTTTATTGGATGATGCAAACTTACTTTATAAAGTCATTCAGAAATTTGCTTCAACCGATTTAAGTCCAGAAAATATTTCTAACCATGATATGGGTTTGGTTTTTGAAGAGCTTATTCGACGTTTTGCTGAAAGTTCGAATGAAACCGCAGGGGAGCACTTTACTCCACGAGATATTGTACGACTCACCACTGGCCTCATTTTTAGCCAAGATGATAATGCCTTAAATAAAGAAGGAGTGATTCGGACCATTTATGACCCAACTGCTGGGACAGGTGGTTTCTTATCTTCCGGTACGGAATATGTTTATGAGCATAATCCTGAAGCAGTGATGCGTGTTTTTGGTCAGGAACTTAATCCAGAGTCCTATGCTATTTGTAAAGCAGATATGCTAATTAAAGGACAAGATGTCCGTAATATTAAGCTAGGAAATACATTATCTAACGATCAGCTCACTTATGAAAAATTTGACTATATGTTGTCAAATCCGCCATTTGGTGTGGACTGGAAAAAGATCGAAGATGAAATTAAAGATGAGCATCAACAAAAAGGCTTTAATGGCCGTTTTGGTGCTGGTTTACCCCGTGTGTCTGATGGTTCACTGTTATTCTTGATGCATTTGATTAGCAAGATGCGCGATGTGGATAGCACTGGTCAAGGCAGTCGAATTGGTATCATCTTAAATGGTTCACCTTTGTTTACAGGTAGTGCAGGCAGTGGTGAAAGTGAAATCCGCCGTTATATTTTACAAGCGGATTTGCTTGAAGCGATTATCGCCTTACCTACAGACATGTTCTATAACACAGGTATTGCGACCTATGTTTGGGTACTCAGCAATAAGAAAGATATTGAACGTAAAGACAAAGTGCATTTAATTAATGCATCGAACCTCAGCTCGAAAATGCGTAAGTCACTTGGTTCAAAGCGTAACTATCTAACAGAATCAGAAATTAAGACAATTACCCAAAACTATGGAGCGTTTGAAGCTGTAGATACACTGACTTTAGATGGTGAAAGTGAACAGCAAAAACCATTCTCAAGCAAAATTTTTAACAGCTATGAGTTTGGCTATCGCCGTGTGACCATTGAACGTCCGTTACGTTTATCAGCGCAACTGTCTGATGACCGAATTGCAACTTTACGTTTTGCACCTAAGCCATTTAATGCCGTGATGCTAAAAGTCTATGAAAGTTATGGCAAAGAGTGGACTGAAACAAGCTATGGGCAGTTGAGTGATGATGCTCAAATTGAAATTCGTGCATTGATCAAAGCTGAATTTAGTGAACTCAAAGAAAAAGATATTAAAACTGTACTTGAACCAAAACTCTGGCTTGAACAACGGGCTTTAATGCATAAAGCACAAAGCTTACAAACCAAGATCGGTACAGCACAGTTTGATGATTTTAATATCTTTGATGAGCTACTTAAACAGGCTTTAAAAGACACCAGCATTAAACTCGAAGCGAAAGAGAAAAAGCAGTTCTTGGATGCCATCACTTGGAAAAATCCTGAAGCTGAACCTGTAATTAATAAAGTCATTAAAGTACAAGAAAACCCGCTATACGGTCAGTTTAATTATAAGGGCAAAGTGGTTGAGTTTGTTCAGGATGGCGATTTGCGTGATGCAGAAAATATTGCGCTTGATCCAAATCAAAGCACCATCGATTTAATTGAGTCTTATTTTAAGTGTGAAGTGCAACCGCATGTGCCTGATGCATGGATTAATGCAGATAAGTGTGATGCACAGGATGGCGAGATTGGCATAGTCGGTTATGAGATTCCGTTTAACCGTCATTTTTATGTGTATCAACCGCCACGTGATTTGGCGGAGATCGATGCTGACTTAGATGCTGTGAGCCGTGAAATTATGGCGCTTCTACAAGAGGTGCATTCGTAATGGCGAAGTATCAGAAATATGCTGAATATAAAGAGTCTGCTGTTGAGTGGTTAGGGGAGATTCCTAGTCATTGGCGAGTAAGTAAGGTTAAGTATTTAGCACCATTTCAAGTTGGATGGACACCACCAACTAAAAACGATACTAATTTTATTGGAGAAAATCTTTGGGTAAATATCTCTGACTTAAAAGCGAAAACTATTACGAGTACATCGAAACAGATTTCTGATAAAGCGGCGCTAGAGGCTTCTATGGATATAACTCCTAAAGGCTCTTTAATGTATAGCTTTAAATTATCTGTTGGTGCGGTATCTTTTGCTGGTTGTGATATGTATACCAATGAAGCGATAGCATCATTCTTAGATAAAAGTAAGTTGCCACTATCATTTTTATATTATGTTCTTCCACAATTTGTTATTGAAAATGCATCTACTAATATCTATGGTGCAAAAATTCTTAACCAAGAATTGATTAAAAATGCAAATTTACTAGAGCTACCATTTGATGAAGCTCAAACTATCGCCAATTTTCTCGACTACGAAACTGCAAAAATTGACACCCTTATTGCCAAACAAGAAGAGTTGATTGCACTGCTTAAAGAAAAACGCCAGGCAGTGATTAGTCATGCTGTGACTAAAGGTTTAAATCCAAATGTACCGATGAAAGATTCAGGTGTGGAATGGTTAGGGGAAGTGCCTGAGCATTGGCGTATATGTCGTCTTAAGCATGTTGGCTACATTCAATCTGGTATTGCAAAGGGTAAAGACCTCAAGGATAAAATATCAATCTCCGTTCCAATGTTGCGTGTAGCTAATGTTCAAGATGGTTACCTTAATTTAGATGAAGTTCATCAGATTGATATCGAACCAGAGCAGTTAGAAAGATATCTTTTGCAAAATGGTGATGTTCTCATGAATGAAGGTGGAGATAATGACAAATTAGGTCGAGGTGCTGTTTGGCGTAATGAGATAAAAAACTGTATTCATCAAAATCATGTTTTTGCTATTCGAACAACCCTAATTGAGCCTGAATGGTTAGATATTTTAACTAGAGCAAGTTACGCAAAATTCCATTTTTTTAGACAATCTAAGCAAAGTACAAACCTAGCTTCCATATCTGCAACTAATATTAAGGAAACACCGATATTAGCGCCACCAAAGAATGAACGTGAGCAAATACTTAGCTATCTAAATAAACAGTTTGATCGATTTTCAAAACTGGAAAATAGATGTTATCAACAAGTTGAATTATTAAAAGAACGCCGTACAGCGCTTATTTCCGCAGCCGTAACAGGAAAAATTGACGTTCGTCATTGGCAAAGCTCAAATAAAAATAATAATCAAAACAACATGGAGTTAAGTGCATGAGATCGGATGCAACTTTAGAAACTATCTTTCAACAAGACATCATTACGCAAATGCAAAGCCATGGTTGGCTGGTGGGTTCAGCGCAGGGCTACAACCGTGAAAAAGCCTTATACGAACAAGATGTTTTAGACTTTGTACAAAAGACCCAAGACTTAGAGTGGCAAAAATTTAAAAGTATTTTTCCCAATGATACAGAACGTCATTTTTTAGATACTGTGGTAGCACAACTTAAAAAAGCGAATATTAATGCGACTGATATCGAATCTCGCAGTTATGGAACTTTGGGCGTATTGCGTCATGGACTGAAAACCCGTGGTACACGCTTTTCGTTTTGCCAGTTTAAACCTGAACATGGCCTAAACCCTGAACTCAATGAAATCTATAAACAGAATATTTGCCGTGTCGTACCTGAGTTGGTGTATAGCCCATACGCCAACAAAGCCGAATTAGAAGCAACAGGTAAACAAGCCAAAAAATGGCGCATCGACTTAGTGCTGTTTATTAATGGCTTTCCTGTGGCAACGCTGGAACTCAAGTCAGAGTTTAAACAAGCTGTGCAAAATGCCATGGCACAGTACAAAAAAACACGCCTGCCAAAAGACCCTGAAACCAATAAGCCTGAACCTTTACTCTGCTTTAAACGTGGGGCATTGGTGCACTTTGCGGTGAGTCAGTATGAAGTGTATATGGCAACCCATCTCAATGGCGACAATACCTATTTCTTGCCATTTAACAAAGGCACTAAAGAACAAGGTGCGGGTAATGATGTGCCTGAAGATATGAATGAATACGCCACAGGTTACCTATGGAATGAAGTGCTGACCCCAGACAGCTTGCTGAATATCGTGGGCAACTTTATCCATTTACAGATTGAAGAAAAGGAAGATTGGGAAGGGCGAAAATATAAAAGAGAAAGCCTGATTTTCCCACGGTACCACCAGTGGAAAGTGGTCACTAAATTGGTTGAAGATTCCTTAAAAGAAGGTACAGGGCAAAAATACCTGATTCAGCACAGTGCAGGTTCAGGTAAATCTAATTCAATTGCATGGACCGCACATCAACTGTCTAGCCTATATGATGCTAACAATAAAAAGATGTTCGATTCAGTGATTGTAGTGACTGACCGAACTATTCTCGATGCGCAGTTACAAGATACGATTTATCAGTTTGAACATGCTGACGGTGTGGTCGGACGAATTAATAATAAAGAAGGTGATGGTTCCAAATCTGAGAAATTGGCAAAAGCATTGGAAATGGCGCAGCCAATTATTATTGTGACCATTCAAACTTTCCCTTTCGTACTTGATGCAATTGAAAATAGTACTAGTTTAAAAGAACGCAAATATGCTGTAATTGCTGATGAGGCACATTCTTCTCAAAGTGGTAAGACATCAGTTGAACTAAAAAAAGTATTGATGTCTGATGAGTTTGATGAAGATAAATCTACAAATGAAAAAATTTCAGAAACAATGGCAGCTCGAATTGGTAATTATAATTTAAGTTATTATGCCTTTACTGCAACGCCAAAAGATAAAACGCTACAGCTATTTGGACGTTTGCCCAATCCAAGTTTACCACCATCTAAAACCAATAAACCTGAAGCTTATCATGTCTATTCAATGCGCCAAGCAATTGAGGAAGGCTTTATTTTGGATGTCTTAAAAAACTATACAAACTATAAAGTCATATATAAGTTAAAGCAGAAAATTGAAGAAAAAGACGATCAGGTCGATGCAAAAAAAGCCAAGATTAAACTAAATCAATGGGTACGTTTACATGACCATAATATTTCTCAAAAAGTACGTGTGATCATTGAGCATTTTAAAAAGAATGTAATGGGCCTATTGGGTGGCCAAGCAAAGGCGATGGTGGTAACGAGTTCACGTAAAGAAGCTGTACGCTATAAGCAAGCCTTTGATAAATATGTGGCTGAACAAAATTATGCCAATATTCAAGCGATGGTGGCATTTTCAGGTGAAGTAGAATTTGCTGAAAATGATGCGGACAGCCGTCATTTACTTGGGCAAAAATTTACTGAAAGCAATATGAATTTGAACTTGAAAGGCCGTGAAATGCGTAAGGCATTTGACAGTGATGACTTTCAAGTAATGATCGTGGCAAATAAGTTCCAAACAGGTTTTGATCAGCCAAAACTTTGTGCGATGTACGTCGATAAAAAATTAGGTGGTGTGGAATGCGTACAAACCTTATCACGCTTAAATCGTATCTATCCTGGTAAGGCAGAGTCCGGCACATTTGTACTGGATTTCTTTAACGATCCGCAAGATATTTTGGATGCGTTCCAACCTTATTACCAAACAGCAGAACTAGCAGACGTTTCTAATCCTGATATTGTCTATGACTTAGCTGAAAAACTTAAAGCAGCACGTATTTTCTTAATGACCGAAGTTGAACAATTTGTTGATGCTTTCTATAGCAAAAATAAATCCAATGCTGCACTCGCCAATATCTGTAAACCTGCGATGCAACGTTGGCAGCAAAGCTATACGAAAGCAATTAATGATTATGATGTGACAAAAAATCGTTTGGAAATTACTAAACGAACAGACGAACCCGTTTTAATTGCCAATGCTGAAAATGAATTTGCCGAAGCGAAAAAAGCGCGTGATGCACTCGAAATCTTTAAAAAGGATTTAGGTAGTTTTACGCGTTTTTATGAGTTTATGTCACAGATTGTAGAATATAACGATGAAGAGCTCGAAAAAATCAGTTTGTTTGCTCGTAACTTACGACCATTATTGCGTGAGCAAGCGGCTGATGAAGATGTGATTGACTTAAGTAATGTTGCTATGAGCCATTATCGACTCTCTAAGATTCGGCAGCAGGATATCCAACTTAAAGCCAATAGTACTGAACATAAATTAGAACCAGCTAATGATTTGGGTACGGCAAAGCCAAAAAATAAAAATGAAGAATTTTTATCAGTCATCTTGCAGCGTGTAAATGAAGTATTTATTACCGATAAGCTGACAGATCAGGACATGATTAATTATGTATATACGGTAGCAGACAAGATGTCTGAAAACACTAAAATGATGAAGCAAATTCAAAATAATACTCGTGAACAAGCAATGTTGGGTGAGTTTGATAGTGCTTTAGATGATGCTGTTTTAGATAGTAATACTGCACATAATCAACAAACTATGCAGTTGATGAGTGATCCCTCTAAGATGCGTCAGTTTGCGAATATTATTTATGATGTATTAGTGAGTAAATCTGAGCTTTAGAAGTTAATTTTTTAATTTAGATGGTTTTAGTATAGGGGAATAAATAAGCATGAGTGGGTATTTCCGAGAAGAACATTTTGAGTTATTGCGAAAGTTACAAAACCAATTAAGAAATAAAAATGATAATGCTCAAGATATAGCGTATGGAACATTAAAAGAAGCTAATAGTTTAACTAAAGTTTGGGCTGAGGAAATTATTAAAAAACAATTTCCATTAGGAGTGTTAGATTTCCGAAATAGTCCACTTGATCAAAGCAGAAAATTTAAACCTTATACATGGGCGAAAATTTATCCTGAACAAGATTCTCCAAAAGAATTAGCCTTGACTGTAGGCATAGACGGAAATTTAGGATTTATTGTTAAAATAGATACAGTTGGTGCTAGTAGTAAGTTACGTAATCAATATGAACAAATAAGAGGGGAATTTAATAATAATTCATCAATAATTTCTATTTTGTCAATTGAAGAGGGACTTGCAAAAACTTTGGAAGAGTTAATTGAATGGAGTGTAAAAAGTATTCAAAAATTTAAATTAAGTTATCAAGATCTTTGTAAAGAATTAGCCTTAAATACACTTCAAAATAATTCAATAGTTACCACTCAAGAAGTTCTTGCATATTTAAAAGCTAGATATCCTCAGTCGGAACAAAAAACAAAGTACATTTTCCTATGTGTAAATAAACAATATAAAGAGTTAGCCCTAGAAACAAAAAATCTTAATACAACTTCTGTACGTCTATTTATATCAGACAAACCACCTAGCACAATTATAGAAGATACAGAATGTCGATTTATTAATAGTCAAACTTTGCCTAATTCGAACTTAGAAAAACATACTAATACTTTAAAAAAATCAAATGAATACTATCAGATATGTCCTAATAGTATTGAACAATTGAAATCACTATGTGATTGGTATGAATTAGATGAGAATAGTAAAAGTAACCCTGTAAGGATAGCTCATTTTGGAAAATCAAATATGACAATAGATACTTCTTTGAATCGAATTCTTTTCGGTGCTGCGGGTACTGGTAAAACCTTTAATACAATCAACCATGCGCTTTCAATTATTGAAGGTAAGTCACTTGAAGAATTAAAAGATGAAAAGCGTGAAAAATTAAAAGAAAGATTTGATGAATATAAAAATCAAGGTCGA
This sequence comes from Acinetobacter sp. GRABPA_MV_2, assembly GCF_056725885.1. Taxonomy (NCBI): domain Bacteria; kingdom Pseudomonadati; phylum Pseudomonadota; class Gammaproteobacteria; order Moraxellales; family Moraxellaceae; genus Acinetobacter; species Acinetobacter sp. GRABPA_MV_2. The sequence continues at coordinate 195,462 of NZ_JBWZNA010000001.1, forward strand.
ATTAAGTTTGTAACGTTCCATCAAAGCTTTAGTTATGAGGATTTTGTAGAAGGAATTCAAGCTGAAACTGATGATCAAGGAAACTTAATTTACAGAGTAAAACCTGGAGTTTTTAAGGATATATGTGAAAAAGCTACAGGGGTTTCTCAACAGGCAGAATCTATAGATGAAATAGTAGAAAAATTTCTTGATGAAATTACCGAAACTCCTTTAGAACTAAAAACGCAACAAAATAAAAGGTTTAAAGTAAGTTATGTTGGTAGTGGTGTAACCCTCCAATGTCAACCATTAGCTTCCGAAATGAATGCTACTTATTATGCAAATATAAGTAAAATTAAAAGTTTACTTTCAGGTGAGCAAATTGAGAATGCCTATAACAGAAGTTACATAAAAGCAGTTGCTGAGTTTTTAAAACCTAAAGTAAAACCAGTCCAAATCAATAAAAATGATCAGAATCACGTTTTGATTATTGATGAAATTAACCGTGGTAATATTTCACGTATTTTTGGTGAGCTCATTACTTTAATTGAAGATTCCAAACGACAAGGGGCAGAAGAGTCTCTTTCTATAATTTTACCATACTCTAAGAAACCCTTTTGTGTACCAAAAAATCTTTATATTATAGGAACAATGAATAGTTCAGATCGTTCGCTGACAGGTCTTGATATTGCCTTACGTCGACGATTTACTTTTATTGAAATGCCACCGCGTCCAGAGCTATTAGATAATTTAGAGATAGATGGTGTAAATGTTCAAGAACTATTGACTGTTATCAATCAACGTATTGAAATATTGCTTGATCGGGATCATTGCCTAGGTCATGCTAATTTTATGAGCCTAGAGCAACAGCCAACTTTAGAAAATCTCTCAAACATTTTTAAGCAGAAAGTTATTCCACAGCTTCAAGAATATTTCTTTGATGATTGGGCAAAGATTAATTTAGTTTTAAATGGTAATGGAATGCTTAAGCCAAAGCCTGTGGAAACATCAGCAATATTCCCAAATGTAGATTCTGAGGAATTAGGATACTTTGAAGATAAAAAAATTTGGGAATTGGTGCCGACTTCATTTAACTCTATTGAAAGTTTCAAAAAGATTATTCAGTACTGATAGGGGCGAAAATGTCTGATCTGATAACTGTCAGAGAATATGCATACATTAGCGTTGCACATACTGGATGTCCTGAATCAACGATAGACCATGCTTATATTTCAGCATCTGCTTTTGACCATTTATGTGAACTTTCGGCTTCATTTTCTAAACATGGTGCAAAAGTATTTGAATTAGCTGGGCGTAGAAAGCTCAGACTAGATCAATATGTTGGAGTCATAGAAACCAAGTGTGGTACGCGTATTGAAATATTGCCCAAGCATGTTGATATCAATCTTAATGAATCCAATGAAACTGCGATTGAAAAAGAACGTGAGCTCTTAAAAAAGATGCTCAAAGTATCTTTACATTTACCATATCGTGATGCTGGGGAGGCTAGCCTAAGTCGTTTTAAACAACCTATACATGAGTGGATCATAGATCAGTTTCTTTGTAATTTTGAAAAACTAATTCAACGCGGTTTACGCTTTGATTATCATCGTGTGCAAGAAGAGCAAAAGTACTTGAGAGGGCAATTACAGCATGTGAAGCATATGCGGCAATCCCCAGCAAGAAAGCATATTTTCCCGATTGAGTATGACATCTATGAAGTTGATCGCCCTGAGAATAGGTTGATTAAAACAGCATTAGATGTCGTTTGTAAAAAAACACGAAGTTCTAAAAATTGGAAACTTGCTCAAGAGCTTCGCTTAATGACTGGGGAAATTCCAAAGAGTCAAAATATAGTTCAAGATTTCAAGCAGTGGCAGTCAGGGCGTTTACTCGTACTATATGCAGAGATAAAACCATGGACTGAGCTGATTTTAAGTGAATATATGCCTGTCTCTACTCAGGGCAATTGGTATGGTATGAGCTTATTATTTCCTATGGAAAAACTTTTTGAGCATTATGTTGCTTATTATTTACGTCGTGAGTTAAAAGAGTGGGATGTAAAAACACAAGTATCAAGCCAACATATTTGTATTTATAAAGAAAATCCAATTTTTAGATTAAGACCTGATATTCAATCTCAACATAAGAAAACTAGAAAAAAAATTATTTTAGATACTAAATGGAAATTATTAGATCAAAATAACGGAACAAGGCGCTTTGGTGTAAAGGATGGCGATGTGCAACAAATGTTTGCCTATAGTCACTATTATTTAGATCATGCAAGTGAAGTAATTTTAATCTATCCATATCAGAAAAATAAATTTGAAGATGAAATCTGCTTTGAATTTAATGTACAAAATAAACAAGCATTCTTAAGGGTAGTACCATTTAATTTGGATCGGCCACAGAATATTATAGAATTTATCTCCCCCCAAGGCCCCCGTGCCACAACAGAACTTTAATTTTTTGCGCTGATTTAAAGTCATTCACCATTGCGACACAGAGATAAGGGAGCTAAGCCAAACACTTAGCCCATGTCTTCTTTATCGCACCGCCGCATCACACTAAAAAAAGTAGGGGCAAAGTCCTGTGGGAGAGCAGGACTTTGCAAACTGACATGTTCTAGGCGTTGCATGAGCTGAGGCGAATACACTTGTTCGAGCCGTTGGTAAATACAATCGCAACTGGCTTGGGTGTGCCCACCCGACAGGCAAATTTTTTCAAACTCCTGCTGAGTGCGAAGGTCACAACCCGAAACGCTGTAATCACCTATAACAAGGCCTAAAACCAAAATAGTTTTATAAAATTTCATATTATTCTCGTGATGATTTGGGGATATCTCAATGAGAAAAAATAAACCGCTATATTTTAAGTTTTAAAATCATTTTTAAAGGCAATAGTTAACCCGCCTATAAAAGCAATAAAATAAAATGACTTAAATTTTAAAATAAAAATAATTTATAGATTTAAAACTTTAGATAATAGAAAACCTAAATTTTAAATAAATAAAGAGTTTATAAGGGAGAGGGGATAAATATATATCGTGGCATGGTCAACTCCTTAAATTGTATGGAGCTCTACCACCAAAGATCACCGTCAATTGATTATGGTGGTAGAACGAAAGGGGGTTAGCAGACTGGGATCCAAGGAACCAGCACGCGCGAGCGCGTCCCCCTCCCGTCCTACCGCAAAGAAAAGGGACGCAAGGGTCTAACGACTTATAGTGGAACTATAACCCGCCATGGATCTACGGTCTGCTAAAACCGACTGGCAATGTAGGCCAGCGGGACCATAATAATCATAAGTTTTTAACAGGTCAATTCAATTTAAATAAAATATTATAAAAAATTTAAATATAAATTTATATTTTAATTAAACTCAAAAGTTAATATCTCTAAAGCTATAAATTAATAAAAATAATAAAGCAAAACTAAACGTTTAGCCTGCTCTTAAAATGTACGATGATAATTAATAAATACTCGGTGCTGGTCCCAATCTTTACGGGTCATGCCATTTATTTTTTCACCTAGGTTTGCATTTTCAAACTTTGACTCATAATGTAAAAATGAATAACGCACATCTAAGTTTTTCACCCACGGCAAGGCATAACTCACCGTAAAGTCAAAGTAACGCTCTTTACCTTCAATATCACTGCTGATATTACTTTGGTGAGCGCCAAAGCCATAAATATACTTCGCTTCGGTTTTTAAACCTTTCACATAGTCTTTCCAGTTATATTTCAGGCGAAGGGCAACGGCGGTTTCATCGTTATTGGTAAAGTCAGGGCCAATGGTCGCAGAGGTCGGAAACGGGTTAGTGCCGTGGTCTTGTGTTAAAACCGAGTTGCGGTCAGAGTGCACGGCAAAGTTATCTTCAATCCAAAAACCATCAAACTTTGAAACGGCAATACCACCTTCGAGATTATTCTTGGCCACATTTACATCGACAAAATAACCATTGCCCCGGTTGTTAATGTCTTGGCCTTTGACACAGTCCAACTCGGTTTCGGCACCGCATTTAAACAGCTTGCCATCATCACGCGAGAAAAAAGCACCTGTGTTAAATGTCCACACCACGCCATGAAACGGCAATTTATATTGAGCAATCGCCCCATACTTTTTTAAATAATCTTTGCTATTTAAATATTCGGCATTCACGCTCCAGTTCTTGTACTGATACTTGGCACCAAGTAAACCGACATAATCAATTCGCTCGTCATTTTCAGTCACCAGTTTTTCAAAAGAGTCCATGCTGCGCGGTTTCCAGCGATCATAGTAGGCGATGTAAGTCTGTAGCTGATCATTGAGTTGAAACTGACCACTCGCACCAGAAAAAGTGTCGGGCACTGCGCGGTTATTGGTGCTTTTAAGCAACAGCGAATCGTGCAACTGACGGCCTAATTTAATTTCGCCTTTATCGCCGAGTTTTGCTTTGAGGTAGAGCTGCCCAAAAGCCGCAAAGTTTTGATCGAGCTTGCCGTTATTTTCAACCTCTAAAAGCTGAGCGCTCGGCTTGCCAGAGTCAAATAACTTGGTGACTGCATAGAGTGAGCCATCTACCCCAAGCCAGTCCCACATGTACGGTGATTGATAATTTAACTCAAGCCCTAACGCACTTTGTTCATATTCACTTGACGAAGGCGAAGGGTTGGCAAGCGTAGGGTGGGCAGTGCCTTCATCGTTCCAGTAACGGGTATTAATTTTTAATTCTAACTTACCAAATTGTTGAGGAAGCTCTGCATACGCATTGCTCACGCTGCCTAAACCAATACAGCCCCATAGCAAATATTTATTCATTTTAAATTCCTTTTTTAAGTATGAATAAGCCCTTTGCCTAACGCTGGGTTAGGCAAGCTTTTTATGAAATGGATGAATTAAGGAGAAAGTTTTTCGAGCACTTGGCCTTTGGTTTCAATGGCGAACAAGAAGGTCACTAGGCCACCAATCAGCGCCACAACGGCAAGCACACTAAACACATATTGAATGCCATAACCACCGACCACGAGGCCGACCATAACAGGCCCAATTGCAGAGCCGGCACGAAGCCAAGCAGTACTAAAACCAATGCCCATCGCACGTAGACGAGTAGGGTACAGTTCGGCAGCGTAAAGGTATAAAGAGAATGAAATGGTCTGCAAAATGGCATAGCTGAGCGTTGCTAAAATCACAACTTCCATCGCCGATTTTGCGCCTAAAATCGAAAGGCTCATGAGTGGAATAATTGCCAAGAAAAACGCTGCGCTGTACCAAGGGCGGCGGCCGACTTTATCAATCATTAACGCACAGATAATAGAGGCAATCACACCCACGCCCGAGGTAATCCAGCCATAACCTAAACTGGTTTGCAGCGACAGACCAAAGTGTTGTTTGTAAAGAGATGGCAGCCAAGTCACCATGGCATTGTTCACCATATAAACGCAAAACCACATGCCCCACAGGGTAAAAGTACGTTTACGGTAAATACCACGGAACAGCTCGCGCCAGTCGGTTTTTGCCATGCCTTGCGGGTTAATTTCTTTAACCACAGGTTCAGGCAAAGTTTTACCGCTTTTAATGGCACCCTCTTCAAAGCTTTTGACGACTTGATCCGCTTCTTTAAAGCGGCCTTTGGAAGCAAGCCAGCGTGGTGACTCAGGCAAGAAAAACCGTAAAGGAATCACCAGTAACGATGGAACTAAGCCCACTATGAACATGACTTTCCAGCCATAAATTGGCATCAAGAAAAATGCCGCCATGCCTGCAAACATAAGACCAAGTGGGAATAAAACTTCATAGAGCAAGAAAAACTTACCGCGCTTTTCTGCACCAATAAACTCATTAATATAGGCACTCGCAACAGGTACTTCGCCACCTGTTCCAACACCTTGTAAGAAACGGAAAATTAACAGCGACATTCCGCTCCACGCAAACAGACAGGAAATGTCCATTGCTACAAACAGTAAAATGGTAAAAGACAGCACTTTTAAACGACCGACTTTTTCGGCAAGAGAACCAAAAAAGATCGCACCGACCAGTTGCCCGACATAGCCCGCAGCAATGATTGCGCCGACATAGGCAGGCGTTAGGTGCCATTCGGTAATGAGTTGGGGTAAAGCAAAGGCAATCGCAAGAACAGTATAAGCGTCAAAAAAGGTCGCAATACCAATGGTAATTCGCATAAATTGCAATCGACCAGTGACGGGTAGCCGTTCAAGTCTGGCAATAATTTCCGCATTTTTTTGATGATGACTAATTTGTTCTACATCCGCTAGATTTGTCATCTTCTATCTCCTTATTACTACATTCCTCGTAGTTTTGTTGTTCTATTTCGCACTACCTGTTCACCACAGTTTGCATGCTTTTTATTATTGTTTTTAAGAGACATGCCCGATGTTTGGCCTCAGGCAGCGTACAGGAAAAAAAGGCTAGCGTACATGCTAGCCCGAATAGAATTTAAGCAACGGCTTGGGTTAAATCGACTTTGCCAATTCCGGCTTGACGCATTGCATCATGAATTTCTTGCTCAGCACCATCAGCGAGTGGAAGCAGAGGCGAACGCACAGTGGCATGGTCCAAAATTCCGCGAGCAACCAATGCATGTTTAAGCGCGACCGTGCCTTCCATGTGTGAACCACGGTGATAAACATTGCGAGTCACTGGTAATAATTGGTCGTGAATCGCACGAGCTTTGGCGTAATCTTTAGCTTTACCTGCTTTAATCATTTCAATTAACAGTTCAGGGGCAATGTTGCCATAGCCAACCAAAGCGCCGTCTACATCAAACATGGTGTGAAGCAAATATTCATCGTGGCACGTCAACACCTGTAAGTCTGGACGTTCACGGCGAATAATCGGAATTTCGACATCCCAACGGCGCATGTTACGCACACCATTTTTCATGGCAAACACACCTGGCTGTGCAGAAATATCGAGTAGAGTCTCTAGGTCGTAAGTGGCCTTCGTTGCATCTGGATATTGGAATAAAATAGATGGCAAACCGCTTTCTTCATAAATCGCTTTATAGCGATCTTGCGGTGCGCCTTTTTGATAGCCAAAACGCAACCAGCCATGTGAAGGGTAAATCAAACCTGCCGAAGCACCTGCACTGACTGCACGTTTTGCTTCTTCTGCTGCAACCGAAGTACCTTCGAGCGTAATCCCTGCGATTACCGGAATTTTGTCATCTACCGATTTAACAAAGCTTTCGATGACCTGCATTTGTTCTTTTTGCGACAAGAATGTTCCTTCACCTGCATGCCCAAGAACAACCAAGCCTTTCACACCATCAATACTGCCTAACCATGAACCTAAACGTTGAATTGCATTATGGTCTACTTGTCCGTCACGGGTAAAAGGAGTCACAGGTGCTGGGGTTAATCCACGTAAATCTAAACTCATAATCGTACTTCCTATACAGTGTAATTAAATATTCTCTGGTTCTTAATCTGACTTAAATCGTGTTGTAGAGAACATGATTGGAGTATAGAAATAGGTGAGCTATGTAGGAATTACCAATTCTTGAATTTCAGTTATACTGAAAATGTATGGCTCAAAATGCTGCCTATTTACGATTTAGGAAGAATCGATGAATTATGAATTATGGAAAATATTTTTAGATGCGGTGGAGCTCGGTAGCTTAAGCAAAGTCGCCATGCTGCATAACACCAACCAACCGCAAATCAGTCGGCAAATGAACGAGCTTGAGGCGCAATGTGGTGGTCGTTTATTTAACCGAACTGGACGTGGTGTCGAGCTGACCGATTTAGGCCAGCATTTACTTCCTAAAATTCGTTCATGGCTAAACGTAACCGATCAACTCAATAATGAAATTTTGCACTCGACCGATACCCCGATCGGGACGGTTCGTATTGCCAGTTTGCCGTCTACTGCACATCCGTTGTTATCGACTCTGTATAAAGTGCTTCAAGAGAAATATCCCTTAATTAAACTGTCGGTGCGTGAAGGGCAAGGCGTGCATTTAGAAAAATGGCTTGAAGATGGCAGCGTCGATTTAGCCATACTCTATCGGTTTAATCCAACGCCTAAACAAGGAGATGTTTACCTTACCGAAGCCGATACTTATTTGGTCGGCTGTGAAGGAGATGCACTCACTCAGGCTAGTGAAGTCGATTTTAAAGAGGTAAGTCAGTTACCGCTGGTCACCTTTTGCAGACCAAGTAACTGGCGTAATTTTTTAGACCATATGGCCTATGAAAATGGGGTAGAGTTGAATATTGTGTTTGAAGCCGACTCGATTAGTTTGCAAACCCATTTGGTTTCCGAATCTCGCATGTATACCATGTTGGGGCCGCAAGCGTTAAAGAAGGCCAGCCAATACACCTCAATTCAAGCCGCAAAAATTATTAATCCCGCGCTCAAGCGCTATATTTCTTTGTCTATTTCTAAACATGGCTATTTAACGCCTGCGTGTAAGGCGGTGATGGAAGAAATTAGGAATTTGGCTGATTTGCTTTAAGAGAAGTGCAGCAAAGCGAGCGGACAATTAATTCAATTTATTAAACAGTGATTTAAGTTTTACTTGAATTATTGCTTGACTTGTTTAAATGATAATTATTATCATTTGTGAGTTCCTTGTTTTGAGTCCAATTGCTGTGAACAAAACTTCTTTGCTTGTAGATCAGTTATATAGAAGTCACCAAAGCTGGCTTCACCAATGGTTGAGACAAAAATTAGGTAATAATGATCAGGCCGCAGATCTGGTTCAGGACACATTTATTAAACTACTACAAACGCGTGACGAGCTATTCGGCATTAAGGAACCGCGTGCCTATTTAACCTCGATTGCTAAAAATCTGCTCATTGACCAAGTGCGCCGTAAACGCATTGAACAAGCTTATTTAGATGGCTTGAGCCAAATGGAATATATGCTTGATGCAGTGGCTTCACCCGAAGACCAAATGCAAATTATTCAAGCAATTAACCAGCTTTGCAAAGCACTCGAAGGGGTTTCTGAAAAAGCACAACAAGCTTTTATTTTGCATTACCTCGAAGGCTATACCCATAAAGAAATTGCCGAGCGTTTAAGTGTATCGACCAAAATGATTCAAAAATATTTGGCGAGCTGTTTAATTCAGTGCTACCAAAACCGACAAGACATGGACGCTTGCATTTAAATGGCCATGGATAAAAGCAAACATCACCAGCTCGTTGAAGAAGCCGCGCATTGGATTGTTCAACTGAGTTCGGATGATGAAAGCTCACGAAAAACCGCCAAACAAAAATTTGAAGAGTGGAAGAAAACCAGTGAGCAACATCGTCAAGTGGCTGCCGATATTGAACAGTGTATTGGTTCAATTCAAAAACTTTCCCAAACCAGCGGTCATAAAAAAGTCACCAAGGTTGCTCTTAAAGCTGGTCTAAACTCAGGCAAAGCCTATAAACATTTACGTGCAGGAACAGCTTTTGCAGTTGTGTTTGTTGCCATGAGTGGGGCGTTATTTTATTTAACTGACACTACCGTGGCCTATGTTACGGCTGACATTCAAGGGCAATCGGGGCAGTGGACCACGCAAACCTTACCAGATGGTTCACGTTTAATTTTACGTGGTAAAAGCGCAGTTAATGTTGATTTTAAAACTAACCAGCGAGTGGTTGAGTTGGTGCAAGGTCAAATTTATGTCGATGTTGCTAAAGATAAGACTAGACCGTTTTTGGTCAAAACCAGTCATGGGAAAATTCAGGCACTCGGCACAGCTTTTAGTGTCAGTTATGACCCTTCGGCAACTGAACTCAAAATGTTGCACTCAAAGGTAAAAGTAGAGGCCACACAAGTTAAAACGACCCAATTGCATGCGACTCGACAAGCCATTGTTGAAGCAGGGCAAGCCATTAAAATGGACAAGAATGGTGTACAAAAACTGCCTGCACTGAATGTTTATAACGAACAACAAAAATGGCAAAAGCATCAGCTTATGGTAGAAAACCTGCCGCTGAATCAAGTGCTACAAGAGCTAGACCGCAACTACAAAGGCAAAATTATTTTTAATGATGCGGCACTGCAGCATGTGCGGGTCAATGCTGTGTTGCCTTTAGATCAAACCACAGAGTCGCTTAAGCTTTTGGCTACGGTTTTTCCAGATCTGAAAATTAAGCAAATCACGCCGTTTGTGGTCATGGTTTCTTTAAAATAATAAAAAATTAAATTTATTTTCAATTTTAGGTTCCACTTTTTTGAAAGTCGTTCGTCATAGTAAGTAGAAGCAATAAGTATGGATCATTTTAATTTGTTTTGTTGAATGATTCTTATTACGATTTACTGGGCTGGGCAAATGAGAAAAGCGGGAACGGGGCAAAAGCGGAATCGATCGATTTTTCGATTCTCAACATTGGCATTTGCCATACATGCTGTGTCGATGGGTGGGCTTGTTACGCTGCCTATGCAGCAGGCTTATGCAGAAACAGCCGGAGTTAAAAGCTATAACATTCCTGCTGGCCGTCTTGCTAACGTACTCAATCAGTTTGCCGAACAATCGGGTACTTCAATTGCAATGGATGCACAGCAACTTCAAGGGGTACACAGCCTAGGTTTAAAAGGTAACTTTGCAGTCGAACAAGGTTTTGAGCAGCTTTTAAAAGCAACCGAATTTAATGTTGTAAAAGTTGGGCAGGGCTACACACTCACCAAGAAACCTACGCTGCGAGTCACTCCCGCTAAGGTTCAGGCCGCTAGTCTGCCGCCAAGTAGTGCTGTAATTGAAGAAGATGCGTCGGTACGACTTACGCCAATTGTGGTGTACGGCAAAGAAGACCGTGACACAGAAGGCTATAACAAAGTTTATGACGCAAACCGTTCTTCGGTCTATGCGGGCAAAGACTATGTCGAACGCTTTAAAGGAACCAACCCAGCCGATGTATTACAAGGTATGGTGGGAGTCTATAGCGGTGATGCCCGTAACAGTGGCGCACTCGACCCAAGTGTACGTGGTGTGCAGGGTGTTGGTCGTGTGCCTTTAACCATTGATGGCACCGAACAGTCAATTGCCGTATGGCGTGGCTACAACGGGGTAAATAACAGAAACTATATCGACCCCAATCTCATTGCGGGCATTGAAGTCATTAAAGGCCCATCTTTAGAGCGCAATACCACAACTTCTGTAGGTGGTGGTGTGGTAGTTAAAACGCTAGAGGCCGATGACATTGTTCGTCCGGGTAAGTCTTTTGGTGCAGAGTTAAAAGTAGAAGGCTCAACCAACTCAATTGATCCGTCTTTGCCAGACATGAGCAAAGTGGGCCAAAACTACGATAACACCACGCCTTGGATCGACATGAATGGGTCAAAGTATGACCCCGATATTTATAAAAAGAACCGGACAAGAAGTGATAACTCTCATTTTTCGGGCGATGACTTAGCGGGCCGACTGGCAATTGCCACCAAGCAAGATAAATTTGATTTACTGGCAGTTTATGCAGTACGTGAGCGCGGCAATTATTTTTCGGGCACACATGGCGCAGGCTACTATAAACGAGCGACGCCAGACAGCAGCCTCGATTTTATTCCTTACTTTGCCTATGCCTATCAACCGGGCGATGAAGTTCCTAACACCTCAAGTCATATGGAATCGTGGTTATTAAAAGGGACCTATCGCCCAACTGATAGCCAGACTCTTAAACTGACTTACCGAGATACCAAAAATATTTTTGGTGAAATTATGCCGTCTCGGATTGTTTGGGGTATTACCCCTGACTTGGGTGTTCCGCAGTGGCCTTTAAGCAATATTCACTCTAAAGCTTATAGCCTCGAATATAAGTTTAAGCCTGAGAATAATCGCTGGATTGATTTCTATGCCAACATTTGGCAAACCGACACCGAAAGCCAGACCTACACACGTGGTGGGTGGCCAACCACAATCGATTTTCGAGATAACACGATTATTAACACGGCAATAAGCCATTCTGACAATACGCGTAAAGGCATTACGGTCAGTAATAAAACTCGTTTGTTAGACCAGCTTGATTTGACGCTCGGTGGAAGTTTCTTAAAAGAAAAACTAACGTCTGACGATATATATGGCGAATTTGGACCAAGTTATTCGCTCTATCAGGCGCTGCCACGAGCAGGACGCCGTGAGGAAAAAACGTTCGACTTTAATTTTAATTATCGACCGCTGTCTTGGTTAAGTTTTGATGCGGGCATGCGTTATCGCTCGTATTGGGCAGTTGATGACTTTTTAAATAAGTCTTTGCAGAGCGAGATTGACCCGAGTTTAAATCCGCTGTTTACCAAAAAAAGTAGGCTTAAAGAATATACCTTTGAATATCAGACCATGCCTGAGAGTTACACCTCGACTCAGCAGCGTTTAATCAATGTTTTAAAACAGCGCTATGCCACAAAAAATCCTGAGTGGGATGGGCAGCTCGACACTGTGCCAGCATCAGAGAGCACGTTGTATAACATGATCTGGTCACAGAAAAATACGCTGAGCTGGAAAGCAGATGCGAATGGGCAATTGTCGCTTGCCGATAATCCTTTAAACCAGCTCAATGCCTCTGGACAAAAGTACGTCGTAACTGGCGGGAACTTTATGTCGGTGGTAGACCAAGTTCCGGTTGAGTCTGCCGACAAAGTTAAAGATAGTGGCTGGGCACCGCAATTAGGCGCCTCAATTCACCTCACGCCAAACAGCAGAATCTATGCACGCTATGCAGAGGAATATCGCTTACCAAGTTTGTTTGAAAGCACTGTCGGTTTTTCTGCCATGTTGCCATATCAAGCAATCAAACCTGAACACGCTTTTAACTACGAAGTGGGTTATGTCTATGACATGCGTGATTGGTTTAGCACAGCACGCAATGCTGACATTAAGCTCGCCTATTACTACAACAAAACCAAAAATGTGATTGAGCGTGACCAAAACCTTATTTTTACCAATATGGATGAGCAAAAGCTGTCAGGTCTAGAATTACAAAGCCGTTTTGATAATGGCGGTTTTTTCACAGATTTGAGCGTGGCCTATAACTTAAAAAATGAAGTGTGTGACACCAATAGTGCCATTAACAAAATGATTTTAGGCGGCACGGTTCAAACCGAGCAGGGCCTTGAGTTCCGTGAGCCGTATCAGCGTTGTGTCGATGACGGTTTCCCAAATGGCTACTTGGTGACCATGGCTACACCTGAACTGAGTTTCCACGGTTTGCTTGGCGCACGCTTTTTTGATGAAAAGTTAGAACTCGGTGCACGCGCAACATTCTATAAAGCTTATGAAAGCCCGCTACGAAAAAACAATGATGCTAGCGTCAATAAAGGCTATTACCTCAATGTGCCTTTGGCTTGGGATGACACGTGGATTTTTGATGCCTATGCGCGTTATCAGGTCGATAACTACAACACGGTTGAGTTTGTCGGCAGTAATCTTTCTAACCAGTTTTATATCGATCCTTTAACTCGTAGTGCCATGGCCGCACCAGGCCGAACGATGAAAATTAGTTGGACCACCAAATTTTAAACAGAATTTGATTCCCTCTACACATACATAAAAGGGGAGTCAGGTAACAGTAAATAATAAGATTGAATGATTATTATTTACAAAAACTGAGTAGGTTTGCAGCTGGGCCTACTCAATAAACTAAAAATAGCGAAATCGTTATTTTAAATTAAACAATAACTTAGTTTTAAAAAAGATGGAGTAACAACAAATGAAAATCTCTCAATTGTTCTTGGGTCTTGTTGCTTGTTCAACTGCATTTGCTTATGCAGGTATTGATGGTATTTCGAGTAATGAAAGTAACATCAAAATCGGTGCTGCTGCCAATGCAAGCCATCCGGGTGGTGTAGCAGCGGTGTCGGTTCAAGCTGCGGGTGCACCATATAACGCTTTTACAGGTTTTAGTTCGTTAAAAGGTTTGGCTCAGGCTTTTGCTGCTCAGGGAACGAGTAATACCAATGTAACGGTTGGCAGCAAAACCTTTAATATTTCGCATATTCCAGTGTCTGCAATGCCACCTTCACACAGTGCATTAGGTAATTTTAACTTTGGTCAGGTGGGCACACAGGAAGTCTATTTTGGTGAATGGTGGAAAGCGGGCGACACGCCAGCAAGCGCGAGCCATACCGTTTACTACGCGGGTGATAACACTAATACCACGGTTCCAACCGCGGGTACTGCAACTTATACCGTTGCAGGGATTAATGGTTCTGGAAGCAATCTGTTAAGTGGTACGTTCACGGCAAATTATGGCGCGGGTACACTTGAAGGAACGCTTACCGGAACAGGTACGGCTGTTTCATCATTAAGTCTAGATGGTGTGGCATTTAACCCAGGTACTGCTGCGTTTGCAGGTTTGGCAACGGCTAACGGTACGGCTGGTGTCGACAACTCTGGTGTGGTGCAAGGTCAATTCTTTGGTGCAAATGCTTCGGCTTTAGCGGGTATTGCCCAGTTTGATAATGTGTCTTACAACACTGCATTTGGCGGTGCTAAAAATTAATGAATGCAAAAGGAATCTACATACGTAGGTTCCTTTTGTTTTTTTGGCTTTTGCTTGGTTGCTTCAGGTTTATTGTTTTATGAAACGAACGCTTTTGTGCTGTCTAACATTGTTGAGTTGTCCATTTTTATATGCCGACGAAGACACACAGCTTCGTCTCAATCAAAGCTTGGACCAAACGCTTTTACAAGAACAGCGCCAGTTTCACGAGCAGGGAACCATTCGTAGTACCGAGCAATTACCTAAACTTCAAATTAATGGACAAGAATACAGTGTTGAGCAAAACCCGAATGATCTTGCCAAGGCGTTATATTTGGCTGTCATGCAAAAACAGTGGCTCAAAACCACGGTTTATTTAGAACATTATAAGAAATATGTTGGCTATGATCGGGCTTTAACCGACTTTGCCGAAGGGGCAGTTGCACGTTCTCAGGGGCAACTGAAATTGGCTGAACAAAAATTTCAAAGTAGCCTAAAACAACAACCTCATAATTTAATTTGTGAACTTGAGTTAGCGCGCGTGCTGTTTGAACAACAGAAGAATAAGGAAGCAGCACGCCTTTTTATTTCCATTCAAGACCAACTGAAACAAAGTGATCCTGCTGTAATTCCGTCTGGAGTTTTAACAACAGTGAATACCTTTGTTCAGGCATTAAAAAAACGAGACTCTTGGCAAGGCTCGGTTTCAGCGGGTTACACCTATGTCAGTAATTTAAATAGTTCGTCTGAACAGAGCAAAACATGGACGCTTTATGGCAAAGATAGTAAGGGTAATATTATCCCAATTGAGCAAGTTACTCGTGGGACGCCTAAAGCTGAGTCGGCAACGGGCTTAGATTATGAAGCCAGTCTTATAAAACGCTATGCGATTAAGGGGCATCATGGCGTGGCTTTACGTGCGCTGGCGTTTGGACAATCCTATAACGACCACGCGGCATTTAATGAATCTACCGTTAACATTAATGCAGGCTACAGCTACTTTGACTTAAAAAATCAAATTGGGGTGAGTCCGCTTTTTGAACATAAACGTTATGGCAACGATGGTCTTTACAATGCGTGGGGCGCACGTGCCGAGTGGATGCATTTTATCTCGGCAGATAAAGCCTTCAAGCTTGAAGCTGAGAGTAAAGATTTAAATTATCAGAAATATAAAACCCTAGATGGGGTAGAAAGCTCAGCTTTTGCTACTTTCTGGAAAATCCTCCCAAATCAGTGGACCATTTTTAGTGGTTTAGATGTAGTCGACCATTCGACCCAAGAAAAATATATGGCTGCCTACCAACAGCAAGGTGTGCGTTTAGGCTTAAGTAAGTCTTGGCGTGCTGGTTTTAACACTACTTTATTGAGTTCTTACCGTTGGCGTCAGTTTGATAAATACGCAGAAACTTTCTTAGCTCGTCGTCATGATTTTGAACAGAACTATACCTTTGTTGTGCAAATGCCGCGCTTTGAGTTTTATGGCATGACACCCAATTTAACCTATCGCTATAACCATAATAAAAGCAATGTCGATTGGCTGTATTCCTACGATAAACACAACATTAGCCTCAAGCTTGAGCATCGTTTTTAGGGAATAAGTCATGAAATCAAAATCTTTATTCCCTACACATAAGCCGATGTTTATGTTGCCTTTACCACAAGGGCCGAAGCATTTTTATAAGTGCTTAACTGTAGTCGTGGTGATTGGTCTGCATGTGTTTGTTGTCTGGATGCTGAGTCATTTAATTGAACCTTATACTTTTCAAGCAACCCCCAAAGTAGATGCATTAAAAGTAAGTTTTGTGTCATTGGCGCCTGCTAAAAAGCCATCGCATGAAAAGACTGAAAGCCAACCTGAAAAAAGTGTAACGCCTCAATCTACATTAAACAGTTCAGTTTCTTCAGTACCTGAAAAATCAAAAAACTCGCCTACAAATGTTCAAACATTAAATGTTCAAACATTAGCGTCAAAAACTGCCTCTAAAGAGGTCGTACAAAATAATTTAAATAACAAACAGCAAGCACAACCAAAAACGACTTTAAATAATTTAGTTTCGTCTCAAGCAGTGCAGCCTACAGAAAGGCGAGCGGCTCATAACGATAAAAAACTGAGTTCGACAGACCTTGAACAAACGCAAACTGAGCATTTGTCACAAAACACCAATAGCGAAACCAAAAGTGGCGGCGTCAAAACACCCGCAACGCAGCAAGAGTATTCCAAAGCACCGAGCACTCAAGTTGAACACGATGATGTTGTTCAGGTGAGTAGCGTGGATGTACTGAGTTTTGGCGGGCTTGACTACGATGACCGCGAGTTAAAACAACAAAATCGTTTGGTTGAGCTTCGTATTCGCATTAATGAAAAAGGGCAGCCAATCAACATTCAATTACGTCAAAGTTCGGGCATTCAAAGCCTTGATGAACGGGTCATGCAAGCTACACGTAAATCCAGATTTAAACCCCACAAAATTAACGGTCGAGCCGTGACCATCGTTGTGGATTTTCCAGTCCAACTCAAACTCAATCGGGGCCGTTAACCGATGAGCGATATCCATTTTGCAGGAGAAAGATGATGAATTCATCTACAGACCAAATCATTAGCAACAGTTTGTCTTTACGTTTGAAACAAGAAACTGCTGCTGAACACGAACGTATGCATCAATTAATGTCAAAGGCAAAGGTGTTTTCAAGTAAAGAAAAATACGCGCAATTTACTTTGTCTCAATATTACTTTCAGCGTGAAATTGAACATCTTTTTGAGAAAGAGGGTGTAGCTGGACTGATTCCGGACTTAGACATTCGTGGCCGCTCAAAACAAGCACTTGCTGATTTAAATGATTTAGGTATTCAACCCAACGGGCAGCAATTACAGAGTGAAAACGTACAACTACCCGAAGCTTTAGGCTGGATTTATGTGTCCGAAGGTTCAACCTTAGGAGCTGCATTTTTATTTAAAGAAGCTCAAAAGCATTTGGGTTTTTCTGAAACGTTTGCTGCACGTAATTTAGCGGCCTATCCCGAAGGGCGTGCGAAAGTCTGGAAACGTTTTGTACAAGCACTGGATGAAGCAGGCCTTGACCAAACTCAGCAAGACCGAGTCGTTCAAGGAGCTTTAGATGCCTTTGGATATTTTGGTCAGGCGCTTGATCAGCTTGATAAATTGAAGTAGTAAAAAGTGGATAAAGGGAATACCCGATATGGACAAACTCAATCAAGTAAATATGATCGTAAAACATGAGCAGTCGTTAGCACCCGCTCAACCAGTCAGTAAGCTTGCCCGTTCTGTTTGGGCGCGTTGGGTGTTTATTGGTTTGGCTTGGTTGTGTATTGCGCTTGGCATATTGGGTATTTTTATTCCGGGTTTACCCACCGTTGATTTTATGATTTTGGCTGTGTTCTTTGCGGCTCGAGGCTCTGAAAAACTTCATCAATGGTTTCGAAATCATCGTTATATCGGTCCACTCATTCGCGAGTGGCAAGAACATCGGCGTATTCCTAAAAAAGCAAAATACATCTCGACGTTGAGTATGAGTTTGGCTGCGGGACTGATGATTTGGACTATTCCACATCCGTGGTTTGTCTATCCGGCAATTTTATGTATGGCAGGGGTATTAGTGTGGATGTGGCTTAAAAAATAAAAGAATTATGATCTGCACTGTTGCATGGTACGACGCATGGTTTTTATAAAGTCACGCGGTACCTCAGGGCTTTGTAAACTTAAATTTCCAAGTTTATTCATAAATTTAGGGGAGTATTGACGTTCTAAACGATGATAAATGCATGTACAGCTTGCACGGCTATGACCAGCTGCAATACATTTCAAATAAAAATCACGATGAGGACTGTTTTTTTGACCCGCGAAGGCAACAGATACAAATAATAATCCCCCTAAAAAAACTGAAAAATTATAAAGTGACATATATCTACTCGTGATTGTTGTTATTGATTATCCATATTCTGGCATAAATTTTTCAGGTCCAAAACCAGTTGATTTCAACTAGCGGCTTCATCATAGTTAGAACAGTTTTGGAGGTCAAATTGATTTAAGGATGAGAACAGTTTAGTGTTTTAAAAATAGTCAATTTTGATTGTTGCCATTTTAAAGACAGTGTTACGACATTACGCACCCTATTTTTTTACATGATTTTTTGCTTTCATAAACGCTTTAGTATTATTCATTTTTAAATCATTTATATACAACTTAATTGCTTTAAAGTTTTAATTTAACAGGATATTTTATATGACAGATACCCCAATTAAAAAAGACACAGAAAGTACCTGGGCAATATGTCGAGATCCTGTTTTACTCACCATGGTGGGTGGAGCAATTGATACTATTGGCTTTATTGCGCTGTTTGGCTTTTTCACCGCGCATGTGACGGGAAACTTAGTGTTGGCAGGGGCAGCATGGGTTAAAGGTGGCTCGGGGTTATGGATCAAGCTCGCAGCAATTCCATTATTTATTTTGACCGTTGTTATTACCAAACTGTTGATTGACCGCAGTCAGGTCAAGCACAAAACGTTGTCTTATTTATTTTTATTTGAAGCTATTTTTCTATGTGCCTTTATGGTGGCAGGGCTTTACTTCGAGCCATTTAAAGATCCGGATGCGCTAACAGTTGCAGTAACAGGAGGACTGGGTTTAATTGCTTTGGCTATTCGTAATACTTCAAGCAAAACCCTTATTAAAAATATTAGCCCAAGCACCATGATGACAGGCAACACTACCCAACTTGGGATTGATATTGCCAACTTACTTAAAAACAATAATGCAGCCAATCGGGTAAGTTTTCTAAAAAGCGCCAGTATTGTAATTGGTTTTGTGATTGGTGCTTTCTTAGGAGCGATCCTCTATGTCTATTTTGATTTCTGGAGTGTAGCGCCGTTTATTTTACCAATTTTGTATTTCTCTTATTTAGCTTCACAGCAAAAGTTCAACCAAGCTTGATTTGAAAAAATAACAAAAAAGCCTGAATTAAAATGAGTTCAGGCTTTTTTTTCGTAATAAAGGAAGACGGAAGCGGAGTCGAAATTGTTCGTTCACTGCTTTACAGGCATAATGACCAGATGGGGAATACATTCGATTAAGGAAGGCAGAATGACAAAGTCTTACCATTATTCAATCATAACAATAATGGCTTTGCTCAGTGGCTGTCAGGTCATTCATTTAAAAGAAAGTAATTTAAGCAATGCTTTAAAAAGTAAGAATGAAAGTATTCTGACCGACGGCACCTTAAGTCATCAAACCCAAAACTTACTGTATTTGGTCAAAGAAGATGAAAAAACTTGCCTACAAAATTTTGATGATTGTTTAAACAAAATTCAGAGCCTGTCCGAAAATAGCAGCCGAGAAGAACGCTATGCTGCGCTGAGTGAAATTTACTTGGCAAAAGCTTTAGATGTCGGGCGTAGTAGCCAGTGTAATGTCATTAATAAAAGTAACAGTTGCGTTGAGCAAGAGTTAGCGCTGTTCGATAAAAGCTTGCGCTATAGTTATGTCTATTTATTTGACTCTGAAGAGTCGCCTTTCGATCGGGTGTTTGACCATCGCCAAAATCAGGTACGTATTTTTTATAACGTCGCCTTGTCAAAGCTTATGACCACGTATTTTAATCATTTAAATACGCATCGCTTTCCACCGTTGCTTAAAGCGGATGGTCATGAGTACCACGTCAATTTTGACCACGCGTTAGATGTACAAAAAATTGAAGTCGATACTTTTCGCTCCAGCTATAACATGAACTTTTCTGGTTTTAATACCGTCAACCGTAAGGATGGTTTGGGGGCAGAGTTTATTGTTGGGCGTAAAGAAAATGATGTAAATCACGGCTTCATTTTAGACCCAGATAATTTTTATACTCATCAGGCCAATCCTAATATTCATTTACCACGCTTCTTTCCAGCTACTGCCATTGCATATCCAAAACAAAAAGCCACAGCCGATCAGGTCATTGCTGGGGCAGAGTTAGAAATTGCGATGTTCGATCCATATCGACAAGACCGTGTAAAAATCGAAGGTGTGGACTATCCACTGACTGCAAACTATTCGGCACCTTATGGGCTGTGGCTATCAAAATATAATTTAGGAGCAGCAGGTTATTGGTCTTTAATTAATAAAGAAGCCAATTTAATCATGCCGCATTTATATATGCTGGAACCTTTTAACCCGAATAAGAAAATTATTGTGTTTGTTCATGGTTTGGCAAGTAGCCCAGAGGCGTGGGTGAGTCTAACCAATGACATTATGGGCGATGCCGAATTAAGGAAAAACTATCAGGTTTGGCAGGTGTTTTATTCAACTAACATGCCGATTTTTGAAAGTCGTTTTCAGATTTATTCTTTGCTGAATCAAGCTTTTCAAAATGTTGCTAAAGACAGTTATGCGGCACATGATGCCGTGTTAGTTGGGCATAGTATGGGCGGCGTGATTAGCCGTTTACTGGTGAGTAATGCCGATGTTTCAGAGCAAGCCATGCAAAAAATGAATGAAGCTCAGCTAAATCGTTTAAAAGAAAATCCGGTAATTCAAGAGCGTTTTCAGTTCAAGGCTTTGCCATATTTTAATCGAGTTGTTTTTGTTTCAGCACCGCATCATGGTACTGACTACGCTGACCGATGGTTTACCCAAATTGCCCGCCGTATCATTCGTTTGCCAGCTGATTTTTTTATTGCAGTTGAAATGAGAGATGAGAAAAATACAAAACTCAGAAAAGGCTTAATTGAAAATGGGGCGAGTAATTTAAGTCGCTCTTCTAACTTTATGCAGTTGACTCAAGCCATTCAACCATCGCCACAAGTGGTCTATCACTCAATTATGGGTAATATTAATGGGACAACTGATAAGTTAAAAAGCAGTGATGGGATTGTGCCGTATCAAAGTTCGCATTTGGGTGGGGAGCAGTCGGAGTTGATCATTAAAGGTGGCCATTCGATTCAAACTAGCCCTGAGGCAATTTTAGAATTACGCCGTATTTTACGATTGCATTTAAAGCAGTCGCAGCCTTCAAAGTAGAGAGTTTTATTCTTAGAAAACCACTGCTGAACTGGGTCAACAGTGGTTGAAATGACTAATTTAGCTGATTTTGTTTGAGCGATTTTTTATGCTCAAAGTAGCTGATTGAAAAAATAACCAAGCCGATCAAATACAACACACCAGACAAGAGTAGTAAGTCTAGTCCTGCGGCATAGAGCAACCAAAGCGCATAGATTGAAGCAACGCTTGCAATCGCAATGTGAGGCGTGCGTTTATGGCGAATAGATTCTTTAAGGTAAAAAGCCGACACCAGAAAATAAGGCAGCAAAATCATGACCGATGAAATCAATAAAAGCTGAGTGTAGTTTTTATTGAAAAAATACACGGCAATTAAAGAACCTTGTACGACCAGTGTCGTCAACCAAAGTGATGAAATGGGTACATTATTTTGATTATTCTTTAAAAATAATTTCGGGAAAGCACCATTTTTTGCAGCTAAAAATGGAATTTCAGTGGCAAATAAAGTCCAACTTAAATAAGACGATGCAACAGAAATAATGAGTCCAATGGTAATAATGATGGTACCCGGCAAGCCGATCAGTTGCTGCAAAATGGTCGCCATTGATGGGTTATGCATGCCTGCAAGCGCTTCACGACTCGCCACACCATAAGCCAATACGGTCACCATCACGTAAAAACTTAATGCCAGCAAAACACCTAAAATAGTTGCTTTACCAATATCATGACGCTTTTTTGCACGCGATGATAAAACTACAGCACCTTCAATACCGGTAAATACCCAAAGGGTAATCAGCATCAGGTTTTTCACTTGCTGCCAAAGTGGAACTTGCAAAGAAAAGTCATTTAAGTTGAGTTTGAACAAATCAAACTTAAAGGCAATAAATGTGAAAAAGATAAAGACTACCATTGGAATAATTTTGGCAATGGTCGCCAGTAAATTCACAATCGCAGCTTCTTTAATGCCTCGACTTACTAACCAGTGCACCAGCCACACAAAAATGCTTGAGCCAATCAGTGAATAAAGCGTATTACCTTCACCAAAAATAATATGGTCTTTGCTGTCGGTAAACATGCCGACGCCTGAAAAGGCAATCACCACATAACCCACAATACCAATGGTAGTACACAACCAATAGCCCCACGCTGAGCAAAACCCGATCAGGTCTCCAAAGCCTTCTCGCGCATAGTTATAAATACCGCCGTCAAGGTCTGGTCGTTGACGCGTTAAATGTAATAGCGAGAGGGCCAAGAAAATAATACCGACCCCAGTAATGAGCCATGCAACAAGAAGGGCAGAGCCGTTAGCGACTTGAGCCATATTTTGGGGGAGGCTAAATACGCCTGACCCCACCATAGAACTAAAGACCAGCGCTGTAAGAGACAATAATCCGATTTTGGCAGCAGACATGGTATTTATTCTTTAAAAAATTGTGAAAGTTCAGCAATGTGTTCTGGTCCGATACCACAACAACCACCCACTAAACTTGCACCTGCTTGCTGCCATTGTTTAGCAAAATCAAGATAAGCTGGAGCATCTAAGTCTTTACGAATTTCATCCAGACCATCGTTGGCAGTAGCGCTTTCATCTTGCGGTGGGAACGCGTTGGCGTAAGCACCAATCTGTACAGACGCAGGAATAAGTCCTTTAATTTCATTAATCGCTTGCAAGATCACTTCAGGTTGGCAGCAGTTAAACAACACTGCTTTGGCATTTGATTGTTTGATGAACTCAGCCACTTGCTGCATATTTTCACCAGAACGAAGGAGTGCTTGTTCTTGTTTAATCTCATCTTGCAGCGTAAATGACACCCAATAGTCCTTACCATCTTGTGGCAATAATGCATGGACTGTTTCGACTTCTTTTAAGCATGATTGGGTTTCAGCGAGCCAGAAATCTACTTCTGGTGCCAATGTGTTAATGATCGGCTCAGCAAGGCTTTTAGCTTGTTCAGGTTGGAACAGGTCAGCACGATAAGAACCAAATAATGGTGGTAAGCAGCCTGCGATTTTGACATTTTTGCCGCTTTCTTGAACTGCATTTTTTGCTTGTTCAATCGCAACTTTAATTAAACGCACACCGTCGGTTTCAAAGCGTTCTTGACCAATATGAAATGGCACAACAGCATAGTTATTGGTGGTAATCACTTCTGAACCAGCATTGATAAAATCAAGATGTACTTCTTTTACTGTTTCTGGTGCTTCAATGAGTGCAAGCGCAGACCACTCTGGTTGACGAAACGGAGCACCACGACGGGCCAATTCACGGCCTAAACCGCCATCTAAAATCTTCATAAATTACAACATAAAGGGAGAAAAAATAATTGAGTTAATCTAGCGTGTAGATGGATTGTGTTCAATCGCGAATATGCTCGATATATTTCTAAATAAATTAGATTGTTATGAATATTTTTTCTTAAGAGGATTTCTGTAGACGATGTTCAGTTTTACTGATGAACTTTATTTGAAAAAGATGAGGTATTTATTTGAATGCATTGAATAAAAAATGATCTTATAACGCGCCAAATTGCTGCCAACTTTCACCAGTATGCTGCGTTTTATAATACGCTTTAAATTGTTCAAGTTGCATAAAATGTATGCCTGACCAAATCAATAAACTAATGAATAATAAAACCTTAGATAAGCTGCGAACTTTTTCTAGTCGAGCAAAAGCTAACAGTACAAAAAATAAGGCAGGTAAAAATATAAAGAATTGAACAGGGGAGAAAAATAAATGAGCAGCACTGAAATATAACGCCGCTGCACTGATGAGCAGATTTAAAACAGAACATAGCTTTTGATATTTACCGAGCTTAAATGCATACGCGGTGATGGCAAGTAGTACGGCTGAGCTGATGTAAATTGCTGTACCACCAATCATCCATATATAAAAACCGCTTACCAAAAGATAAGCCAGCAGCAAAAAAAGCACGAGCTTAAAACCAAATGATAAGAGGTGAGAAGATGAGTTTAAATGGGTCATAGCGAATCTAAATATCTCAGCTGAGGTCTTAAAAAACAAAAGGACGAATCGAAATTCATCCTTTTGGAATTTTATTTATACATCGTCAAACTTAATTTGCTTTTGCAATTGGGGCAGCAGCAGTTTCATCGTTTGCAGCTTTGAACGGAGATGTATAGTTCAAGCCAAGCGTAGAACTTGTGTACTGACGAACTTTATCGAGTAACACAGGATCTTTGCTTAAGTCTTGTTTATAAGACACTACAATTTCATGAAGCTTCTGGTTCCACTTACCTTCAGTTTGCTGAGGGAAAGCTTTTTCAAGCAAGTTAAGCATGATGTATGGAGAAGTCGAAGCACCCGGAGACGCACCTAACAATGCAGTTACAGCACCATCTTTAGACGCAAAGATTTCTGTACCGAATTGAAGTGTTGCAGGTTTACCCGGTTCTTTCTTGATGATCTGAACACGTTGACCACCTTGGCTTAAACGCCAGTCTTCAGCTTTCGCATCTGGGTAGTATTTACGAAGTTCATTGAGACGGTCTTCATCTGACATCATGACTTGGCTCACCAAGTATTTAACAAGATCAAGGTTTTCCAAGCCAACAGTCGTCATTGGTAAAACGTTGTTTTTGTTGGTTGATGCAAGTAAATCAAGCTGAGAACCATTTTTCAGGAACTTGTTTGAATACGTTGCAAATGGGCCAAACAATACATATTTTTTACCGTCGATATAACGTGTATCAATATGTGGTACAGACATTGGAGGCGCACCAAGTTCAGCACGGCCATATACTTTCGCTGTGTGTTTAGCAGTAATTTTTGGGTTGTCAGTAATTAAGAACTCACCACCAACAGGGAAGCCAGCATATTGTTTAGCTTCTGGTAAACCAGTAAGTTGCAATAATTTAACTGCTGCACCACCTGCACCGATAAATACAAAACGTGTTTTAACGTGATCTACTTTACCAGTTTTCAAATTTTTGAAAGACACAGTCCAAGTTTTGTCATCATTTTGGCTGATGCCAGTCACTTCAGTTGATGTCTGTAATTTGAAATTCGGGTTTTGATTTAAATGACCCACTAATTGTTTAGTGATTGAACCATAGTTTACGTCAGAGCCAACATCCATACGGGTCGCGGCAACTTTTTGACTTGGATCACGGTCATTCATGACTAAAGGTGCCCATTGTTTAATCACAGCAGGGTCTTCAGTAAATTTCATACCTTTGAACAACGGGCTTTGAATCATGGCAGCATAACGTTTTTCTAAGAACTGAACGTTATCGCCCCAAACAAAAGCAATATGCGGAACTGGATTAATGAATGATTTCGGTTCAGCTAAAACGCCTTGTTTTACCTGATATGACCAGAACTGTTTAGCAACTTCAAATTGAGAAGCAACTTTTTCAGCTTTGGCAATTTCCATCTTACCGTTTTTCTCTTCGGTATAGTTCATTTCCATAAAGCCAGAGTGGCCTGTTCCGGCATTGTTAAAGCCGTTTGAACTTTCTTGAGCAACTTGGTCAAGACGCTCAAACATACGAATTTGCCAGTTTGGTTCAAGCTCAGTTAAATAAGTACCAAGAGTAGCACTCATGATGCCGCCGCCAACAAGAACAGCATCAACTACTGGCTCATCTTTTGCAGTTTCAACTTGTTTTGACGTTGTAGGCTTAAACAAGAACGCAATACCTGCAATTAAAATAAGAATGATTAATACCAGAAGGTATTTCAAAAACTTTTTCATGTAAGGGGGACCTTAAAATAAGTTATTTGAGTCACTTAAGGTGTGAGGAAACCTAGACAGCGTATCCAGACAAAAAGGATATAAATGCGAAAGTAAACTCTCTAAAACTGAGAGTCTTGAAAAAAATAAAAATTACTTGGGATTATCGCAAACACTCTATATTTTAGACTAATTTTGCATTGACAAGACAATTTTTATAATAAATGGGGTTCATCAAAATCATAAATATGATTTATATTTAACCAAATTGAGCTTTGATAAGACAATTTAAGTTGATTTTTATTATGTAAATGTTTGAAATTTAAATAATAATTTTGATTTGATTAAAGTTAAGTCAATTGAGGAATATGTGCCTATAAAAATCGATTAATTTTTATTTCATACCATATTTATGTAAATAAGCTCTTCGCAGGCGCTTATTTTCTGTCATACATAGTTCTTATTAATATTGATTCTATAAAGATTAAATTAAGGGCATATCTCTGCATAAGAAATATGCCCTTTCAGATTTTATGATGCTACATAGAACGGTGCAGTTGAACGTGGTAACGCTTCACGTCCACGAATTTGGTCTGCAATTTTCTCGGCAATCATGATGGTGGTTGCATTTAAGTTACCGGTAATAATTAGTGGCATAATTGAGGCATCGACAACACGTAAACCCTTCATACCGTGTACACGACCTTGACCATCTACAACAGCCATTTCATCTTCACCCATCTTACAGCTACAAGACGGATGGTAAGCTGTTTCTGCATGGTTTCGAACAAAGTCGTCAAGCTCTGCATCGGTTTGCAAATGTTTGCCCGGACTAATTTCATCACCACGATATGGATCAAGCGCAGGTTGCTGCATGATTTCACGAGTGATTCGGATTGCATCACGGAACTCGCGCCAGTCTTGTTCGGTCGACATGTAGTTAAACAAGATACTTGGATGCTCAAACGGATCTTTTGATTTAAGTTTGATACGACCACGTGAAGGCGAACGCATTGAACCTACATGAGCTTGGAAACCATGTTCTTTCACTGCATTACTACCGTTGTAGTTAATGGCAACTGGCAAGAAATGGTATTGGATGTTTGGCCATGTAAACTCATCAGAACTACGGATAAATCCGCCTGCTTCAAACTGGTTACTTGCACCAATACCTGTGCCGTTAAATAGCCACTCGGCACCAATCGCAGGTTGGTTATACCATTTTAAAGCAGGGTATAAAGAAACGGGTTGCTTACATTTATACTGTAAGTACATTTCTAGATGGTCTTGCAGGTTTTCACCTACACCCGGCAAATCATGAACCACATCAATGTCCATTGATTTTAAGAAGGTACTTTGACCCACACCTGAGCGCTGTAAAATTTGTGGTGACGCAATTGCGCCTGCGCAAAGTAATACTTCGCGTTTAACCAAGGCACGTTGTAAGTTGTTTTGGTCAGCACCAATAATGTATTCAACACCAATCGCTTGCTTTTGATTAAACAAGATTTTATTGGTTGTAGCATGGGTCAAGATAGTGAGGTTTGGACGACCTTTTGCCATATCTAAATAACCGCGTGCAGTGCTTGAGCGACGACCTTTAGGGGTTACCGTACGGTCCATTGGACCAAAGCCTTCTTGTTGGTAACCGTTTAAGTCATCAGTACGCGGGTAACCTGCCTGTACACCTGCTTCAACCATGGCATGGAACAGTACATTGTTGCCATTTTTAGGTGTAGCAACGGATACTGGACCGCTATCACCATGGTAGTCGTTGCCACCAATGTCACGGGTTTCGGCTTTTTTGTAGTAAGGCAAACAGTCAGCATAAGACCAGTTTTCAAGGCCTTTATGAGTTGACCATTGCTCTAAATCCATTGCGTTACCGCGGATATAGCACATGCCGTTAATTAAAGATGAACCACCTAAACCTTTACCACGACCACATTCCATACGACGGTTATTCATGTGTGGCTCAGGGTCGGTTAAGTAAGCCCAGTTATAGCGACGGCCTTGAAGAGGGTAGGCCAAAGCTGCCGGCATTTGTGTACGGAAATCCAAGCGATAATCTGGTCCACCCGCTTCTAAGAGTAAAACAGTGGTATCTTTGTCTTCAGTAAGACGCGCAGCGAGTACATTTCCGGCAGATCCTGCGCCAATAATAATGTAATCATATTCTTTAATATTCATAACTATCCTTTTTTTACTAACAGTTTGCCTGAGCAATCTATAAAGACTGCTCGGCATATGTGATTTAGGTTGAAGTGTTTAAAGCGATGGAGGCATTAAAAAATGCTTTGATAATCACCAAGTTCAACTTGAATAGATTTGATACGAGTATAGTGCCCAAGCGTAGTTAAGCCATTTTCACGGCCTACACCAGATTGTTTATAGCCACCGACTGGCATCTCGGCAGGCGATTCGCCCCAAGTGTTAATCCAGCAAATACCAGCTTCAATTTGGTGAATAATGCGATGAGCACGGCTGATGTCTTGAGTAACAACGCCAGCAGCTAAACCAAAGGTGGTATCGTTGGCACGGCGGATGACTTCTTCTTCAGTTTCATAGTTTAAGATGCTCATGACAGGTCCAAAAATTTCTTCTTGAACAATCGCCATCTGGTCAGTGCAGTCGCTAAATACTGTCGGTAGTACATAAGCGCCTTTGGCAAGTTCGCCCTCAGTTGCGCGGCCACCGCCAATTAACACTTTAGCGCCTTGTTGTTTGCCTGACTCAATGAAGGACAAAACTTTTTCCATATGAGGGAAGCTAGTGAGCGGTCCGAAGTTTGTGTCTTTAGCCATTGGATCGCCAATGCGAATACGTTTTACACGCTCTACAACAGCTTTTTCAAAGTCGGCTAAAAGTGATTTTGGAACAAATACGCGTGTACCGTTAGTACATACCTGACCTGAGCTAAAGAAGTTTGCCATGACTGCAATATCTGCTGCGCGGTTAAGATCAGCATCTTCACAAATAATCAGTGGAGATTTACCACCGAGTTCCATGGTCACTTCTTTAAGCGTAGAACCAGCGGCACTTGCCATGACTTTTTTGCCAGTTTCCACACCACCAGTGAATGAGATTTTTTCAATCACGGGATGTTCAGTCAGCCATTGTCCAATTTCACGGCCAGCACCTTGCACCACGTTAAATACGCCGTCTGGTAAGCCAGCTTCTGTATAGATTTCTGCAAGTTTAAATGCAGTAAGTGGGGTGGTTTCGCTTGGCTTGAAAATCATGGCATTACCGGCAGCAAGAGCAGGGGCAGATTTCCATAAAGCAATTTGAATTGGATAGTTCCAAGCACCGATACCGGCAACTACGCCTAAAGGTTCACGGCGTGTATAAAAGAAACTTGATTCGCGAAGTGGAACTTGTTCACCTTGAATGGCTGTTGCAAGTCCTGCGTAGTATTCGAGTACATCTGCGCCAGTCACAATATCGACT
The DNA here is from genome assembly GCF_056725885.1 of Acinetobacter sp. GRABPA_MV_2. Lineage (NCBI taxonomy): Bacteria > Pseudomonadati > Pseudomonadota > Gammaproteobacteria > Moraxellales > Moraxellaceae > Acinetobacter > Acinetobacter sp. GRABPA_MV_2. Next base: position 224,981 of record NZ_JBWZNA010000001.1, read on the forward strand.
GTAGATGTTTCGCTAAAAGCTTTACCTGTGTCGAGTGTTTCAAGACGGGCAATCTCATCATTACGTTCACGAAGAATGTCGACAGCACGACGTAAAATACGTGAACGTTCCATGGCAGTCATGGCAGCCCAGATTTTTTGTCCTTGTTGGGCACTTTGTACAGCAGCTTCAATATCTTGTTCAGAAGCTTGTTGAAGAGTCGCGATTGTCTCGCCGTTGGCAGGGTTAATACTATTAAATGTTTTTCCACTGGTTGCGTTAACGTAGCGTCCGTGGATATACAGTTGATGAACTTGTGCATCACTCATTTTGTCTCTCCTGCAAAGGCTTGTTCGCAAATTGCAATTGCGTTTGTACATAATCGTAAGCAATGGAACGAGCAAGGTTGCTGTCAAATTCGTTATGACGGCTTAAACTGCCTCGTAACCATAATCCATCAATCAATGCTGCCAAACCTCTAGCGGCAACACTGGCCTGTTGTTCATCCATTAACTTAAGAAAATAAAACTTTAAGTTGGAGTACAGGCGTTGATCATTAATCTTTTGCAAGCGGCTTAAGTCTGGTACATGCATACTTGCTGACCAAAAGTCCAACCAGACCCGCATTGCTTTTTCATTGACCTGACTAATGTCAAAGTTAGAGTCGATAATGGCCTTAATTTGGCTCTCTGGATGCGAATCTGCTTCTGCTCTGTACTGTTCGGTTTTACGACGCAGAACATTTAACATTTCTTGCATACAGGTATTTATCAACCCCTGTTTGTCGCCAAAGTAATGGCTGACAATGCCGGTCGACAGCTCGGCTTTTTTTGCAATTTGTGCAATGGTGGTATTGGATAACCCCACTTCATAAATTACGTCGAGTGCAGCGTTCATGATTTCTTCACGTCGCACATGTTCTGGTTTTACTCTGCGTTTTGTCATGGTTGTCCACATCAGCACTTTTATGGGTGCTTAAAATTCAACATGTTAACTTGCAGAGCATCATAGCACTTTTTTATCATACTTGTTATTGATTGAACGTTCAATCAATAACAAGTATGATATGTAAAAATCAATGAATTTTTGAACATGCTTCTAAAAAGAAAGAAGTGAAATCAAAGGTTCTAAAGGATAGGATGATGCGCATAAGTACATTACTTATCACGTTATTTTGAGAAAAATACACCGATTGCAAGGAGCAATAAGATGGTGTTGAAAAGTGATGGATATTCTTCAGACCATATTCGGTTAAATCGTTTCGTATTTTGGAGTTCAGCCATCAGTATCGGCATTTTTGGCCTACTTTTTGTGCTGTTTCCAGAAAAAAGTCAGTTTTGGTTGACCTATGTACAAGAGCAAGTAAATCACTTTTTCGGGTGGTATTACATGTTGGTTATTGTGCTGTGTCTGGGCTTTGTCGCTTGGCTCGCCTTTTCAAAAGTAGGACAGATTCCTTTAGGAAAAGATGACGACAAACCTGAGTTTAGCTATTTGGCTTGGACTTCAATGCTGTTTTCGGCAGGGATTGGTATTGCACTACTTTATTATGGTGTGGCCGAACCTGTTGACCATTTTTTAAGACCACCAGAAGGTGAGGCAGGAACGATTCAGGCAGCCCGTAATGCGATGACGTATAGCTTTTTGCATTGGGGGATTCATGGCTGGGTACTCTATGCATTGCTTGGAGTCACTTTAGGTTATTTTGCTTTCAGACAAAACTTACCATTAGCACTTCGCTCGGCGCTTTATCCAATTTTTGGAGAGCGAGTGCATGGCTTGGTGGGTGACTTTGTTGATGGCTTTGGAATTTTAGCGACGGTCATTTCCTTGGTCACCAACTTGGGAATTGGAGCGCTGGTACTGGTATCGGGCATTTGTTATTTACTGCCGCAAATTCCGGATAACTCTGCGACCTTAATTACTGCCGTGCTTATCATGATGTTCGTTGCCACGATTACGACAGTGGTGGGTATTGAAAAAGGCTTGGCATGGTTGTCTCGTATTAATTTACGTTTGCTATATGCTTTACTTTTATTTGTATTTTTAACAGGTCCGACAAACCATTTATTAAATGGTCTGGTGCAAAATACGGGCGATTATCTCAATAATTTTATTGGTAAAAGTTTTGATATGTATTTATACAATCAAAAAGCCAGTGGCTGGTTGGGTTCATGGACTGTATTTTATTGGGCTTGGTGGATTGCTTGGGCGCCTTTTGTCGGTATGTTTATTGCCCGCATTTCAAAAGGACGTACCATTCGTGAAGTAGTATTAGGTGTATGCCTGATTCCACTCGGCTTTACACTGGCTTGGATCTCGGTTTTTGGAAACACTGCAATTTATTTAATCTTGCAGCAAAAACAGAAAGTATTAGGTGATATGGTCTTAACTGATCCAGCATTGTCTTTATTTAAGTTACTCGAATATCTGCCGTTTAATCCTTACGTTGCGGGTATTGTTGTTGTAATTTGTTTCGTTTTATTTTTGACACCAGTTGGCTCTGGTACACTAATGATCGCTAATTTGTCCTCAACAGGGGGCACCAATGATAGTGATTCACCGATCTGGTTACGCGTCTTTTGGTCTGTGGTAATTACCATTGTAAGTATTGGCTTACTATTAGCCGGTAGTTTTAACTCCATGCAAAGTGCTGTGGTGTTATGTGGTTTACCATTTTCAGTCATTATTTTGCTTTATATGTTTGGTTTAGCCAAAGCGTTAAAGCAAGATGATTTTGACCCTCAATTAGTGAAAAAACAGTTAGCTGTTTCAAAAGACATTTCAGTCCCATCGAATTGTGACCAGAATAAAGTGACCGAGGTTTTATAACCTCAATCGATCACATCTATATATTATTTTTTTGCGTTTAAAGTCGTCTTTTCATTGTTTTAAATAAGAGTGAAAAGACGAAATTAAATATTTTGTTTTTATTTTATTCCTTGAGGATTGTATGGCAACAGATAATCCAAGAGCAGTTGATGATTTAACATTATCTAAATCTAAAAAAGACCCGCTCAACCGTGTGGTTTTTTATTTTTCAGCTGTACTTATTTTAATTTTTTCTCTCGTCACGTTTTTGTTCAACGATTTTGCAAATCGAGTCATGAATGCCGTGCTTCAGTGGGTAACTTCAACCTTTGGTTGGTATTATCTGCTGGCTGCAACACTATATATGGCCTTCGTGATTTTTATTGCCTGCTCAAGATATGGCAGTATCAAATTAGGACCTAAGCATTCAAAGCCTGAGTTTAGTTTACTCAGTTGGTCTGCCATGCTGTTCTCTGCGGGTATTGGTATCGACCTCATGTTCTTCTCGGTCGCTGAACCACTATCTCATTATATGCAACCTCCGGTCGGAGCAGGGCAAACCTATGAAGCAGCACGCCAAAGTATGGTTTGGACATTGTTTCACTATGGTTTAACTGGCTGGTGTATGTATGCCTTGATTGGTATGTCATTGGGATATTTCAGCTATCGTTATAATTTGCCGCTTACCATTCGTTCTGCACTTTATCCAATCTTTGGACAAAGAATTAATGGGGCAATTGGGCATAGTGTTGATACAGCTGCCGTGATCGGGACAATTTTTGGTATTGCGACGACCTGCGGGATTGGAGTAGTACAGCTGAATTATGGCCTACATGTGTTATTGGGGTTACCAGAAAATATCTGGATGCAATTTATCCTGATTGCTGTTGCGGTGGGTATTAGCGTTATTTCGGTGACATCCGGGGTCAATAAAGGCCTGCGGATTTTATCTGAAATTAATATTTATGTTTCGGTCGGGTTATTGCTGTTTATTTTATTCTTGGGAAATACTGAGTTTTTACTCAATGCCCTTGTCCAAAATATTGGTGACTATTTAACTCGTTTCCCTGCTTTAGCATTACAAAGTTTTGCTTTTGAACAGCCTAAAGAATGGATGAGTAGTTGGACTTTCTTCTTCTGGGCGTGGTGGATTGCTTGGTCTCCATTTGTAGGACTCTTTTTGGCACGTATCTCAAGAGGGCGTACCATTCGTGAGTTTGTATGCGGTACATTAATTATTCCACTTCTATTTACACTCACGTGGTTATCTATTTTTGGTAATAGCGCACTGCACAGTGTTATTTTTGAAGGCAACCAAACCTTAGCAGCAACGGTGTTAGCAAATCCGGCTCATGGTTTTTATGACTTATTAGCACAATATCCGGGCTTTACCTTTATCGCTTCAATTGCCACCGTAACAGGGCTTTTGTTCTACGTGACTTCTGCCGATTCGGGAGCTCTGGTTTTAGGTAACTTCACGACTAAACTTACTAATATCGATAATGATGCTCCACGTTGGTTAAGCGTGTTTTGGGCAGTGGCGATTGGTTTACTCACATTAGCTATGCTCATGACCAACGGCATTACCGCCTTGCAAAACGCAACTATTATTATGGGTTTGCCGTTTAGTTTTGTGATGTTTCTTGTGATGGCTGGGCTTTATAAGTCCCTCAGACTTGAAGATTACAGACATGCTAGTCGCAGTATGAATGCAGCGCCAGTCGTAGGAAACGTTGATATTCTGAACTGGAAACAGCGTTTAACTCGAGTGATGCATCATCCTGGAACCACTGAAACACACCGCATGCTAGATACGGTATGTTTGCCAGCTGTTCAGGCTGTTGCTGATGAGTTGATTAAGCAGGGTATGAATGTGGACGTGCAGCAAACCCCGCTTGAAGATGAAGATACGCTTTACCATCTAGATCTCACTATCCATTTGGAAGAAGAGCAAAACTTTGTTTATCAGATCTGGCCTGTACGCTATAGCGCGCCGAACTTTAGCCAGCGTGTAAAACGAGGCAAACAGTTCTATTTCCGACTTGAAACCTATCTTTATGATGGCTCTCAAGATAACGATCTGGTCGGTTACAGTAAAGAACAGGTCATTAACGATATTTTAGATAAATATGAAAGACATATGACGTTCTTACATATTAATCGTATTAGTCCCGGGAATCGTCCATTGTTCCCAGATCCACAAGCTTAAGAGGAAAATGCATGGCTTCTCCTTATCTACATTCTTTTGCTTTATTTTTCTCTTTGCTCAATCCATTTTTAATGAGCATTTATATGATTGGCCTGATTCGCCATTCAGAAGCTAAGGTGTTTAATAAAGCACTGATTCAGGGAAGTTTGATTGCTTTTGTCGTCTTCATGCTATTTGCATGGGGCGGCGAAACAATTTTTAGTAAATATCTGAATGTACGTTTTGAAGCCTTTCAGATTTTTGGAGGTCTTATCTTTTTGGTGATTGGCTACCGCTATGTGTTTCAGGGTGCCGACACCATTGGAGAAATGCGTGGTGCTCCAGAACATCTGGCTGGCACCATTGCCATGCCGTTTATGATCGGCCCAGGGACTATTAGCGCTGCGGTAGTCACAGGGATTGAAATGTCAATTGGTGAGGCAGCGCTAGTAATTGCCTTCACCTTGTTTTTAACTTGCAGTATTTTGATTTTGATGAAATTTTCACATGATCATTTACGCTATAAACATGCCAAACATATTGACCGTTATTTTGATATTGTCGGGCGTTTATCTGCTTTATTAATTGGTACGATCGCCATTGATATGATTATTAATGGTGTAACAGGCGTCATTAATAAAGTTTAGTAAAATCACTCATAAGAACCTGCTATGCCATTGAACATGGAATAAAATGGCATAGCATCTTCTAAAAAATTCTAAGATAAATAGAACAGCTTTAAAAAATAACTTTAAAAATAGTGCCTTAAAAAATTAAATTTTAAAAAACAATCAAAGATATTAAAAAATACGATGCTATGTTATGGATTTAAGCATGTTTTTTTTGTGAATTATCAACCATAATGTTGACTGAGCTTGTTTTAAGACAGAGTTGAGCTATGCCTACATTAGATGAAATGACCACAGCAACTGATGATCAGTCTGAATTGACGATGTCAGTTTTGATGACGCCTGATATGGCAAATTTTTCAGGTAATGTTCATGGTGGTACGATTCTAAAACTACTAGACCAAGTCGCTTATGCTTGCGCAAGTCGTTATTCGGGTGGCTACGTGGTGACTTTATCTGTAGATAAAGTAAATTTTAAAGAACCTATTTATGTAGGTGAGTTGGTAACCTTCTTGGCAAGTGTGAACCATGTAGGTCGTACTTCAATGGAAGTTGGTATCCGTGTTGAAGCGCAAAATATCCAGAAGCGGACAGTGCGCCATACCAATAGCTGTTATTTCACGATGGTTGCTGTTGATGAACAGGGCAAGCCATGTGAAGTACCTCAATTAAATCTAAATACAGAATGGAAGCGCTGCCGCTTTGAAGCTGCTGAGCATCGCAAGGTTTTACGTCTTCAAGAAAATCACAACCCATCTTGTAGCATGTATAAGAAAACTTCTTAAAAAAGATTGAATTAAAAAAGGATCGAACCGCAGCATGGTTCGATCCTTTTTCTTCTTTACCAAAATTCAGCGTCCATTTTTCATTTCAGTAAAATTATCTCTGAGCTTGGAGGAGAATGCTGAGAGAATTAACGAGTTGCAGGAGCAGCTTCAGAAGCAGAACCTACAGCATCAGATGCAGCATTTGCAGTGTTTGCTTGTTCTTGAGTTGAAACAACAACTTTTTCTTCACCAGCAGCGTTATGTGCTTGGTCGTGCTTAGAAGCAGCAAAAGTTGAAGCAGCAGTTAAAGCAAGTGTAGTAGCGAGTAAAGTTTTAGCTAATTTCATTTTATGGCATCCTTAAATTTCATTTAAAAATAAATTAAACCTAATCGTTCATACATACCTGAAACCTGTATGGCTGAATGACTAAGCTAGGACACATGCTAAGCCGAGGTTGGTATTACATCAATTAACTTAACAATCTATTACGGCTATCTTAACAATAATGAAATATACGGGTCATTTATGTGAGCAATCTGTAAAATAAAGGGACTTAAATACACCTTAAAATGTGAAAAAATATTTCTTATCGAGTAAAAAAAAGCCAACTCTGTTACGTAAACCTAACACTCTGGCATGAATTGTGAATATGTTTGAATAGGATATTTCGTTTGAATTGTAGAGGTTAAAAGTTAATTTAGATAATTGATGAGATGCCTGTCACAAATTGAGAGCTTTAGCCTGATAATTGAAAAGTATATCTTCAAAGTGAAAAATCATTTTCATGGGATTTAAACAGTGATATACCTTTCTTAGTTTTTTATACTTTGTTGATTTGAGCCGCTTGTGAAACTGATAGCCCCAAAAACTGTTCCCACCCATATTATTTCCGGTTTTTTAGGGGCAGGAAAAACCACGTTGTTACAGCATTTATTAAGCCAAAAGCCTAAAGATGAGGTTTGGGCTGTATTAATGAATGAATTTGGGCAAATTGGAGTAGACCAACAACTCTTACCCCAAGAAGAAGGATATGCGGTCAAAGAACTATTAGGGGGCTGTCTATGTTGTAGCAGTCAATTACCGATGCATATTGCTTTAGCCCGTCTATTGAGTGAACAAAAGCCAGATCGACTCTTTATTGAGCCGACTGGACTTGGACATCCTTCTCAGTTATTTGACCAACTGACTGAACCTTATTGGCAAAGTAGTTTAGCTATGCGAGCACTGATTACGGTGGTAGATGGCAGTCGTTTGCACGATACCAATTGGGTTAAACAAAACCTTTATGAAGATCAGTTAAAAGCTGCTCAAATTGTGGTGGTATCACATACCGATGTGATGACTTTTGAAGATGATCAGGCGCTTGAGCTATTAAAAGACGAATACCAGCCTTATCACCAAGAGTGGATTAAAATTGAACATGGTCAGTTAGCGTTAAATAAAATTGATGTAGCTGCTCGTTTAACTGAGCGATCTATACAACCTTTACTTAAACTTCAAAAGCAAATGACTGAAACCGAAGTCACAAAGGAAATTCAGCAATTACCTTATCATTATGTCGAGTCGGCACAAGGTTATATTGTGGCAGGTTGGAAATTACCTAGACGCTGGAAATTCGATTTTTATGCTTTGCTAGACCTATTATGTGCGCAGCAGGATTGGCTAAGAATCAAGGGAATTTTTAATACAGATCAAGGGTGGAAAGTTTTTAACTTTAATCCTGATCAGTTTAATTATAAGTCAGGTGAAGAGGGCATTGATAACCGTATTGAAATCATTAGCGAACATAACCATGATTGGTTGGCTTTTGAAACAGCATTACTTGCCTGTCAGCTTGAAGAGTAGAGAACATTAAACAAAAAGTAATTCAATGTTCTCTGAATAGTGGGATTAAGGTTTGCTATCTAACACAGCTTTAGCTTGCGCATGGTCAATATCTTTTTCCCAGTGAGCAATCACTACGGTCGCGACACAGTTACCAATTAAGTTGGTACAGGCACGAATAATTCCAATAAACCAGTCGACTGAAAGTAGAAGCACTAAGCCAATTGCAGGGAGACTTGGTATCACTGAAAGTGTGGCTGCAAGAATAACTAAAGCCGAGCCTGGAATACCGTGAGCGCCTTTAGATGTAATGAGCGAAACCAGCAAAATAGCCAGTAAGTCATGCATAGACAAATCAATATTGCAGGCCTGTGCAATAAAGATCACCCCTAAAGTTAAGTAAATTGAAAATCCGTCTAGATTAAAAGAATAACCGGTAGGTATGACTAACCCTACAGTTGAATCTTTGATTCCCAAATTTTTGAGTTTTTTCATAATTTGTGGAAGAACAGAGTCAGAAGAAGCGGTACCTAAAACAATAGCGAGTTCATCTTTAAAATAGCCCACAAATTTGAAAATATTGAGACCAGTAAGTTTTAAAATTGAACCTAAAACAATAACGACAAATAAAATGCAGGTTGCATAAAATAGTAAAACTAAATAACCCAATTGTAGGAGTGAATCTAAACCAAATTTGGCAGTCGTATAAGCCACTGAACCGAATACACCAATTGGAGCTAATCGAATAATAAGTCCCATAATTTTAAAGAAGACTTCTGAAAAAGCTTCAAGTGCTTGACGTACCAGCTCTGCTAAATGTTTAGGAATTAAAAGTAGGGAAACACCAAATAAAATAGCGATCAATAAAACCTGTAAAATATCGCCGTTTGCAAAAGCAGCAGTGAAGGTTTTTGGAATAATATTGAGTAGAAATTCCGAACCTGTATGCATCTCGTGGGCACGTTCGGTATAGGTACTTAAATCTTTTGCATCTAAATGGCTAATATCGATATTCATACCGACGCCCGGTTTAAATACATAGGCCACAATAATGCCTAAAATTAAGGCAATAGTAGTAACCACTTCAAAATAAAGAATGGTTTTTGCACCGACTTTGCCCATTTTTTTTATGTCATTTGCACCATAGATTCCCAGTACAACAACACAAAACACAATTGGTGCAATAAGCATCTTAATTAAAGAAATAAAACCATCACCTAATGGCTTGAGAGATAGGGAGAAATCATGGAAACCGATTCCAACTGCAACTCCAAGGAATAGAGCACAAAGAACCTGTAAAAATAAACTACGCTTGAGCTTTAGCCACATAAGTCATCAATTTTAGCAAGAGGAAAATATATCTCTCTAAAGCAAAAAGCCGGCCAACTATAACTTGAGGGGAGCGTTTTGGAAGAATATGCAAATTTCACATGACTATGCTTTGGATTGTTCAGTTTTTTTATAATTTCTTATCCAAAATCGAGTATCCTTAGCGCCAAATTTTGGGACATATTAATCATGGCGCTTAAAGCAACAATTTATAAGGCAGACTTGAATATTGCCAATATGGATGACCATATTTATGGTGATTATCAACTGACGCTTGCCTTGCATCCTTCGGAAACTTTAGAACGCTTAATGGTTCGTTTGATGGCCTTTGCTCGTTTCGCAAGTGATGAGCTTGAGTTTACTAAAGACCTTTTTGAAACTGACGAGCCCGCGTTATGGCAAAAAGATTTAACGGGTCAGTTAGAAACATGGATTGAAGTTGGTTTGCCATCTGAAGATAAAGTCAAAAAAGCCAGTGCACGTTGTAAAACAGTGGCGATTGTTGTTTATGGCACACAAGTCGAAGACTGGTGGAAACGAAACAGTAAAATTAAAACGTTAAGTAACGTTCAGGTTTGGCAAATTGCCCCTCAAAGTACAGTAGAGCTAGAGCAACTGTGTGAACGTACGATGCAGCTTCAATTAAATGTCATGGACAACGAGTGGACGCTTTTAGGTGAAAAGGGTCAAGCAAATGTTGTGTGGACACAGTTACAGTAACACAGAAAAGCGCAACAAATTCTACAGATTCAGTTGGTACACTAATGTACCAACTGCGATTTTAAAGATTCAGATTAAAGGGTAAACCATGTCAAATGAATTAGAAATTATCGATTTAAAAGTAGGCGAGGGTAAAGAGGCTGTTAAAGGCGCTTTAATCACGACTCACTATACCGGTTGGTTAGAAGATGGCACAAAATTCGATTCTTCAATTGATCGCGGTAATTATTTTGAATGTGTGATTGGAACAGGCCGTGTAATTAAAGGCTGGGACCAAGGCATTATGGGAATGAAAGTTGGCGGCAAGCGTAAATTAATCGTACCTGCTCATTTAGCTTATGGCGAGCGTAAAATGGGTAAGATTATCCCAGCTAATTCTAATTTAATTTTTGAAATTGAATTATTCGATGTCAAAACTCGTGACTAGTGAAGAACTTAAAGCCCTTTAGAGGGCTTTCTTGTTTATATGAGCTTTAAATATAAATACATTATTAATTTATATTTTAGCTTTATGAATATTTAAGATTATTTTCAGATTATTTGATTATAAATGCTAACTGAAAAACTGTTCATTTATGGGCAGGATGATATTAAGACCAAATTTCAAAAAAGTTTGCGTTCTAAAAATCAAACTTCGCATAAATAATCTATATTGTTATTGAGACGCTATTTCATGATTATCCGCTTTGCATCTCCTTTGTTGAACATATCACTTGGCTTGGCTTTGGCTGGCTTGTCGGGTATGGCATTAGCCAAACCACCTAAACTGGACGCATCAACACTTACAGTTATTGGTTATCATGAAATTACCGATACTAAAAATGCATTAATTCCTCAATATGCAGTAACGACGCAACAATTTACACAGCATGTTGAATGGCTGCAAAAAAATGGATTCCATTTTATTACGGTTGATCAGTTGATCCGTGCTCATCAAGGTAAATTTCAACTACCTACAAAACCTGTTCTATTAACTGTAGATGATGGTTATCAATCTTTTTATCAAAATGCTTATCCTGTCATTAAAGCTAAAAAAATCCCTGTTGTCCTTGCAGTGGTTGGTTCATGGTTAGAGCCTAAGGCAGGACAGAAAGTTGATTTTTCAGGTGAAGAAATTCCACGTGATAAAATCTTAAGCTGGGGTGAGCTTAAAGAGATGCAAGATAGTGGCTTTGTAGAGATTGCAAGCCATAGCTACCATTTGCACCGCGGTATTACAGGCAATCCACAAGGCAACTCTGAACCTGCTGCAACAACTCGTTTTTATGACGCTAAAACTCAAACTTATGAAAACGATGAACAGTATCAATCACGTATCTATAACGACTTAAAGAAAAATAATGAGCTACTCAAAGCTCATGGCTTACGTTCACCACGTATTATGGTCTGGCCTTATGGTCGCTATAATATGCAAACAGTTCAAATTGCTAAAAAGCTTGGTATGCCAATTACCATTACACTTGATGATGGGGCTGATCACGCAAAACAATCTCTACAAAATATGAGCCGTATTTTGGTAGAAGGCGATATGACGACTGATGATTTGGCTCAAGAAATTAAAAATCGTGAATTGAATTTAACGGATAACAATCGTCCGCAAAAAATTATGCATGTCGATCTGGACTATATTTATGATCCAGACCCGAAACAGCAAGAACGTAATTTAGGTCACTTGTTAGACCGAATTAATGCGATGGGTGTAAATACTGTCTATTTACAAGCATTTTCAGATCCAGATGCGAATGGCTCTGCTGATATGGTGTATTTCCCAAACCGCCATATTCCAATGCGTGCTGACTTGTTTAACCGTGTTGCATGGCAAATTCAAACGCGTACGCCTGTAAGTCGTATTTATGCGTGGATGCCTTTATTGGCATGGGAACTACCAAAAACTGATCCAGTTTCTAAAGACTTAGTTGTGACAGAACAGGCAAAATCTGGTGAACACCTCAACATGGGTTATATCCGTTTAAGTCCATTTTCACCAGAGGCGCGCCAAACTATTCGCGAGATTTATCAAGATTTGGCGAAGTCATCTTCATTTAACGGCATTTTATTCCATGATGATGTCACCTTATCTGACTATGAAGATGCAAGCCCGGAAGCATTAAAAGCCTATGCAAAACAAGGCTTGCCAACAGATTTGGCAAAAATCCGTGATAACGATCAAGATTTGCAAAAATGGACTGCATATAAGACAAAATATCTAGATGATTTTGCAATGCAACTCGTTGATGACGTGCGACAATATGAACCGTTCTTGCTCACCGCACGTAACTTATACGCGCAAGTTGCTTTAAAACCATACGCAGAAAACTGGTATTCACAATCGCTTGAAGAGTCATTAAAACGTTATGACTTTACGGCTATTATGGCAATGCCTTATATGGAACAGGTAGATAATGCCGATCAGTTCTATAAAGATATGGTTGATCGCGTGAAACAATATCCAAATGGCATTAAGAAAACCGTTTTTGAATTACAGGCAACTGACTGGCGTAAAAACGAAAAGGTACCTTCAACTGAAATGGCTGCAACAATTCATTCTCTTTATCAGCAAGGTGTAATGCATGTCGGATATTATCCAGATGACCCAATTAAAGATCATCCGGATGTGGACACTATGCATAAAGCATTTGCTGAAAAATCATCTCGTCTTGTGCCGTAGTTGAGGCTAAAACATGACAATCTTTGCTGCAATATGGTCGCATGCCTTAAAATTCGTTTTCTATTATCCATTATTCATGTCGTATTTATGGATGATTGGCGCGATCATTTTCTATTGGAAAGAACGTCAGGCTCCGCCTTACGATCAACCTGCTCCATTAGAGAGTTATCCAAAAGTTGCTGTATTAATTCCTTGTTTTAATGAAGGGGATAATGCAGAAGAAACCATTAGCCATGCATTAAAACTGGACTATCCTCATTTTGAAGTGATTGCGATTAATGATGGTAGCTCGGACAATACTGGTGAGGTACTTGACCGTTTAGCCGCACAACATGAAAAACTCCGTGTTGTTCATTTGGCTCAAAACCAAGGTAAAGCGATGGGGCTGCAAGCCGGAAGCTTAATGACCGATGCCGAGTTTTTAATTGGTATTGATGGTGATGCTTTACTTGATCCTCATGCAGCAAAGTGGATGATTCGTCATTTTCAGGAAAATCCAACAGTTGCAGCTGTGACAGGTAACCCACGTATCCGTACTCGTTCAACTTTATTAGGGCGTATTCAGGTCGGTGAGTTTTCTTCGATTGTCGGCATGATTAAACGTGCACAACGTACCTTTGGACGCTTATTTACCGTATCTGGTGTTATTACCGCTTTTCGTAAGAGCGCTGTTCATCAAGTGGATTATTGGTCACCAAATATGTTGACTGAAGATATCGATATTACGTGGAAATTGCAGCGTGCAGGCTGGGACATTCGTTTTGAACCGAATGCCTTAGTCTGGATTTTAATGCCTGAAACTTTAAACGGTTTGTGGAAACAGCGTTTACGTTGGGCTATGGGTGGGGCACAGGTATTAATTAAAAATATTGATGTGTTCACTAAGCCAAAATTAAATTTTTTATGGCCATTAATGTTTGAGCTGTGCTTAACCTTAGTTTGGTCGTATTTAATGCTCGCGATGGCTTTATTATGGTTGGTACATTTTATTTTACCAGTCCCTGCTTTAGCCGTTGTGAGCTCTCCATTTTTACCGTATGGTAGCGGTATTTTATTGGGGGCGACTTGTCTCATTCAGTTTGCTTTAAGCAAATGGATGGATAGTCGTTATGAACCACATCTAGGAAAAAACTATTTCTGGATGATCTGGTATCCATTGGTCTTTTGGCTAATCACCATCTCGGCAACTATTGTGGCATTTCCGAAAGTTTTAAAACGTGGAGATGAGAAACGTGCGCGTTGGGTGAGCCCGGATCGGGGCATTCGTGGATGAAATGCAAGAGTCATGAGATTTTAAAGATCGTGCTGTATTGATGTCTGGGGAAAACCACAGCACTTCGTTAGGTAAAGAGAGAAATGAAGACAAATTCGTTGATTATTGATTTACGTCGTCAATTACCATGGCATAAACGCTATGCTTCTACAACAAGCACAGCCATGATGTGGGCGGTTTGGTTGTTGCTGTGGCGTCCATTTGTACTGATCTGGGTATTGGCTGAACTCCAAAAAACACATTTAGTTCACCGTTTGTTTAGTGCCTTTGGTTTGGGCATTGAACATGGCATTACTGCGTTAATTGCTTGTGCAATTTGCTTATTGTTGTGGAGTCATGTGCTGCCTGAGCATCGTGTTGGCGGTAATGCGCTTAAAGCAAAACAGACAGATGATTATGCGCGTTATTTTGATTTACCTGAACATGAAATTGAGCAGGGACGTAGTCAGAAAATTACAGTCGTTCACCATGATGAACTAGGTAAAATCATTAGAGTTGAATAAAGCATATTAATGAAAAAAGCCCGCATCATGTGGGCTTTTTTTACATTAATTTCGCTATATCCATAAGTTTTAAACTGGAGAGTGCAGTGCTTGTGCGGGTATTATTTACCTTTGAAAACAGGAGGTCGTTTTTGCAACATGGCAAAAACACCTTCTTGAACATCTTCTGTTGTGAGCAATGGTTGAAGATGGCTTTGCAATTGCTTAAAGGCAACCTCGTAACCTTCGTTAATAGCTTCACGAGCAGAGGCGAGGGTCGCTTTTACAGCAAGAGGAGCAGCTTGCGCAACATGTTCAGCAAGTTCTATTGCACGGTTGAGCTGAGAACCATCTGGGCATATTTCGGTAATCAGGTTCATATCAAATGCTGCTTTTGCATCGAAAGAGTCACCAGTGAGTAAATAACGCATGGCTTTGGCCCAGCCTGCGGCTTGAGTAAAACGGGCGGTTGCTCCGCCAAAAGGTAAGATGCCACGTTGGACTTCCATTTGAGCAAATTGTGTATTTTCACTCGCAATCGTAATATCTGCGTTAAGAAATAGTTCTATACCAGCGGTATAACAATAACCTTGTACCGCTACTATCAAAGGTTTACTGAGCTTTTGGCCGATTGTGCCCCAAGGGTTAATTTCATTTTCACTAAAATCAAAAACACCTGTAGCGAGTTTAGGTTGTAACTCAACTAGGTCCAAACCAGCTGTAAAATGATCGCCATGAGCAAAAATA
This sequence comes from Acinetobacter sp. GRABPA_MV_2, assembly GCF_056725885.1. Lineage (NCBI taxonomy): Bacteria > Pseudomonadati > Pseudomonadota > Gammaproteobacteria > Moraxellales > Moraxellaceae > Acinetobacter > Acinetobacter sp. GRABPA_MV_2. The sequence goes on from NZ_JBWZNA010000001.1 coordinate 240,400, forward strand.
ACCGCGCAGCGCAGGGCATCATTATTTTCATATTCGGTGAGTGCTAGTGATAAGTCTTTGATCATGTGACTATCAAAAGCATTACGTTTTGCTGCTCGATCTAGACCAATTAAAAAAATATGCCCGCGAGTTTCACGGCTGACTTTTCCTTCTTGATTTGACATATTGTCATGCTCTTTATTCGTCTTTAATCATGTTTTAAACAATCATTTAAAAACTAGCAAATATAATTTGTTGATGACTCGATCAGTATTTCTTTTGTCTATGTATTGAAGTAAATCAAATTCATGCGAAAGGACCAATCCTAAGATAACGTCAATTTCTATCATTTATTTAAATTAGCAGTTTGCTTCGCTTTATATTTTTCTCATAATACCTCGTCAAATTGATCTCAATAAGCAGCTGTTTTTATGTCACCTCTAGAAATCTTTGCGGTCTTGATTAGCCTGATTGGAGTCGGATTAACGGTAATCCGTAATATGTGGTGTTGGCTGTTTAATTTCTTTGCCTTTGTTTTATATGCGTATTTGTTTTACGAATTTAAGCTATATGGCGAAACGATTTTGCAGTTCTTTTTTATGGTGGTAAATTTTTATGGCTTTTACTACTGGCTTAAAGGAAAGCAGCAAGATCACGATATTCGAATTGAACCGATAGCAGTTCAAACCGCTATCATCCAAATGATTATTGCTGCGGTAGGTGGCTTGCTTTTTGGCTTAATTCTGAAAAACTTTACTGATGCAGCAGTTCCTATGCTCGACTCACAACTTGCCGCATTTAGTTTGCTCGCAACGTATTGGACTAGCCGAAAACATATTGCGACTTGGATACTTTGGGTATTTGTCGATATTATTTATGTCGGGATGTTCATCTATAAAGATTTATTTTTAACAGCTGCTTTGTATGCAGCATTTGTTTTGATGGCCGCTTATGGTTGGTATCAATGGGAAAAAGTTAAAAAGAAACAGCTTTTAGCCTCGAACCAGCTTTAATTTGGAGAGCGATCATGTTGTTTAGCTTAGAGGTTTATAAACAACAACAGTTTGATCAAATGGCTGAAAAAATAATGGTCAAGCCAAAAGAATATTGTGAATTTAATTCTGTATCTGATTTTTATAACGCCGCGTGGCTCAACGGTTTTCCACAAGGTACTCAGGTCTCTGCGACAGGTTTAGATGATGGTGCTGAATAGTTTTATGCAGTTATTCAGTTTAAACAACAGTATTTAAGATTTGATATTAAAGAAAATAATTCGACAATTATCTTTAAGGATATGAATGGGAACGTTTTAAAAAGTAACTTTTAACTTATGAAATAAAATCTAAAAAAAGCGACTTAACGTCGCTTTTTTTTAATAAATAAATTTGGAAATTTTATTCGCTGTTTCAACAACTAGGTTTGCGATATCTTCTTTAAATGTTCTTTCATCATAAGTGGTAATTGGACAACTTACAGAGATAACAGCGACCATTTTACCATTTGACTGTTTAAAAATAGGTGCTGCACAGGCTGCCATATCATGGTTGTAATGACCCCAGCTCACCATGGTTTTTTGAGTTTTTACGTAAGAGAGTCTTTGCAATAAAGCTTTTAAATTGGTTGGCGTCAGTTCAGAGAAACTGTCCCAATCGCTAAAATTGCGGTAACGCTGACGTACTTCAGTTTCAGGTAAATCAGATAAAAGCATTTGACCAATGACGGTTGCATGGGCAGGCCAGCGAGTTCCTAAACTAATGTTGCTCGTGAAGGTTCCCATAGACTGGATATTATTTACAAAGACAATATGAGTACCTTCTAAAATAGAAAGATGTACAGCGAGTTTGGTTTGGTCACGTAGTTCTTTCATTAATGGTGTCGATAAATCGAGTAATGAAAGTTTAGATAAACTATTAAAACCAAGCTCCATGACTTTAGAATCGAGAGCGTAAGTTTTTTGAGATGCTTTTCTTAAATAGCCACAAGATTCGAGTGTATAGATCAGGCGAAATGCACTAGAACGGTTCACTTCTAAAATTTCAGCAATTTCTGTAATGGTCATTTCTTGCGCTTGTTGATTAAATGCTTGCAAGATAGCTAAACCCCGTACAAGTCCGGGAACTAAATATCGGTCATCATTTTTTGTTGTTTCCGATTCGTGCGAATCTTCTTCAATTGCTATGCTCATTCGTGTCATTTTCCTATAAATAAAACATGATTCAATTTGGGGCATGCTGCTTTATTTTATAACTATTGTAATTGTTAAAAATGCATAAAACAATTTTTATATTTAAAACTTTGTTTCCTTCTTGAAACGTAACAAAATATTTAAAAATTAATAACACAATGAATTTTATATTTATTTTTACTTTGACAAAAAATGATCAAGGGGATTATGCTTAGCTTGTGTTTTGAAAATCAAATTATGTTTTGTATATAAAACAAAATGAGGACGCAAGGTATGAGTTGGATCTCAGTTTGTCAGCAGGGTGACGTTAGCGAAGATGAGCCGAAAGCCATCGAAATTGAAGGGAAAAAAATAGGCATATTTTTCGTCGATGAAAATTACTTTGCTATCGAAAATGTTTGCCCTCATGCGTATGCCTTATTAACCGAAGGATTTATCGAAGATCAGACTGTTGAATGTCCATTGCACGAAGCAATTTTTGACATTCAAACAGGTGAGCTAAAAAGTGGGCCAGGGTGTAGAAACCTATGTACGTACCCAGTTCGTGTTGAAGGACAGGATATTCAAATTCAACTCTAGTCCTCACATGTACAAGGAAGCAGAACAATGAAGACATTTAATGAAAAGTTGGCAAGCTGGATTCATGCAACGCCGGCAACCGAAGCAGGTATCAACAATATTCAAATTCCAGGTCAATCTGAATTGTTGGTTTGGCAGACACGTTATAAAGAGCCAACTCTCTATGAACAAGATTTTGTAAAAAACTTGATTCAGGCATTTTCTGCGGGCGCAACAGAGTTAGATGACGTTGTTTCTGCACTTAATCAACAGGGTTTCCGCTGTGAATCTGGTGATGAATGGACTTCTGCAAGCTTTACAGAAGAAATGCAACGTTTAGGTTATTGATTCAAGGAAGAATAAAATGAACGCAATCGTATCAACTTCACAAAGCGCTGAAGAATATTTAGAACTTGGTTTACGTGACCAATGGCATCCGGTTTTAGCAAGTTGGGAAGTCGCTGCTAATCCAGTCGGAATTACCCGTTTAGGCGAAAATATTGTGGTTTGGCGTGATGCCGAAGGTCAGGTTCATGCACTTGAAGATCGCTGTCCACACCGCGGTGCTCGTCTTTCCCTTGGTTGGAACTTAGGTGACCGAGTTGCTTGCTGGTATCACGGTGTTGAAGTTCGTGCTGATGGTGTGGTTGCTGATGTGCCAGCGGTTCATGAATGTCCAATGACCGGCACTAAATGTTTAAAGAACTATCCTGTCATTGAGCAACATGGCGCAATCTTCATCTGGTTTGGTATTGATGCAAATGAACAACCAGCACCGCTTGAGTTCCCAGAGCAACTTGCAAGTGAAGAGTGGAGTGCGTTCCTTTGCCAAGCAGACTGGAAAGTAAACCATCAATACGCGATTGATAACGTGATGGACCCAATGCATGGGACCTATTTACATGCGACATCGCACTCGATGGCAGATGGTGAACGTACTGCAGAGATGAAGCACCGCACGACCGATAATGGCTTTGTTTTTGAAAAAGAAGGTCAAACAGGTGTGAACTTTGACTGGGTTGAATATGGTTCAACAGGTGCAAGCTGGTTACGTCTTTCAATTCCATACCGTAAACAATTTGGCCCAGGTGGTGAATTCTGGATTGTGGGTTATGCAACGCCAATTGATGCCAACAATACTCGCGTATTTTTCTGGCGCTGCCGTAAGGTGAGTGGTTGGCAACGTAATGTATGGCGTTTCTTATATCGCAATCACTTAGAACAATTGCATTGGGATGTATTGGAACAAGACCGAATTATTTTAGAAAATCTTGCGCCAAATGCGCGTGAAAAAGAATTCCTCTATCAACACGATGTTGGTCTTGCACGTTTACGCCGTTTAATGAAAAAAGAAGCTGAGAAGCAATTAAAGAAAATTGCTGCACTAAATGCATCAAACCGTATCGAGATGCAGGAAGAAGCTCATGGCTAATGTAGCGTTGTTGCAAGGCAAAAAAGTTTTAGTGACTGGTGCTGCGCGTGGTTTAGGCCGAGATTTCGCTCAAGCCATTGCCGAAGCTGGCGCTGAAGTTGTGATGGCAGATATTTTGTCTGACTTGGTGCAACAAGAAGCACAGGCGTTACAGCAACAAGGGCTAAACGTTCATGCTGTCACCGTTGACCTTGCCAATGCAGACTCTATTGAAAATGCGGTTGCAAAAAGTGTGGAAGTATTACAAGGACTAGACGGACTTGTGAACTGTGCGGCACTGGCAACCAATGTCGGTGGAAAAAATATGATTGATTATGATCCTGAACTTTGGGATCGGGTCATGAATATTAATGTGAAAGGCACATGGCTCATCAGTAAGGCATGCGTTCCCCATTTAAAGCAATCGGCTGCAGGCAAGATCATTAATGTTGCTTCCGATACAGCACTTTGGGGCGCACCGAACCTGATGGCTTATGTTGCTAGTAAAGGTGCAATTGTTGCCATGACGCGTTCAATGGCAAGAGAGTTGGGACAGTTCAATATCTGTGTCAACACCTTGTCACCGGGCCTTACTCTGGTTGAAGCAACCGAGTATGTGCCACAGGAACGTCATGATTTATATGTCAACGGAAGAGCGATTCAACGTCAGCAACTTCCACAAGATTTAAATGGAACAGCATTGTATCTACTGTCGGATTTGTCCTCTTTTGTGACAGGTCAAAATATTCCGGTCAATGGCGGTTTTGTCTTTAACTAAGGAGTAGTCAAATGATTACAGGGATCGAGATTTTAAAGTTTGGAGTTGAAGATAGAGCCGCTTCAAACAAGTTTTTGGCAGATTTTGGTTTAAGCCAAAGTACTTCGGATATTGAAGGTACTGATCTTTACCAAACCCAAAATGGTAGCAAGATTTATCTATTTAATTGTGATGATGAGCGTTTGCCGACTGCTATTGAACAAGGTTCAACTTTACGTGAAGTGACTTGGGGCGTTGATAGTGCTCAAGACCTTGAAGACTTGGCAGCTCGTTTGGCCGATGTAGAAGGTTTTAAACGTACTGAAAATACAGTTGAGTGTATTGACCCAAATGGCATGACCATTCGTTTTGAACAAAGTTTTGTTAAAGAAGTACCTGAACTTAAAACGGAAGGTATTAACCAATACGGCAACATTCAACGTGTGAATGCAGCAAGTCCTGTCTATGAAAAAGGTCAACCTGTTGCGATTGGACATGTGGTGTTCTTCACACCGGATTTGGCAACAACTGAAAACTTCTATATTGAAAAAGTAGGTTTCCATTTATCTGATGCTTACAAAAATCGCGGTGCATTCTTACGTTGCCGCGGTGAAGGTTATCACCATGATTTATTCTTGCTCAGTGTTCCGAATAAACCTGCTGGCTTAAATCACGTTGCGTTTGTCGTTCGCGATATCCATGAGGTGATTGGGGGCGGTTTAAATATGAATCGTTCGGAGTGGTCAACCTTTATTGGACCAGGACGTCATCCAATTTCTTCTGCTTATTTCTGGTATGTCAACTCACCATTAGGTGGTGCATTTGAATACTACACCAACGATGATTATTTGACAGAAGAATGGCAACCACGTGTAGAAGAACATCGTCTAGAGCTTTTCACTGAATGGGCGATTGAGGGTGGTCTTGATGACACAACCCGCCGTCAGGTGAAGCCTGTTTAACAGGTATTGCTTTACAAGGAAGATGGCTATGGAAAAGATAGTAATTGTAGGTGCCGGACAGGCAGCGGGTTGGGCAGTAAGTACCTTGCGTCAAAATGGGTATGTGGGCGAAATTCACGTGGTTTCAAATGAAGATCAAGTGTTTTATGAGCGTCCGCCACTGTCTAAGCAAGTACTTTCAAAAGAAGCAACGTATGAAAGTTTGAATCTGTTCTCTCCTGAACAGGTTCAAGAGTTCAACGTTCAATGGCATAAACCGGAAATTGCGACAAAAGTCGATCGTGAGCAAAAACAGGTTCATTTAGAAAGTGGTCAGATTTTGCCGTATGACAAATTGCTGATTGCAACTGGAAGCCGTGCACGTGTACCCGTCAATACATGGCAGTTCATTCCAAATGTTGTGACTTTACGCAATGTGCATGACTGTGAACGTTTGGCTGAAATTTTAAAGAATGCAAAAAATGTCGCTGTGATTGGCGGTGGCTGGATTGGTTTAGAAATTGCTGCAACTGCACGTAAGCAAGGTAAAGATGTTCATATTTTTGAATATGGCGACCGTTTATGTGCAAGAAGCGTGAGCCCGGAAGTTTCTGCATTTTTAAAAAATATGCATGAAACTCAAGGTACAAAAATTCATTTAGACAGCAAGAGTCTTCATTTAGTTGAAGCGCCAAATCAAAAAGTTGAAGTGGTGAATCACCCACAAAATAGCCAGTTATTTGACTGTGTCGTAGTAGGTGCAGGCGCTGAGATTGCCAAAGAGTTAGGTGTACATGCTGGTCTCGATGTGAAAGATGGCATTGTAGTGAATTGTTTTGGGCAAACTTCAGATCAAAACATTTATGCCGCAGGTGATGTCGCGATTCATCCGGGTTTGGGTTATTGCATTCAGTCTTGGGCAAATGCACAAAATCAGGCGATTGCAGCAGCAAAGTCGATGCTCGGCATTGAAACTGAATATACCGATATTCCATGGCTTTGGTCAGATCAATATCACTTTAATATCCAGATTTTAGGTACGTATCAACCTGAAAAAACGAAGGAAGTAGTCATTCGCCAAGGTGAGGAAGATCAGGTGAGCTATTTATATCTGGACCATGAAAATCGTTTGCTCAACATGATTGCCATTAATGATTCTAAACTGATCAAACTGGCAAAACGTTGGATGCAAGCCAACACCGTTTTAGATCCAAAACTATTAGCAGATGCTGAATTTAATGTCATGAAGTTAAAACCGTAAACATTAAATCTGGTTCTCATTACCAAATCGAAGGAATGACACATGAGTAATGAAGAAAAAAGTGGATTGAAGCATTGGGTACCTGCTTTTGTCCTTATGGTGTGTGTGGTACTGGCGTTTTTCGACAAGATTAGTATTGCGGTTTTATTTTCAGATCCTCATTTTCAAAGTGCAATGGGAATTGCTGAAGATAAGGCCAAGCTCGGATGGCTCATGACAAGTTTCTTACTTGCTTATGGTTTTTCATCAGTCTTTCTAAGCTTTTTGGGTGACATCTTTAACCCAAAGAAAATGCTGTTCTGGAGCGTAACGTCGTGGGGCGTACTCATGTTCTGTATGGGGTTCACCACCAGTTATTCAGGCATGTTGGTTTTACGTGTACTGCTTGGTTTAGCAGAAGGCCCGTTATTTGCCTTGGCATACACCATTGTTAAGCAGACTTATACGGACCGTCAGCAGGCACGTGCTTCTACCATGTTCTTACTTGGAACACCGATAGGTGCATTCCTTGGGTTCCCGATCACTGCAAATGTTTTAGCTCACCACGACTGGCACACCACTTTTTTTGTGATGGCTGCGCTAACCCTGATTGCGATTTTTAGCATTGTTTTTGGTCTGCGTAACTTGCAGCTCAAGAAAACTGTCGAAATTGAGGGCGAGAGTAAACGCACTAATTTCAAAGGTCATATTGCCAATACTAAATTGCTGCTCAGCAACAGCGCATTCTGGTTGGTTTGTCTCTTTAACATTGCGTTGATGACGTATTTGTGGGGCTTAAACAGCTGGGTTCCTTCTTACTTAATGCAAGACAAAGGATTCAATCTCAAAGAGTTTGGGATGTATTCAAGCTTTCCATTCATTGCCATGTTAATTGGCGAAATTATCGGTGCGTTTTTATCTGACAAGTTAGGCCGCCGCGCAATTCAAGTATTTAGCGGTTTATTACTCGCGGGCATCTTCATGTATGTGATGGTCATTATGACTGAGCCATTATTGATTATTGCTGCCATGTCTTTAAGTGCTATGGCATGGGGTTTTGGAGTAGCAGCTGTATTTGCTCTGCTTGCAAGAGTAACGACCTCAAATGTAGGGGCGACTGCGGGTGGAATATTTAATGGTTTAGGTAATTTTGCAAGTGCAATTGCGCCTGTTCTTATCGGTTACATCGTGATGCAAACACACAGTTTTAATTTAGGAATTACCTTCTTGGCTGCTGTCGCTGTCATTGGGTCGTTGTTCTTGGTTCCTCTTTTAAAACGTTATTAATTCACTGTATAGGAGTTTAAAAAATGACTACACAACAATTCGAATCGTGGGCACAACCAGAGGGTGCTTCTTTAGAAGATTGGTTAAACACACGTATTGCTCGCTTTGAGACACGTAAATATGACTTCGATGCTTTGAAGTTCCAAGCAGATTACGACCCGAAATATCGCCGTGCACAAATGCGTTACATGGGTACGGGTGCAACAGGTGTTGCAAATGATGGTAACACCGTTCCAGCAGAAAACTTCACGTTTTCAACCATGGTTCTACCACCACAGTGTGAAGGCCCTTTACACATTCATCACGATGTTGAAGAAGTTTTCTTTATGCTCCGCGGCGAAATTGATTTGTTCATTGAGCACAACGGCGAAAAATTTGAAACCCGTTTAAAAGAGCGTGATCTGATTTCAATTCCACCGGGAATCTACCGTGGTCTGTTTAACCCAGGTCAAGAAGATGCCTTGATGTGTGTGATGTTAGGAACAGGTAAACCAACCATTCCGAACTATCCGCCAGAGCATCCATTGTCTCAAATCAAACGTTAATTGTTTGATGAAGTGAATGAAAGGAACGAATTGAAAATGATGACACTCATTGAAAAGTTAGCAGAATTTCCGGTGAAAACCGTTACTGTTCAAGGCCAGCAGCAAGCCTATCGGGAAGCCGGTCAGGGTGAGTACCTTGTGCTGTTGCATGGCATTAGTTCAGGTTCTGCTTCATGGGTAAACCAACTTGAAGTGCTGTCTCATCATTTTCATGTCATTGCCTGGGATGCACCGGGCTATGGCAAATCAGATGAACTTTTAACTGATCAGCCCAATGCTACTGACTACGCAAAGCGTTTGGCAGCATTGTTAGATGTTTTAAAAATTGAAAAAGCAATTGTGGTCGGACACTCATTAGGTGCCTTACAGGCCAGTGCATTTGCTGCACTTTACCCAGAGCGAGTGGAACATTTAGTTGTTGCTAACTTGGCACAAGGCTATCAACGCCACGATGAACAAACACAAATTCAGGTTTTTGAAAAAAGACCAAAAATGTTGAAAGAACTAGGCGCTAAAGGAATGGCTGAAAGCCGTGGACCTCATTTGATTTATAAACAAGAGCCACAAGCCTTAGCTTTAGTTTCAGAGGTGATGCAGCAGCTGACCCTAAAAGGTTTCACCCATGCATCGTACTTACTGGCATATGACGAAATACGTAATTACTTAACCCATTTAAAAGTCCCATGCACAGTCATTGCAGGGCAGCAAGATCAAATCACTCCTGCGTTAGGTATACAAGAGCTTGCTCAGGAATTGCAGTTGGAACAGCGCTTCGTCATAGAAGATGCAGGACATTTAAGTTATGTCGACCAACCGCAAGCATTTAACCAAATTATGTTGACGATTCAGGAACAATCGTAAGAGAGATTAAGGATTATGAGCTTCCAAGTTGAAGGAAAAGTTGCAGTTGTTACCGGTGGCTCATCTGGGATTGGGCTGGCTGCTGTTGAAATACTGGTTGCAGAGGGTGCAAAAGTTGCTTGGTGTGGTCGCGATGAAGAGCGTTTAAATGCTTCAAAGCACTATATTTTAGAAAAATTTCCACATGCCAATATTTTTACCAAAGCATGCAATGTATTGAAAAAAGAAGAAGTTCAGCAATTTGCCAAAGAGGTCAAACTCAATTTGGGCAATGTGGATATGCTCATTAACAATGCTGGACAAGGCCGTGTTTCAAATTTTGAAAATACACAAGATGAAGACTGGATGAAAGAAATTGAGCTGAAATATTTCAGTGTTTTACATCCGGTACGGGCTTTTCTTGACGACTTAAAACAGTCGGCAAATGCCTCAATTACCAATGTGAACTCGTTACTGGCATTGCAACCGGAACCGCACATGATTGCGACTTCATCTGCACGCGCTGCACTGTTGAATTTAACCCATTCGTTGGCGCATGAGTTTACTCAATATGGTGTTCGCGTGAATTCAATTTTACTCGGAATGGTCGAATCTGCGCAGTGGAAACGCCGTTATGAAACCCGTTCAGATTTAAATCTGTCATGGGAAGAATGGACAGGCAATATCGCAAAAAATCGTGGGATTCCTATGCAGCGTTTAGGTCGTCCAGAAGAGCCTGCACGTGCTTTAGTTTTCTTGGCATCACCATTGGCATCTTACACCACAGGTTCGGCAATAGATGTCTCAGGTGGTTTTAACAAACATTTATAAATATTAGGTGCTGTCATGAAAAAGTTGATGATGATTGGTTTTGGCGCAATGGCAGCAGAAGTGTATGCCCACTTGCCTCAAGATCTGCAACTCAAATGGATTGTCGTGCCATCTCGTAGCATTGAAAAAGTTCAATCACAAGTCTCGTCTGACATTCAGGTGATTTCAGATATTGAGCAATGCGATGGTACCCCAGACTATGTCATTGAGGTGGCAGGTCAAGCAGCAGTGAAAGAGCATGCTCAAAAAGTTTTAGCGAAAGGTTGGACCATTGGTCTGATTTCGGTGGGTACGTTGGCTGATAGCGAATTTTTGGTTCAGCTTAAGCAAACTGCCGAAAAAAATGATGCACATCTGCATTTACTTGCAGGGGCTATCGCAGGCATTGACGGTATTTCTGCGGCTAAAGAAGGTGGCTTGCAAAAGGTCACTTATAAAGGCTGTAAAAGCCCAAAAAGTTGGAAGGGCAGTTATGCAGAGCAATTGGTCGATCTAGACCATGTTGCTGAAGCTACAGTCTTTTTCACAGGAACCGCGCGTGAAGCTGCCATGAAATTTCCCGCGAATGCCAACGTTGCAGCAACCATTGCACTTGCAGGGCTTGGAATGGATGAAACCATGGTTGAGTTAACTGTTGATCCAACCATCAACAAAAACAAACACACCATTGTGGCAGAAGGTGGTTTTGGACAAATGACTATTGAACTGGTGGGCGTGCCATTGCCAAGTAACCCCAAAACATCAACTTTGGCTGCGCTTAGCGTGATTCGTGCTTGTCGCAACAGTGTAGAAGCAATACAGATTTAAGAAGGATTTGATCATGGCAAAGGAAATTTATATTGCAGGTGAATGGCGATTAGGCCGTGGTGCAGTCATTCAAAGCCTGTTTCCGGCAGATCAGTCGGTAAACGCTGAGCTTTCAACAGCAACGCTTGAAGATGTAAATGAGGCAATTGAAAAAGCGGATCAGGCGTGGCGTCAACCTAGCTGGAGAAACAGCTTGCCGCATGAGCGTGCACGTATTCTCTATAAAGTTGCAGACATTATTGAAGCGCGTGTAGATGAATTAGCCAAATTACAAACACGTGATAATGGTAAGCCTTTAACTGAAACTCGTGGCTTGGTCATGAGCGCTGCGGCGACTGCACGTTATGTTGCTGCGGCATGTGAAACGTTGAACGATGAGCTCACCACTCAACGTGCTCCAGACTTTATGACCATGAGCGTGCATGAACCTGTAGGCGTTGTGGCAGCCATTACTCCTTGGAACTCTCCAATTGCGAGTGAAGTTCAAAAGCTTGCTCCAGCTTTGGCAGCAGGAAATGCCGTGGTGTTAAAACCAGCTGAAGCGACTTCACTGATTGCTTTAGAGCTTGCCAAAATTTTTGAAGAAGCAGGTTTACCAAAAGGCTTACTCAGCGTGCTAGTTGGGCGCGGTTCTGTGATTGGTGATGCAATTGCTCAGCACCCATTGGTTCGTAAAATTTCTTTTACAGGTGGAACAACCACGGGGCGTCATTTGGCACACATTGCCGCTGACAAACTGATTACTACTTCGCTTGAGTTAGGTGGTAAGTCACCAACCATCGTTCTGCCAGATGCGGATGTCGAACTGGCAGCTAAAGGTGTGGCGTACGGAATTTTTAGCTCGGCAGGCCAAGCGTGTATCGCAGGTTCTCGCTTGTTTATTCATAGTAGTCTTTACGATCAGTTTTTAACGCGTTTGGTTGAAATTACCAAAGGCTTACGTGTGGGCCATCCAGAACAAGCTGATGTGCATTTAGGTCCACTGGTCAATGACAAACATTTGCAGTCAGTTGACCGTTATGTGCAGCTTGCTAAAAGCGAAGGTGGTCAGGTTCTAATTGGTGGTGAAGCGCTTACGGCTGGTGACTATGCCAAAGGAAGCTATTACTTACCCACCATTATCACGGGCTTAAATAACAGTGCTCAAACCTGTCAGGAAGAAATTTTTGGCCCTGTTTTAGTCGTTATGAAATATGACAACGAGCAAGATTTAATTGCCCAAGCCAATGACAGTTGTTTTGGCCTTGCTGCAGGTATCTGGACTGAAAGCTATCGCAAAGCTTGGCGTATTGCACGTGCCTTAGAAGTGGGAACGGTATGGATTAATACCTACAAAAAATTCTCGATTAGTGCGCCGTTTGGTGGCTTTAAAGACAGTGGAATCGGGCGCGAAAAAGGCCGTTTAGGCATTTTATCGTACATGCAACAAAAGAGTATTTATATGGGGCTGAATGAACAGCCTAACCCTTGGTGCGATTAATAAATTCAAGGACTGAAAACAAATTTTGAGGAACAGACATGACTGAACGTGTAAATGTAGGCGAAGCAATCGCAAGAGTTTTAGAAGCGCACCAAGTTGATAGTATTTATGGTGTTATTTCCATCCACAATTTACCTATTGCCGATGCGATAGGGCGCCGTGAAAAAATGCGCTTTGTAGCAGCCCGTGGTGAAGCGGGTGCGGTTACTATGGCAGATGCACACTCACGCTTTAAAGGCCTAGGTGTTGCGTTAACCAGTACGGGTGCTGGTGCTGGTAATGCGGTGGGTTCGTTGATTGAAGCAATGAATGCGGGTAGCCCTGTAGTGCATTTAACGGGTCAAGTTGAGCGTGAATATCTCGACCGTGATGCAAGCTTCATTCATGAAACCAAAGACCAACTTACATTCTTGCGTGCATCGAGCAAAGCGGCGTTCCGTATTACCAGTCCAGACAATGCTGTTGGTGTGATTCGTGAAGCCATCCGTGTTGCAACTACAGTTCCAATGGGTCCCGTTAGTGTTGAGCTCCCAATTGATGTACAGGCAGCAGAAATTGATTTGCCACTTAACTTAGGGCCAGTCAAAGCACTTGAGTTACCACAGGCAGAGCAAGCAGAAATTGATCTTCTTGTCAGCGAAATCAAAAAAGCAAAACGTCCGATTTTCTGGATTGGCGGTGGAACTTTAAATAGCGTTGCCGAAGTTAAAGCAATTGCAGATTTAGGTATTCCTGTTGTGTCATCTACACATGGTCGTGGGGTGTTGGCAGATGATCATCCACGTAGTTTGGGTGCTTTCCATAACTCGGCGGGTGTTGAGCAGTTATTAAAAGATGCTGACCTGATGGTTGTGGTGGGTTCTCGTTTACGTAGTAATGAAACTAAAACTTATTCGGTTGAATTCCCTGAAAACATTATTCAAGTGGATGCAAACCCAGTGGCACAGCAACGTAATTACAAAATCCGCAACTTCATTTGTGGCGATGCTAAAGATGTCTTAACACGTGTGTTAGAACAGCTTCAAGGCACTTCAAAAGTTGATGCTGATTACGATGCTGCTGTAGTAACGGCTAAACAGGCTGCAATTGATGCGCTGCGTAAACAAATCGATCAGTACGCATTAATTTGTGATCACTTGCGTGCAGCTTTACCTCAAGACGGTATTTTTGTACGTGACATCACCATGTCGGGTAGTACATGGGGCAGTCGTTTATTCCCAGTACAAGCACCAAACCAAAACATCCACTCACTCGCGGGTGCAATTGGTTTAGGTCTTGCAACAGCAATCGGTGCTTCAGTTGCTAACCCTGATAAAAAAGTAATTGGTTTAGTCGGTGATGGCGGCTTAATGCTGGGTATTGGTGAAATTGCAACTATGGTGCAAGAAAACACCAACATGGTCTTAATGATTATGAATGACGGTGGTTATGGCGTAATGCGTGGCATTCAAAATAACTACTTTGGTGGTCGTCAGTATTTCAATGAATTGCATACACCTGACTACAAACTCCTTGGCGAATCAATGGGTGTGAAAAGCTGGAAAGTCGGTAGTGCAGATGAGTTTAAAACGGTTATTCAAGAGGCTGTTGCTTTTGAAGGGCCAACCGTGATTGAGCTCGATATGAACTCGATTGGACCATTAAACTTCGCGGGTCCACCGCAAAAGAAACTGTATTAACCAGTTTGGATGGTTTAGTACATATGCGATGGGAGCTGCTAAGCCATCCTTTTTTTAGATAAATTTTTTTGTCTAAAAAATAATAAAAACGAAGTTTTACAGGTAAAACAAATAAAGTTCCAGCAGGACGCTGGAACTCAATCAAGGATGTAGAGATGAAAAAGACTTCATTGATCATGGCATTCATTGCACAGCTTACGCTGGGGGTAAGCGTCAATGCATTTGCAAAAGACTCATTGCTTGAATGGAAAAGTGATGACGGCACCGACTCATTAAAGTTAGGTGGGGTGGTTCGGTTAAATCAACGCTATGAAGATTGGGAAGGGCCAAACCGTGGTTTTGGTAAGCTCCATTTTGATATTTTCAGGGTAGATCTCAAAGGAAAGTTTGATGATGCCTATATCAATGCCAGTTATATGTTTCAAGACCAACAGAAAACGTCCATTGAAAAAGCATATGTTGGCTATAACCTAGATGCGAATAACAGCATTGAAGCGGGCCTAGTTTATAAGCCTTTTACGATTTATCCTTATCCGCAAAATGGCTGGACCTACCACATCCCATTCTTTTTAGGTTATGGCAACAATATTGCGCCGGGGATTAACTGGAATTATCACAACAAAGATTGGGATGTAAAACTCGGTTATTACCCGCAAATGTTAGAGACGAATTTGCGTTATTCCCCTGAGAGTGCAACTTATGATGACTTAGCAGGAAATGCATTTCCATCTCAAAAAGCCTATCAAAATGAAAAACGCAATCAGGTGAATACCCGCATTGTTCGCAAGTTAGAAACTGATTTCGGTAAGCAAGAGTTTGGTGTATCGGGTGCAATTGCCCAGCTACATAATGATATTACCGATAAAGACGGCAAATATTATGCAGTCGGTTTGCATACTGAAAACAACTACAAACGCTTTAATTTACAAAGCTCGGTCATCCACTATCAATACGATGCTAAAAATCCGGATGGTGTAAATAGTGATATGACTTTGATGGGAGCGAATGGCCTTACGCCTGCTTATTTCATTGCTTCGGAAGGTACGATTGCCAGTTTAAACCTTGCCTATACATTGCCTGTGACCAATATGGGCAAGCTAAAAGCCATTAAGTTTTATAATGACTATAGTTATCTCGATAAAAAACGTGATGATTGGTCAGATTCGCAAATGAACACTACAGGGATGATGTTTATTGCTTCACCATTTATGGTTTGGGCAGATTATACGTGGGGTAAAAACTCTAACATCATTGGTGGCTCGACCAACTCAACAGGGTATACCTCTGCCACTTCACCAAATAGTGATAAGTGGCTATACCGTATTAACTTTAATATCGGGTTTACTTTCTAAAGTAAGCTGCAATAAAAAACCACGCAATTGGCGTGGTTTTTTATTTAATAAATGAAAATTTTTAATACCTGTTTTTTTCAAACTTATTCCAAAACACAAAGGCAGTCACAAAGGCCAAAATGGTTAGCGCGAAAATATAATACATCGCACCAATATCACTATATTGACTGAGCCAATGCACTAAAGGCAGGGTCATACCACCAACAATTGCATACGATAAATTATAAGAAAATGAAATGCCCGAGAAGCGAACAGGCGCGGGGAACATTTTGACCATACTGCTCGACACCATGCCGACGGTACCAGAGCATAGACCCAACAACATATATAAACCAAAAATGGTTGAATGTGCCGCGTGCCCCAAACTGTTATAAAAAACTGCTGCTGTGAGTGCCACGGCAAGCGCACCGACCATCATGACTTTGCCACAGCCAAAACGGTCAGCAAAATAGCCTGCCAAAATACAGCCTACCATTTGCATGACAATGGCTGCACTTTGCATTTCAAAAGTTTGAGCACGCTCAAAGCCAAACGTACCAGTTAATAAATTTGGCATGGCTAAAATCACCACCACCACACAACCTGTTAAAAACCATGTAAATAACATACCAATCGCTACGGCTGTTTTATGCGTTTTTAAGACTTGTTTTACAGGCATTTCTTTTGAGATTTCTTTGCGAGCCTGCATAGCTTTAAACACAGGCGTTTCTTTTAAATAAGTCCGTAAATAAAGTGCAACCAGACCAAAAATACCACCTGCAATGAAAGGAATACGCCATGCCCAGTCATGGATTTGTCCTTCACTAAAATTCAGTGAAATCCATAAAGACATCAGTGCACCCAATAAAATTCCTAAAGACAGCCCAGCGGTGAGTAAACCATTTGCCACTCCAATTTTTCTTTCTGGTACGTGTTCCGATACAAAGGTCCATGCAGCTGGAATTTCACCCCCAATCGCAATACCTTGCACCACACGCATAAGCAATAAAAGTAGTGGTGCCAAATATCCGATATTTTCAAAGGTCGGTAATATCCCGATAAACAGTGTAGGCAGTGCCATCAGTAAAATAGAAAGCGAAAATAGTTTTTTACGACCGACCAAATCACCAAAATGGGCCATGACAACCCCGCCTAAGGGCCTGAAAAAATAACCTGCTGCAAAAATACCATAAGTGTTGAGCATGGCCCAAAACGGACTAAGTGTGCTAGGGAAAAAGAGGTCGGAAATGATTTTGGCGTAAAACACATAAATCACAAAATCATAAAACTCTAAAGCTCCACCCAATGAAGAAAGGGCGAGGGTTCGTTTATCTTCTTTATTAAGATAGTTCGCATCCTGCAAAGTTAATTCCTGATCCATTTTTTACTTAATTGTTGTAATTGAAGTTTGGATATTAATGGAAAAGTGAAGTAAAAGTAAATGGAGGAAATTTGTTCTATATGGTAACGGGTAACGTCGGTTGGACTTGTTCAGATCAAAAAGCTTTAAAACAAAAAACGCTTTAGATGAAACAAAAACAGATGTAGGAATGGCTTTTCTTTTGTTTCGCTCAGCGACACAATAAAACTTGTTATAGCCAGTTTAATGAGAGAGTCAAAGGATGAGTGTAGTTTTACCTGTCGCGAAGCGTGGTGAAGATATTTTGAAACTGACTGCGGCCCCTGTGTCGGCAAATGAGTTAAACAGTAATTGGCTTTATCAGCTTGCTGACGCTATGCATGCGACAATGCTTGAGCGTAATGGGGTAGGAATTGCTGCGCCGCAAGTGTATATCTCTAAACGCGTCATTATTGTGGCGTCTCGTCCAAACCCACGTTATCCCGATGCACCTGAAATGGAAGCAGTGGTCATGGTGAATCCTGAGATTTTAGAGTTCTCAAACGAGGTTTGTTTAGGTGAAGAGGGCTGCTTAAGTGTGCCAGACGAGCGGGGGCAAGTTGAACGCGCAGAAATGGTTAAGGTTAAATATTTAACACTTCAGGGTGAAGCAGTTGAAATGATTTTCCATGGTTTTCCTGCTCGTATTGTTCAACATGAAGTCGATCATTTAAATGGGATCTTATTTGTAGAAAGAATAATCTAATCTTTAGTTTAAAGTTTTGAAAAACCTATAATGAGCTTGAAAAGGATAACTCATCGGAATTAGAATACTTATATCGTGATATTTAAATCATTACAAAAGATATAATTTTAATATTATCAGCAGGTTGTGCTGAAATTTTGCGCGATGTTGTAAATCTCCTCATTTAAGGTTACTGACCATGAAAACCCCTCTCCCAGAATATTTGGCAAATGTTATAGAAGCCTGTGACATCGATAACAGCGGTCATCTCGCCGATTATATTCCTGAGTTGGCAAATGCAAACCCAAATCGATTAGCTTTAGCAATGTCTACGGTAGATGGTGAAATTTATTCGGTCGGCGATGATGATGTTGAATTCACCATACAATCAATTTCTAAACCATTTGTATATGCCTATGTTTTACAACAGCTTGGCATTGATGCAGTACTTGCGAAAGTAGGGGTAGAGCCTTCGGGGGAAGCCTTTAATGAAATTTCATTAGGTAAAGACGGCCGTCCCAAAAACCCGATGATCAACTCTGGCGCAATTACTGTACATTCCTTGATTCAGGTTAAACATGGTTTGCATAGCGCAGAAATCCTACGCCGTTTTATGAGCGAGCTTGCTGGTCGTGAATTAAGTTTTGATGAGTCTGTTTATGATTCGGAAGTCAAAACAGCCTACCGTAATCTTTCGATCGGCTATATGTTGCGCACGGTGGGGATTTTGGAAACTGACCCTGTCGATATTGTGAATGGTTACATTCGTCAATGTGCGATTATGGTTACAGTTAAAGATCTGGTACGCATGGGCAGTGTACTTGCCAATGGCGGGGTTGACCCTAGAACTGGAAAACGCCTATTAAACCGATCTGTAGTTAGACAAGTTCTCAGTGTCATGATGAGCTGTGGTATGTATGATGCTGCGGGTGACTGGCTTTCAACTGTAGGTATTCCTGCTAAAAGCGGTGTAGCCGGGGGGATTTTGGGTGTGCTGCCGGGTCAGGTCAGTATTGCTGCTTTTTCACCTCGACTAGATGAGCATGGTCATAGTGTTCGAGGAATCGATATTTTAGAACGATTATCTCGTGACATGGGATTACATCTCATGGAAGGTACGCCTTCTGCCCAGACCATTGTACAAAGTCATTACCGTACAGGAAAAGATGCATCATTAAGTGTGTATGTGCTTCGGGGTGTATTGAAATTTACCGAAGCTGAAATGTTGTTGCGTATTTTACAAGACGAGACAACTGATCAAAGCACAATCGTTATTGATTTAACCCAGATTTCACTTATCCACGATGTGGGTAAACGTATGTTTTTAGAAGGCGTAGATCGTCTGATTGATGATGGTCATACCCTTGTTTTAGTTGATCCTGAACAGCGCTTAGACCATGCCAGAACCGCCAAAGATCGAGAACTTCATGTCTATCATGATTTCGATGATTTATTGGAAAAACATGAGATCCGTACTAAAAAAAAGACTTATAGCGACATCGCGGCACTTCTAAACTGCTGAGGTGTTTTTCCTAGATGTCGCTTAAACATCGCACTGAATGCGCTGGGGTTTGTATACCCCAGTGACTCTGAAATTTGGGCAATAGATTCGCCATTCGCGATTTTACTCAAGGCAAGTGCAATATGCATTTGCTGTACCCATGCCCGATAAGACAGCCCAGTTTCTTTTTGGAACATACGCATTAAAGTTCTAGAGCTCGTACCAATATCATCAGCCCAATCTGTTAAATCTTTTGAATGGTCAGGAGTATGTAATAACTCTTGGCAAATTTTTAAGAGTCTTTTGTCTTTCGGCCACGGAATCTGAATAGACAACAAATTAGCGCGATGGATTTCTTCAAAAATCAAAATTTGTAAAGAACGGGAAAGCTCTTGAGAGGTCGCTGTATTTGGAGTGTCCTCTCGTTCAATTTCATTTAAACGAATCAAAAGCTCATGTAACAGGTTACTGACTCGAATAATAAAGCAATGTTGTCCCATTAAAGCTGCTGCATTTACTTCAACCAATGCCGTATTTAACTTAACGTGACTCAGTGAAATCACGCTGTGCTCTACATGTGCTGGAATCCATAATGCACACATGGGCGGCACAATCCACACATGATTAGGCGTAAAAACTTGAATGTTTCCAGTAGACGCATATAAAAACTGCGCACGTGTATGCGTATGGGTAGGAGTGATTTCTCGGTAAGAATGCTCGGAAGATAGCCCAATCACCAGTTCAGATAAATCAGACTGAATAAGAGAATCGGACATAAACTATCCTAAAAATTGTCACTTATACGATGATTATTGGAAGATAACTTTATAAGCGACAATTTACAATAAGCTTCTCATTTAAAAATATTGGAGTTTTTCAGGTATGACGTCTTCAATACAATTGAAAGATGGTATTGCCAATACCGTTGCAAATGATCAGTCTCAAGGAATGATTATTAAAATTGTAGGCGCCGTGGCAGTCGCACATTTACTGAATGATTTAATTCAGGCGGTGCTACCAGCCATCTATCCAATGCTAAAAGCAAACTTTTCGCTGAGTTTTGCTCAAGTCGGCCTCATCTCGTTTGTATATCAAATTACAGGTTCACTGCTACAGCCTTGGATTGGACTTTATACCGATAAACATCCAAAACCGTATCTTCTCCCACTCGGAATGGTCGTCACATTCTGCGGCATTATCTTGTTAGCATTTTCACCAAGTTTTGCTGTGTTGTTGTGTGCATCTGCGCTTATTGGGGTAGGGTCTGCAACCTTTCATCCAGAGGCTTCACGGGTGGCGCGAATGGCATCGGGCGGGCGCTTTGGTACGGCTCAGTCGACTTTCCAAGTAGGCGGAAACACAGGTACTGCCATTGGTCCATTATTAGCAGCTTTACTCATTGTCCCATTTGGACAGCATGCAGTTGCCGGCTTAGTGATATTTGCACTTTTGGCGATTTGGGTTTTATTTGGTGTAAGCCGTTGGACTGTGAGCCATGCTAAAAATCAGGTAGCTGCACGTGCAACTCAAGCACATACTAAATTGCATGGTCGTAAGCTCATTATTGCTTTGAGCACAATTAGTGTATTGATGTTTGCCAAATTTACCTACATTGCCAGCATTAGTAACTACTTTACTTTTTACTTAATTCAAAAGTTCCATATCAGTATTCAAACAGCTCAATTGCATTTGTTTGCCTTCTTGGCAGCTGTTGCTTTAGGTACATTTGCAGGTGGCCCAATTGGTGACAAAATTGGCCGTAAAGCGGTTATTTGGGTTTCATTTGTTGGTATGGCACCGTTTGCATTAATGATGCCGTATGCAAACTTATTATGGACAACAGTTTTCTCAATTATTGCAGGTTTAGTGTTGTCATCTGCTTTTGCTGCAATGGTAGTTTACGCACAAGAAGCTGTTCCGGGCCGTGTGGGTATGATTGCAGGTTTAATGTTTGGTCTGATGTTTGGGGTAAGTGGTATTGCCGCAGCTGGGTTGGGACATTTAGCCGATATTAACGGCATTGAATGGGTATTTGGTTTATGTTCATTGTTGCCATTACTTGGTTTTGCAACTGCATTTTTACCCAACACAAAAGTAAAATAAATGAAAAGACTCTCAGCCATATTTAGCTGAGAGTCTTTGTAATATGAACATAGCCTCATTAGAAAGACTATTTTTGAACACCAAACTTAAATACGGTGACACTGTTATAAGTTTGATTTGGGTTTAAACGTGTAGAAGGGAAAGCTGATTGATTCGGGCTATCTGGAAAATGCTGTGTTTCTAATGCTAGCGCATCTGCTTGTCGATAGAGTACGCCATTTGCACCAGTAACATTTCCGAGTAAATGATTGGCTGTATACATTTGAACGCTTGGTTCAGTGGTTAAAACCTGCATGGTTCGTTTAGATTTTGGGTCAACCACAATAGCTGCAAGATTGAGTTTCCCTTGAGACTTTTGATTAATTACCCAAGTTTGGTCATAGCCATATCCATAGGCCAATTGCTGATTATTCGCTCGAATATCTTTTACGATAGCTTTAGGTGTCCGAAAATCAAAAGGTGTACCTGCAACCGAAGCTATTTCACCTGTGGGTAAAGAGTTTTGATCGGTTACCAATATACGGTCTGCATTGAGTTGCACCACATGATCTAGCACGCCATAAGGGTTATTGCCAGCGCCTGATAAGTTGAAATAACTGTGGTTGGTGAGATTGACGACTGTCGGTTGATCAGTTTTGGCTTTATATTCGATCTGGAATTCATTTTGATCTGAAAGACTGTAGATCACTTCTACATCTAATTTTCCGGGAAAACCTTGATCGCCATTTGGACTGGTTAACTTAAGAGAAGCTTTAACGGTTTCACCTTTAGAAACGAGGGGCTTAACTTGCCAAACACGTTTATCAAAACCGGGATTACCGCTATGTAATGAATTCGGCCCATTATTTTTTTCAAGGTTATACGTTTTTCCATCTAAGTTAAATTTAGCATTGCCAATACGGTTCGCATAACGACCAATTAATCCGCCAAAATGAATGCCTTCCTTGGTATCAGTGACTTCATAACCTTTTAGATCATCAAAGCCCAAAACAATATTATTTTGTTTGCCTTGTGCATCGGGAGTCAAAATCTGTGTAATTACACCACCGAAGCTAATAAAAGATACCGAGACTCCTTTGTTATTGCTCATGGTGTATAAATCAACTTTTTGACCGTCTTGAGTCGTACCATATGGTTTTACATTTAATGTGGCTGCATTGGTAAGTTGTGCAAAGCTATAAATCGTAATACCTAAAATTACTAATTTTTTCATGTTTATACTCTATTTTTTAATCGTAGGATTGGATGAATATAAGATTGATTCTTCATCTTTTTAAAGAGGTTTTTATTATAGATAGTGTTAATGATGCTTAGTGCCATTAACTCTAAATATTGAACAAACTTGCACAATTTAAGGTTATAAAGAAATTAATCTTATGAGTAAAACTCAACGGTAAGCTATTTTTATGATTCATCCCGACTCGATTTTAAAATTTTCACTTGGTCTAAATAGTCTCTCGTTTGATGTAGACAGCCAGCACATTCACGTTGAGCAGGGCTTAGGTTTTATTAATTCAAAAAGTATCAGCAATAGTGTTATTGATGAGCTTGCGATTGAAAAGATGATTTATTTTATTGAAGAAATCATCGAGTCACAGCCACTCAGAAATCTCAATATAAATGGTGTAGCCGTTACGGCTGATACCGCCATGACACAGCTCAGTGAGTTATTTTTTAGTGCTAAAAAGCAAATCAGCCGTATCGAGCTTGAGCATGGTTTTAATGATTTTATTGAGCGTTTAAGCTACTACATAAACCAAGTAGCCCCAGATCAGCTTTATATTTTTACCTACTTTGTATTTATTCGAGAGATGATGCATCACTTACGAGTTGAGGAAATTCAGATCATTTAAGAAATGATTTCTCAGCCTGCCAATTCATCATGAATCCAGTTTAAAAACAGCTCAATTTTAGGAATAAATTGATGGGTTCGTGGATACACCAAATGATGAGCCGAGATAGGAATCGATAGTTCATCTGCAAAAACTCTAACTAATTTTCCAGATTCTAAGTAATTTTGAGTGAGTAAATTACTTTCCAAAACAAAACCTAGTCCATGTGTGGCTGCTTCAAGTGACATATAAGAGCGGTCAAAACTCAAAGTATAGGGAAACTCAGGAATGCTTAAACCCAGATGGGCAAACCACTGCGGCCAAGTGACTAAGGTCGAGCGCGATAAAATCAGTTCTTTCTTTAATAAATCTTGAGGTTTATTTACTGGACTACGTTCAAGTAGCTTAGGAGATGCAAGCACTTCTAGCTTTTCATTACGAATCGTTCTGATTTCTACGCCTGTCCAGTTGGGTAATCCATGACGAATATCAATGTCGATCTTGTCGCGGGTAAAATGCAAGTTTTCATAAGAACATGACAAGTTGACCTGAATCATGGGGAACTTTTCTTTAAATGACTCGAGGCGAGGGAGCAACCAAAGCAAACCAAAACTTGGGGATGAATGAATATATAAACTGTCTTTAGGGCTTTTATCGGCAGCTTTTTCAGTGGCTAACATCAGGTTATGCAAAATGGTGGTGACATCTTGAAAATAGCGCTCGCCAGAAGGGGTAAGCGTCACACCACGGGCACCACGAATAAATAAACTCTGCCCAATCATTTCTTCAAGCTTAGCAATTTGATGACTTACTGCTGAAGGTGTGAGATTTAAATTCTCTGCTGCCTTAGCAACATTGCCAAAACGGGCAGTTTGCTCAAAAGCCTGTAATGTTTTAATTGATGGCATCTGGTTGAAATTGTTTTCACTACTGTCCATGAAATAATCCGTTTTTATCCCTAAAACTTATTTAAAAATAGCATAGACATGAATTTTTTTCATGCCTTGTTGAATTCGACATGATTGCTGGGCTTTGTGAAAAAAGAGATTCTAAGTCAGAACTCAGGAAATAAAGCGTAAAAGAGGATTGAACATGTTACTACAAGGAAAAGTGGCATTAATTACCGGTGCAGCATCAGAACGTGGAATTGGGCGAGCAACCGCAGAAATCTTTGCACAACAGGGTGCCAAAGTCATTATTGTTGATTTAGATCTTGCTCAAAGCCAAAATGCTGCAAAGGCGCTTGGTGAAGGACATTTAGGCCTTGCTGCAAACGTTGCGAACGAAGAACAGGTCAAAGCAGCTGTTGAACAAGCACTACAGCACTACGGAAAGATTGATATTTTAATTAACAATGCTGGTATTACTCAGCCAGTTAAAACACTCGAAATCCAGCGCAATGACTATGACCGCATTTTAGATGTTAGCCTACGCGGAACATTGATTATGTCGCAAGCTGTTATTCCATCCATGAAGGCAAATGGTGGTGGAAGCATTGTATGCCTATCTTCAGTTTCAGCGCAGCGCGGTGGTGGTATTTTTGGCGGGCCACACTATAGTGCTGCGAAAGCAGGTGTGTTAGGTCTGGCAAAAGCGATGGCACGTGAGTTTGGTGGTGACCAGATCCGTGTAAATTCTCTTACTCCCGGTCTAATCCAGACTGATATTACTGGCGGTTTAATGAATGATGACCGTCGTCATGACATTTTGGCAGGTATTCCTCTCGGCCGCTTAGGTAAAGCGCAAGATGTTGCAAATGCAGCATTATTTTTGGCAAGTGATCTGTCAGCTTATTTAACTGGTGTCACACTCGATGTAAATGGTGGCATGCTGATTCATTAATCGCTCACTATTTCAAAACTAAAAATAGAACGATGGTCACAAGAGGATACTGTGGCCAAATGTAAAGGGATTCGCATGATGGATACAGTATTTTCATCTGAAGTAGATACGGCGGTTCGTAAATCTGCCTATCGAAAAATTGCATTTCGGCTTATGCCATTTTTAATGCTTTGTTATTTTTGTGCCTATTTAGATCGAGTAAACGTGGGTTTTGCCAAGCTCCAAATGATGAGCGATTTACAGTTTAGTGAAGCTGTATATGGTCTAGGCGCAGGGATTTTCTTTATTGGTTATTTCCTCTGTGAAGTACCAAGTAACATTGTGCTTCACAAAGTAGGTGCACGGCGTTGGATTGCCCGAATCATGATTACATGGGGCATCTTGTCAGGCTGTTTTGCGTTTGTTCAAACCGAATGGCAATTTTACACCTTACGTTTTTTGCTTGGTGTTGCGGAAGCTGGACTAGCTCCGGGATTGTTGCTTTATCTCACTTATTGGTTCCCGTCTTACCGCCGCGCACGCATGACAGTTCTTTGGTTTATCGCGATTCCAATTTCAGGAATGATTGGTGGACCACTTTCAGGCTTAATCATGGACCGAATGAGCGGTGTACATGGCTGGTTTGGCTGGCAATGGATGTTTGTAATTGAAGCCATTCCCACAGTGATTGTTGGCTTGCTTGTACTTGCTGTTTTAAATGATTCAGTTCAAGACGCCAATTGGTTAACCCAAGACGAAAAGAACTTGGTGAAGCAAGAGCTTGCTCGGGATAACCAGCACAAAGAAGGTCATGCTAGCGTCAAAGAGTTCATCGCAGATAAACGCTTATGGCTACTCGCAGGCATTTACTTCTGTGTAGTGATGGGCCAATACGCCATTACATTTTGGTTACCAACTCTCATTCGTAACTCGGGCATTAGTGATAACTGGCATATCGGTTTGCTCACAAGCCTGCCTTATATGTGTGCCATTGTGGTCATGATTTTGGCAGGGCGTAGTGGTGACCATTTCCAAGAACGCCGCTGGCACTTAATTATTCCAATGTGTGCAGGCGCTATAGCACTCACATTTGCGACTTTATTCGCTTCAAATCTAACGCTCTCTTTAATTTGCCTTTGCATCGCAGCGTCAGGTGTGCTGACGGCATCCTCTTTATTCTGGATGTTACCGACTAACTTTTTGGGTGGTGTTTCCGCAGCGGCAGGTATTGCAGCAGTGAATAGCTTTGCCAATCTTGCAGGATTTTGCTCACCTTAT
This sequence comes from Acinetobacter sp. GRABPA_MV_2, assembly GCF_056725885.1. Taxonomy (NCBI): domain Bacteria; kingdom Pseudomonadati; phylum Pseudomonadota; class Gammaproteobacteria; order Moraxellales; family Moraxellaceae; genus Acinetobacter; species Acinetobacter sp. GRABPA_MV_2. The sequence continues at coordinate 266,890 of NZ_JBWZNA010000001.1, forward strand.
TTAATCGGTTGGGTCACTACCAACACAGGTTCAAATGCAATCGGCATGTTCTTAATCACCGCAGTATTAATTTTCGGTGCCAGTCTGGTTCTGCGTGTTCCGGCAAAACTGGTTAATCGTTAATAAGGAATAGTAAATGACAATGTTAAATGTTGATAAAGCAGGCCAAATTGCCGAGTTGCAACAACGTGCCTACCACATTCGCCAACATGCTTTACGTATGGGGCAAGTACAAGGCCAAGGCTATGTTGGACAAGCCTTAGGTGCAGCAGATCTACTGGCAGTATCTTATTTCCATGCCATGAAATATCAGCCTGAAAACCCTGAATGGGAAGCCCGTGACCGTTTTTATCTTTCTATTGGGCACTATGCAATTGCACTCTATGCAGCCTTAATTGAAGCAAAAATTATCCCGTTTGAGGAACTTGAAACCTATGGTGCAGATGACAGTCGTTTACCGATGTCGGGCATGGCTTCCTATACACCGGGTATGGAAATTACAGGTGGCTCATTGGGTCATGGTCTTGGAATTGCAGTCGGCGCATGTTTAGGACTAAAACAGAAAAAGTCAGATGCTTTTGTTTATAACTTATTGTCCGATGGAGAGCTAAATGAAGGCTCAACATGGGAAGCCGTGATGTCTGCTTCGCATTGGAAACTAGATAACCTAATTGCCATTATTGATGTGAATAATCAGCAGGCAGATGGACATTCCAGCGAAATTTTAGCGTTTGAGCCGATTGTAGACCGTTGGCAGTCATTTGGTTGGTACACCCAACGCGTAGATGGCAACAACATGGAAGCTTTGCTTGAAGCATTCGATCAGGCACGAAACCATGAGGGAGCATGCCCAAGAGTCATTATTTGTGACACAAAAATGGGTAAAGGCGTGTCGTTCTTGGAAAGTCGCGAAAAAACACACTTCATTCGTGTTGATGAACATGAATGGGACGACGCTTTAAATATTTTGACCCACTACGGACAGTAAGGAATATACCATGAGCCAGTTAGCCAATCCCCCTAAGAAAAAACTAACCACTTCGGCAATGATTGCTTCTATTGCTGCCGAGGGCCAACCGACCAAACCAGCACCATTCGGACATGCACTGAATGCCTTGGCAAAAGAGCGTGACGATATCGTAGGTTTGTCAGCAGATTTATCAAAATATACTGACCTACATATTTTTGCCAAAGAAAACCCAGATAAGTTTTTCCAAATGGGCATGGCAGAACAACTTTTGATGAGCGCAGCAGCAGGACTTGCTCGTGAAGGATTTGTTCCTTTTGCGACGACCTATGCCGTGTTTGCATCACGCCGTGCCTATGACTTTATTTGTATGGCAATTGCAGAAGATAACCTGAATGTCAAAATTGTAGCAGCACTTCCTGGGTTAACCACGGGTTATGGCCCAAGTCATCAGGCAACGGATGATATTGCAATTTTCCGTGCTATGCCGAACTTGATGGTCATCGATCCATGTGATGCCTTGGAAATAGAACAGGCGATACCTCAGATTGCCGCGCATAATGGACCGGTATATATGCGTTTATTGCGTGGTCAAGTTCCATTAGTACTCGATAAATATAATTACCAGTTTAAATTGGGTAAGGCACAGGTGATTAAACCCGGTAAAGACTTACTCATTATTTCGACTGGTTTATTGACCATGCGTGCGCTTGAGGCAGCCGAAGAACTTGAAAAAGAGGGCATTGAGGTTTCAGTGCTACATGTACCTACGATTAAACCTTTAGACGAACAAACTATTTTGGATGAAGTCGCTAAAGGTGGCCGACCTGTTTTAACTGCCGAAAATCACTCAGTCATTGGTGGGTTAGGCGAAGCAGTCGGCTCACTATTTCTAAGAAATGGACAACATCCTCGTTTTGACATGATTGGTTTGCCAGATGCATTTTTAGATGCAGGGGCATTGCCCACTTTGCATGATCGCTATGGTATTTCAACTGAAGCAGTTAAAGAGAAGATTAAGGTACATTTGAAGTAAAAGATTAAATTTTCAAATTGAAAAGGGCGTGATGGATTTCCTTCACTCCCTATTTTTTTAATCAGGTTTATTTATATCAACTTAAGCAATCGAATCATCTAAATTCGGCGCCAACCAACGTTTCGCTTCATCCAGTGTCCAACCTTTACGTTTTGCATAATCTTCAAGTTGGTCTTGAGAGATCTTGCCCACGTTAAAGTATTCACTTTGTGGATGAGAATAATAGAAACCACTTACTGAAGATGGCGGCATCATTGCAAAGTGCTCAGTCAGTTTGGTGCCGATTTTGTCGGTAGAACCTAACCAGTCAAACAACACTGCTTTTTCAGAGTGCTCTGGGCAAGCAGGGTAGCCCGGTGCAGGGCGAATACCGACGTATTTCTCTTTAATCAGTTCTTCATTGCTGAGCTGCTCATCAGCTTTATAGCCCCAGAACTCTTTACGAATGCGTTCATGCAAGTGTTCTGCAAAGGCTTCAGCAAAACGGTCAGCCAATGACTGAACTAAGATTGCAGAGTAGTCATCACCTTTAGCTTTGTATTCATTTGCCAGTTCTTCTGCACCAAAAATCGATACAGTGAATCCGCCTAAGTAGTCTTGTTGCTCACGGTCATTACGAATGTAATCTGCCAAAGACAAGTTTGGTTTACCTGTCACTTTGTCAGATTGCTGACGTAAGTGCTCAAAAGTATGCGTAACATTTTGACCCGCTTCATCAAATACGCTCACTGTGTCTGCATTAGTGCGCTGTGCAGGGAACATACCGAATACGGCACGAGCATCAAAACGATTGTTGTCGATAATATCTTTCAACATCGCTTGAGCTTGGTTATACAAATCTGTTGCAGCCTCACCAACCACTTCATCTTCTAAAATTTTCGGGAATTTACCTGCCAAGCTCCAGGAAATGAAGAATGGTGTCCAGTCAAAATACTCTACAAGCGTTGCAAGAGGATAGTTGGTGAGGACTTGTGTTCCCAAAAGATTTGGTTTTGGTGGTACATAGCTTTCTTCAATTTTAAAACCGTTTTCAACTGACTCAGCATAGGTCAACTTTGCAGCTTTTGGTTGCTTATTGGCTAAGCGCTCACGAATCTTGGCATATTCGGCACGGTGTTCTGCGATGAAGTTTCCACGCATTTCAGGAGAAAGTAGGGTGGTTGCCACACCAACTGCACGTGAAGCATCGGCAACATAAATCACCGCATCGTTTTGATACTGAGGATCAATTTTTACTGCTGTGTGTGCTTTAGAAGTAGTCGCACCACCAATCAATAAAGGAATGTTAAAACCTTTGCGTTGCATTTCTTTCGCAACAAAGACCATCTCATCTAAAGATGGGGTAATCAGACCTGACAAGCCGATGATGTCACATTTTTCATCAATTGCAGTTTGCAAGATTTTCTCGCAAGGGACCATCACGCCAAGGTCAACAATGTCGTAACCATTACAGCCGAGTACAACACCTACAATATTCTTACCAATATCGTGTACGTCACCCTTAACAGTTGCCATCAGGACTTTACCTTTAGATTGGCTACCTGTTTTTTCAGCTTCAATGTACGGGTTGAGCCAAGCCACAGCTTGCTTCATAACGCGTGCAGATTTCACAACCTGTGGTAAGAACATTTTGCCTGACCCGAACAAGTCACCAACCACGTTCATACCGTCCATTAAAGCGCCTTCGATTACATCTAAAGGACGTTTGGCTTTGAGGCGAGCTTCTTCGGTATCTTCATCAATGTAAGTCGTAATACCTTTAACTAAAGCGTATTCAAGACGTTTTTCGACTGACTCATTACGCCATTCAAGGTTCTCGGCTTCTTTGATAGCACCACCTTGTCCGCGGTATTTTTCCGCAACTTCAAGTAGTTTCTCGGTTGCAGCCTGACCAGACTCACCTTGGTTTTGGTTTAAGATGACATCTTCAACTGCTTGTTTTAGCTCGGCTGGAATATCATCATAAATTGCCATTTGGCCAGCATTCACAATACCCATGGTCATGCCTTGCTTGATGGCATGGTATAAGAACACAGAGTGGATGGCTTCACGAACAGGCTCGTTACCTCGGAATGAGAACGAAACGTTCGATACACCACCAGAAATCATGGCGTGAGGTAAGTTCTGTTTAATCCAACCTGTGGCCTCAATAAAATCGACGCCATAGTTATTGTGCTCTTCAATACCTGTTGCTACTGCAAACACGTTCGGGTCAAAAATAATATCTTCAGCAGGGAAGCCAACATCGTTAACCAAAATGTCATATGAGCGTTTACAGATTTCACGCTTACGTGCAGCAGTGTCTGCCTGACCTGTTTCGTCAAATGCCATGACAATAATCGCAGCGCCATATTGACGGCACAGGCGAGCTTTTTCTACAAACTCGTCATAACCTTCTTTTAAAGAAATCGAGTTAACAACGGGTTTACCTTGTACACATTTTAAGCCAGCTTCAATGATTTCCCATTTTGATGAGTCAATCATAATTGGTACACGTGAAATATCTGGTTCAGAAGCCACAAGGTTTAAGAAATGCACCATCGCATTTTGCGAATCGAGCATCCCTTCATCCATGTTAATGTCGATAATCTGTGCGCCAGCTTCCACTTGTTGCTGTGCAACTTCTAAAGCTTCAGCAAAGTTTTCTTCACGGATTAAGCGTAAGAATTTTTTCGAACCTGTAACGTTAGTACGTTCACCCACGTTAACGAACAATGAGTCATCATAAATATTAAATGGTTCTAAACCACTCAAACGGCATGCAGGTACAGTTTCAGGAACTTGACGAGGGGCAATATCTTTTACCGCATTGGCAATCGCACGGATATGATCAGGTGTTGTACCACAGCAACCACCAGTAATATTAATTAAACCGCTTTCTGCAAATTCTTTTAAGAATGCTGCAGTTTGCTCTGGTGTTTCATCATATTCACCAAAAGCATTTGGTAAGCCCGCATTTGGGTGCGCTGAAACAAAGGTATCTGCGACATCGGAAATGGTTTTTACGTGAGGACGCATGGCATCTGCACCAAGCGCACAGTTAAAACCAATCGATAGCAAGTCACCATGACGTACAGAGTTCCAGAACGCTTCGGCAGTTTGACCTGTTAAGGTACGACCCGATGCATCGGTAATGGTCCCTGAAATCATAATTGGTAATTCGCGACCAATCTGTTTAAAGACTTCTTTTACCGCAAAAATCGCAGCTTTACAGTTTAATGTGTCAAATACGGTTTCAATCAAAATGATATCTGCACCGCCTTCAATCAACGCATGAGTCGCTTCAATATAGTTTTCTTTTAGCTCATCAAAGGTAATGTTACGAAAGGCAGGGTCATTTACATTAGGTGAAATTGAACAAGTACGTGATGTTGGCCCAAGCACGCCTGCAACAAAACGCGGTTTATCTGGAGTCGAATACTTCTCACACGCTGCTTTGGCCAAACGTGCTGCTTCACGGTTAATCTCTGGAACAAGATCTTCCATGTGGTAATCCGACATAGAAACACGTGTGCCGTTAAAGCTGTTGGTTTCAATAATGTCTGCACCAGCATCAAGATAAGCTTCATGAATACCTTGAATGATTTGAGGTTGTGTCAGAACCAAAAGGTCATTGTTACCTTTTAAGTCATGTGCCCAATCGGCAAAACGCTCACCACGGTAGTCAGCTTCTTCCAATTTATGGCGCTGGATCATAGTTCCCATTGCACCATCAATAATCAGAATGCGTTTAGCAAGAAGCGCTTTTAGGGTGGCAAGCGTAGACATAGAAAACCCCGATCTTTTATATGAATTTAAAAATGCGGCGCTATTGTAACAGAATAGTTGCGCAATTGATGACCTATAACGACCCATCATTCATTGTAATAGATTCATTAAAAAACGGCTTTTATGACAAATGAAGACTGTTTTTTCATCAAATATTCATAAAATGATCATGATGTTGAAATATTTCATCTCCAATATTCGGTTTTATGACAGTTGCGGTGTTTAAAAAGTATTCGTTTAGGTAATTTTTTAGATATTTTTGCTTCAAAAATAGTCATAAAATAGATGGGTGGGGGTTTATGTAAATTATTGTATTTAAATAAAAAAATAAAAATCATAGAGGAAAGGTGCATCAAATGAGGTCAAAATGTGAAAAATTGACTTCATCAGGCGCCGCTTTGTCATATAATTGTCATAATTTAATTTAAGAATACAGAGGATTTTTTTATCCTCTTACCGTCTGCATGAATTCTAATCTACCCCCTGTTTCGGATTCAAAACTTGCGGCAAACCTGCAAGTCAAATCGACGAATGTACATGTCCCGACACCTAAGTTTTTTATGCCGGTGTTTCTGACGATTATTGTTGCAACACTTATTTATATTGGATTTCAGGTGAGTGCGGATTTAGCGCATGTACCACCTTTGAGTCTTTATTCAGTTATTCTTTTATCAACTGCACTCTTGATTGCTTTAGGCTTTGAGTTTGTAAATGGCTTCCACGATACTGCAAATGCAGTGGCAACAGTGATTTACACCAATGCTTTACCAGCACCAGTTGCAGTCATGTGGGCTGGTTTTTGTAATTTCCTTGGGGTAATGGTTGCAAGCGGTGCAGTCGCTTACGGCATTATTGCATTGCTGCCTGTTGAACTGATCATGAATATGGGTAGCGGTGCAGGTTTCGCAATGGTTTTTGCATTGTTGCTCGCTGCAATTCTTTGGAATCTTGGTACATGGTTCTTAGGAATTCCTGCGTCTAGCTCTCATACTTTGATTGGTTCAATCTTGGGTGTGGGCATTATGAACCATCTATTGAGTGCATCGACCGGCGTAACGACCAGTGGTGTTGATATGGATCAGGTGATTAAAGTCGGTAAGGCATTATTATTTTCACCTTTAATTGGTTTCGCTTTTGCAGCGATTGTATTCTTGTTGGTTAAAACTATTTTTAAACGCCAAGTAGAATTATTCCAACCACCGGAAGGTAATAAACCACCACCAGCAATCATTCGTGCAATTTTGATCTTTACCTGTACAGGTGTAAGTTTTGCACATGGTTCTAATGACGGTCAAAAAGGTATGGGACTCATCATGCTGATTTTGGTTGGTCTGGTGCCATTGGCTTATTCATTAAATAAAAATCTTGATACACAACAAGTTCAATCATTCCATCAGCTTTCTTCTCAAACTGCCGTATTGTTGAAGCAAAATCAGCCAGAATTAACTGATGAAAAAGCACGTGTTATTCTGACTAAATATATTCAAACTAAACAGCAAACTCCAGAAGTCGTGCCTGCATTGGCAAGTATGACTGACCACTTGGGTGAGCGAGTTTCTAGCTATAACAACTTAAAAGATATTCCTGAAGCTGCAATTAGTGAAATTCGTAATGATATGTATTTAAGCACCACGACGTTTAAGCGTTTGGATAAAGCAGATGCTTTACCAAAAATGGATGACTCACAGAAAAAGCTTGTGAAAGAATACCGTAGTAGCTTAGATTCATTCTTACAATACATTCCGACTTGGGTAAAAGTAGCTGTTGCTTTAGCACTTGGCCTAGGCACAATGGTTGGTTGGAAACGTATTGTTGTGACTGTAGGTGAGCGTATTGGTAAGCATCACATGACTTATGGTCAAGGGATGTCTGCTGAACTTGTTGCAATGAGTACAATTGCAGCTGCTGATGGTTTAGGTATGCCGGTTTCAACAACACATGTTTTAAACAGTGCTGTTGCGGGTACGATGGTGGCGAATAAATCAGGTTTAAACTTTAATACAGTTAAAACAATTTTATCTGCATGGGTATTTACTCTTCCTGCAACAATCTGTTTGTCAGGTGGTTTGTACTGGTTATTCTTGCAGTTTGTATAAAAGCATTTAAAAAATTAAAGCCACTGTGAACAGTGGCTTTTTTATTTGTTTAGTTTTTAAAGTTGAGACTATTTTTCATGTACATTCATCTATAAATTAATAAGTTGCTATAGGCCATCAAACAGCTTTATAGGTTGGGCTTAAAATTTTATATCAGGATATATTATGAATGCGGTTCAAATAGATCAGCTAAAACAACAATTTCCACTTATTGAAACACTTCAAGCCTATCAAGAAACATTTTGGTTTACACCTCATCGATATCTTTTAAAAGAAGCTTTAGAAAAAGTTGGACTAACTGCTAAGGACGTAAGTGAAGCAGAAGCAAGACTAGCGCGTTTCGCACCTTATTTGGCAAAGGTGTTTCCCGAAACTCAAGCGCAACATGGAAAAATTGAATCAGATATCGTTGAAATTGCTCATATGCAACAAGCGCTTTCTTCAGCAAAACAAGTACAACTTAATGGAAAATTCTGGCTGAAAAAAGATAGTCATTTACCTATTTCAGGCTCCATCAAAGCACGTGGTGGCATTTATGAAGTGCTCACACATGCAGAAAAACTTGCCATGCAGGCGGGGCTACTCAAACCAGAAGACGATTACAGTAAACTCGATCAAGATGCATTTCGAACATTTTTTTCTAAGTATCAAATTGCGGTAGGTTCTACAGGCAACCTTGGGCTTTCTATAGGCATTATGAGTGCCAAACTCGGCTTTAGAGTCACTGTTCATATGTCGGCTGATGCTAGACAGTGGAAAAAAGACAAACTACGTTCACTCGGCGTTAACGTTGTAGAATATGCCAGTGATTACGGAGTAGCTGTTGAAGAGGGACGAAAAGCCGCAGAGCAAGATCCACATTGCTTTTTCATTGATGATGAGAACTCAACAACATTATTTTTAGGTTATGCCGTTGCAGGAATACGCCTAAAACAGCAATTTGAGCAAAAACAAATTAAAGTCGATGCTGAACACCCTTTATTTGTTTATTTGCCGTGTGGCGTCGGTGGTGGGCCTGGTGGGGTGAGTTTTGGACTAAAACTGGCTTTTGGTGAGCATGTACATTGTATCTTTGCCGAACCCACACATTCGCCGTGCATGTTACTTGGTGTCCACACAGGTTTGCATGATCAGATTTCAGTTAATGACATTGGCATTGATAACGTTACTGCGGCAGACGGGCTTGCGGTAGGGCGTGCTTCAGGTTTTGTCGGACGTGCTATGCAACAGTTAATTGATGGCTATTACACCATTCATGATGAACGTTTATATGAGCTTATTGCGCTTTTAAATCAAACTGAGAATATTCAGCTTGAGCCTTCTGCGGCAGCAGGTATGATGGGGCCGTATTATGTTCAGACGACTCCTGCTTACTTGGCTTTACACCAGTTAACAGCTGAGCAGTTGCAGCAGGCAAATCATGTGATATGGGCTACCGGGGGCGGTATGGTGCCGCCTGATGAAATGCAAAAATATCTATCACACTTTCAACGTAAATAAAGACATATTAGAAAAAAGCCCAATTCTAGGATTGGGCTTTAATCAAATTATTTTTTAGATGATTTTCTAAAAGGGAGTTTTTCTGTAGCAAAACCATAAATTGCAGCGAAAGGTAGGGCAGTCCGTGCTAAATAAGCGACACGCCATAATCCACCGTGGTTGGCACCTTCCATCATAAGTTCAAGCGGATGATCCAGTACAGTTTCAGGATTCGCTACTGAAGACTCATTTCTTAAGTCATGAATCCAGAGTGCTGCCATAATGGCATTAGTGGTTTCAGGACTAAATGCTTCTACGTCAAAAAGCTCTGCGCCATTAAAAGCAGCTTTCAATAGTGGATTTTTAGTTACTGAGTGAGTCGTTGTCGATGGAGCAATATTAATGCTAACGCGTTGGCCTTGATGGCGAGCCAAAATAGCACGCCATTGTTGAATACGTTTTGCCAAAGCATAGTTTGGACCTTGTTCAACCACTAAACAGTCTGCAATACCATAAGTTTTGCCATTCTCACACTTAATCAAGTCTTGGTATGGTGCTTGAAAAAAACGATTGAGCGAAAGTGTAGAAACACCTTTCACTGCCAATTTTTGCATTTTTGTGCGGGATTTAAATTTTTGTTGTGCGGCCTCGGCAACTTCTTTAGGTACTGCATAAACATCAGTTGGGGTGCACATAAACATAAGGCTTGTATCGGGCTTATGCTCGCTCACGAATTGCATGATGCTATCCATCGCCATGGAAACACGTACATGCTTTTCACCATCTAAATAGGCGATTGCTGCCAAATCTAATTTTTGTGGAAACTGAACCAACCACTGTGCAATTTCAGGTAGTTGAGTGAGTAAATTTGCTCCCAACTTATCTTTTAATTCAGAGGCTTTTGCTGATGAATTCACTTGCTCTACAGTTGGTGCAATGAGAGTAGCATTCCCTTGTTGAATCGTATTTAAAATTTTGCTCCAAACTCGTGGGTTTGGTAAATCTACTGCAACAATATTCGCTTTCCATTTGGCTAACCAAGGCAGTGGTCCTGCTTCTGAGGCTGCACCAAATAACACCATTGTACGGTCAGATAAATCGAACCATTCAGGATGAGCAATAGCTTCACGAAGTGCTTTTGCATGGCTTGGCTCAACAATACCAGTCTCTTCCCAGCGTTGAATTTGGTCCAGTAAGCTTTGTCCACTCAGCTTTTGTCCTTTATAAGGAACATACCACTCCGGTGCTGCATCACTTTCACCTTTAAGTTTTACTGTATAAAGCGGCTTGGATGAAGCAATATGAACGGCATCTTTTAAAAGGTAATGTTTACCATCACGATAATAATCAAAAATATGGTGAGCTTTATGCAATCCTTGCTTCGCGATAGTAATGGGGTTGTTGATATTAGAAATCCCTTGTTTAACAAGTGCTTTAAAATATACAGGATAGTTTTTTCGCCAGTTTTTTTCATTCAACACTTGTTGTGCGGTTTTATTATCTACAATAGATAGGGCCTCCGACAAAATCTCTTGACCTGTAAGAGATGTACTTTGTTTTTTTGTTGAGGCGTTTACCGGAAATTGCAGACCTTCGACTTGACTTGTGCTGGACATAAAATATCTCGTTTATACGACTGGGTTAATATACAGATGTATACATTATCTATGCCAATGAAAGGAAACGAGTGGCAATAACTGACAAAATAATATTGATTATTTATGTGATGAAACGTGAAAGAGAAACTTATTATGATAAATTCATCTCATTTTGGTCTTAATTTTTTTCACATTTTTAGAACATTTTTATAGACTTACGTTACATAAATGTTTATTTTGTATTAAGCAAATACATCGGTTTTAGCCTGAAGGTAAAATGTTCAAAATGTATCAATAATAGAGATACAGAAATGATTAAAAACTAGACTTTTTTCTTAAGGAATAAGGAAAGTCGGACGGAATAAGAAAGAATTGGGGTGAAACTAGATAGAAGACAACGTAAGATTGTCTTTTAAAAATCTTGGGGATATGGTGACTTTTTTACACCATAATTTTCTAGTTTCATCCCATCTATTTTTGGGTTGGAACCCTCCATTTTTAGTATTCAATTCAGTACAGGATTGAATTCTATTTCTTTAGAGTAACTTAAAAATTACTTTAAAAGAGCCTATGCTTAGCAACGCCCTTTTTTCGCTTGTCCTGGTGGGCAAAAGTCTCCCGGATGGTTATGATGAGGTGAATCGGGATCAATCACAATACTACCATCGGGCGTGTGGACTGCACATGCTGATAGTGACATTGTAAAAATTGCTGCGGCACAAAGAAGTAAAGTTTTCATCTTGTTCTCACTTTTTTATCATTCTCCTTTGTACTATAGAAATATTTTGATTGTTTTTCGATCTAATTTTGGTTAACAAATATCTTTAATGCGCTTAATTAAGAAGAGATTAAGGAGATCGTAAAATAGTTCGAAAACCAACATGTGTTGCGGCTAAATCAAAATCCTGAGGATAGCGACTACTGCTACGATAACGTGAACAATAATTTTGTGCACAAAGAAAAGATCCACCTTTAATTACATATTGCGTGCTAGTGATTTGTTGTTGTCGTAAATCAGAATAATTTCCCATATGCTGGTCATGTGCACCCTGATAGGGAGATGATGTCCATTCCCATAGATTTCCAATCATATCGAATAGTTTAAAACCGTTAGATTTAAAACATCCGACAGGAGCAATATCAGTAAAATGATCTTGGTTCAGATTTTCAAAGGGAAATACACCTTGCCAGTAATTGGCTTGCGGATGTTGATGTTCATCAGTAGGGGCCTGATGTAAAGGTGTATCAGTCTTTGAATTGGCTTTAGCTGCATATTCCCATTCTAGTTCTGTTGGTAAATCACGTCCTAGCCACACTGCATAATGTTCAGCATCATTTTTACTTACATACCTTACAGGCTCATTAGGATTTGCAATAGCACCATTACTGCCGTTTGGCGTTTTCCATGTGTAACCTGATTTTAGCTGCCACCATTGCTGTGGGTGATCAGGATCAGGTGAAAAAACAGCGGCCTGCTTTTGTTTTTCGGCATCGGTAATATAGCCAGTTGCTTTTACAAAACTTGCAAATTGAGCGACAGTAACTTCAGTTTGGTCAATCCAAAATCCTTTAACTTCCCGCTGCTTTTTTCCAAAATTAAGTTCGTCGGGATAGGCTTTCTCAGAACCAAAATTAAAATTCCCATCGGCAATTAAAACCATTCCAGCTGTAGGTTGTTTGAGCCAACCCTGAGGCAAACCAGTATAGTTTTGACACTTTTCAATAGACCCTAAATCAGCTAAAGAGGTTTGCTGTTGCGTTGAGGGGGCTGATTCAGAAACTTTTGAAGATTGGCTACACCCTGTCATGATAGACAGGCTGATGGTGGTGACTAAAAAGGGTTTCAATTTCATTTGGGGTTATATTCCTGCACACCATTTTTCTCAGTATATTTTTGATAGACCGATAAGAGTTCTTGAACTTTTGCAGGATAAAGCTGAGCAACGTTTTGTCTTTCTCCTCGATCTAATTTAATGTTGTATAGCTCCCAAGTCCCTGTGCCTAATTCAGGGCGCCCTTGAAGTGCGATTTTCCATTCACCTTGTTTTGCATATTTGCTGCCATGTAACTCATCCGCAAAGCTAAAATTAGCAGGGCGAATAGTATTGGTTTTGTTTTCAAGCAAAGGTTTCCATGAAATCCCAGATGGCGTATTAATGGCCCGGCCATTATATTGGCCTTGAGGTACTGGAATATGAGCATATTCTAGTAAGGTAGGGAAAACATCGAGTACCGATGCAAAGCTATGATTGGTTTCTTCTGCTTTTTTCTGGTTCGGTAATTTCACAATAGCAGGGGCAGTTGTTGCGCCTTCGCCCGCCGTATCTTTCCATAAGTGGAAAGGTGCCGCACTGACTTCGGCCCAACGTGGCCCAATATAGTGATATGAAGTAGGTGTGCCAACATTAGCTACCGAGTTATCAAAACCAGATTCACTGCCATATCCGCCACGTACAAAACCTTCTGCACCATTGTCTGAGACAAAGAATTAAAGTATTGTCATAAAGATTATTTTGTTTGAGATATTGAATAATGCGGCCTACATTCGCATCAAGATTTTCTACCATGCCCGCATAGATTTCCATCTTACGAGCTTCTAGTGCTTTTTGTTCGGCTGTTAATTCATCCCATTTCCCATATTTTTGTGGAGCATTTTGTGTCGCAATTGGTTCTGCTGCATCAAAGTTTGCAGGAATAATTCCAAGCTGTTTTTGTCTGGCAATGCGGGCATTACGAATTGCATCGTAACCGACATCATAAACTCCGCGATATTTTTCACGATATTCGGCTGGGGCTTGAATTGGCCAGTGAGGCGCCGTATAGGCAGCATAAGCAAAGAACGGTTTGCCACTATTTTTGCCTGAATCTAAGTAGCTTAGTAATTTATCGGTGAAATAGTTGGTAGAGAAAAAGTCAGTCATCAGGCAAAGCTGAAACAGGAATAACTTGACCATCTTCTGTATAAGTTGAATTTCGTTTAAATGCACTTGGTGCTTGCTTAAAATGATGGTCTAGACCTTGTAATAAAGTAAATGAATGATCAAAACCTTTTGCATGTGCATTTGCTTGAGGGGTTAAGCCTAAATGCCATTTACCACTGATGTACGTGCGGTAACCATTGTCTTTAAGTACTTGTGCGATAGATAGAGAGCGTTCATTCAAATATCCCTCGTAACCTGGTTGTCCCTTCAAATGTTCTGGGGTGAGTTCTGCCATTGCGCCAATACCAGCTAAATGATGATCAGTACCGGAAATAAGTTGAGAGCGTGTTGGGGAACAGGTCGGGGCAGTATGATAATCCGTTAAAAGGCGTCCTTCTTGAGCCAGACTATCAATATTAGGGGTGTGAATTTCACCACCAAAAGCTCCTAAATCTGAATAGCCTAAGTCATCAGCCATAATAAATAAGATATTCGGTTGCTTAGGCGTGCTTACAACATTTTCTTGATTAACATTGTCATTACATCCAGCCAAAGATAAGCTAAATAATGCAATAGAAAGGCTAGATAAAATTGCTTTGTACTTCATTGTATCATCTGAATTATTAAAGGAATTGGCACGAGTTTAATCAGATGGTTTTTGCAAACAAAACAAGGAAATGATCAAAGAAAATCAGAAAAAAGACAGAGAATTTATGCAGATAAATAAATCAGAAAAAAAGAAAAGCCCATAACGGACTTTTCTTAGATTTATATGCTTTAAAAAGGAAGGCGAGTAAGCTGGTCTAAGAAATGTGGAATAACTTTAGGTTCAAGTAAAATGGTTACGATGATTCCGTAAGCTGCACCCCATAAATGAGCACTATGGTTAATATTGCTATTACCACGCTTACCAGCCCAAATACTATACGCCACATATAAAATAGCAAAAATAATAGCGGGTACAGGAATGAAGAATACAAAAATCAGCTTCCATGGCTGAAACAGAATATAAGCAAATAAAACTGCTGAAACAGCACCTGAGGCACCTAGGCTGGCCCAATTCGCATCATTTTTATGTTGTAAATAGCTTGGCAAAATCGCAAAGATTAAGCCACCTAAATAGAACAACACAAAACCCATGTCATAGAAATATTGGCGGTAAAAACTTTCAATGATACTGCCAAAGAAAAACAGGGTAATCATGTTGAAAAGTAGATGTGTTCCGTCGGCATGGATAAAGCCATGAGTAATGAATCGATCAATTTGTCCACGTTGCATTGCAGGCGGCCAAAAAATCAATCGGTTCATTACATTTTGATTGCTAAAAGCAAGTAAAGAAATAATGACCGTAATAATAATAAGAGTAACTGTATGGTTAAACGGCAAATGCAACATAAGAAATATTTAAAAAATGATCAATACTGAGCTCAATAATGCCATTAAAAACTTAACTTGAAACCCTGTTGTGTATAAATCCGACAAATTTAGTTGATTTTTTTTAAATCCACCTCATCTTCGGTTAATATAAAGGCATCAGCTTGAGGAATATTGTTATGTCGACTGAGAACACCAACACTGCTATTGCAGAAGAAATTCCAAACCTTTTGATTACACCATCTGCACAAGAGTATTTGCACGATTTACTAACGAAGCAAAATACTCCGGGAATTGGCGTTCGAATTTTTGTTGAGCATCCGGGTACGCCACGTGCGGAATGCTGTATGGCATATAGTGCGCCAGAAGAAGTGATCCCAACGGATTATAAACAGGACTATCCTGATTTTCCTGCATATATTGATGCGCCATCTATTCCTTATCTTTTAGATGCCGTAATCGATTACAACAAGGACCGTTTTGGTGGTCAGCTCACTTTCCGTGCTCCAAACTCTAAAGTTCCACGTGTTGGTCCAGATGCTTCGATTGAAGAACGTATTACTTACATTCTTCAGGCAGAAATTAACCCAGGTCTTGCAGGGCATGGCGGAAATTGTAGCTTGGTAGAAGTACAAGATGATCCAGAACATGGTTTAACTGCTGTATTGAAATTTGGTGGTGGTTGCCAAGGTTGTTCTGCAATTGATGTTACCTTGAAACAAGGTGTAGAAACTACTTTAAGAGAGAACATTCCTGAGCTTCAACGTGTGGTTGACCAAACAGACCATACACAAGCTGAAGGTGCTTATTTCAAATAATCAAATTATTTGAAAAGTGAAATAAAAAAGCCTCGCAGTGAGGTTTTTTTATTATTCAATATAAATAATGATAATTATTATCAATAACATTTGTAATTTTATTTATCTTTGTTACAATGCGAAACTGAAAATGAGAGATGTTTAATAAATCAATATATTGGGAATACTTATGTCGAAGCGTATTATCCAGTCAGTGCTTTCTGTTTCAGTACTGGCAAGTATGATGTCTATGGCTTATGCTGCACAAAATGAGCAAGAACAAGCTGAACAAGCATTAGAAAAGCCTGCTGAACCTGTGAAATTGGAAACAATTTTTGTAACAGCTGAAGAGCAAGTGAAGCAGTCGCTCGGTGTATCAGTAATCACCCAAGAAGATTTAGAAAAACTACCAGTTCGTAATGATATTTCTGATTATGTGCGCCGTATGCCTGGTGTCAACTTAACAGGTAACAGCGCAACAGGGCAGCGTGGCAATAATAGACAAATTGATATTCGTGGAATGGGGCCCGAAAACACGCTTATTTTAGTAGATGGAAAACCAATTAACTCTCGTAATTCAGTTCGTTATGGCTGGAAAGGAGAGCGTGATACACGCGGTGACTCAAACTGGGTGCCAGCAGAAGCAATCGAGTCGATTGAGGTTTTACGTGGTCCAGCAGCAGCTCGTTATGGCTCTGGTGCGGCAGGTGGTGTGGTTAACATCATTACTAAAAAAGTGACTAATGAAACCCATGGCTCAGTAGAATTTTATACATCGCAACCTGAAGACTCTAAAGAAGGCGCATCAAATCGTGTTGGTTTTAACGTAAGTGGGCCACTGATTAAAGATGTTTTGTCTTATCGTTTATATGGTAATTACAATAAAACAGAAGCTGACGATGTTGACATTAATAAATCAATTGGTAGTACCGCAGCTGGGCGTGAAGGCGTTAAAAATAAAGATATTTCAGGTCGTTTAGCTTGGCAGGCAACAGATCAGCAAACTATTTTGCTTGATGTCTCTTCTAGCAAACAAGGTAATATTTATTCTGGTGACTCTCAGTTAAATGCAAATGCTGAGGCGGATGCGATTCTTTCAGAACTTATTGGTAAAGAAACCAATACTATGTACCGTGATAGCTATGCATTAACACATGAGGGTGATTGGTCTTGGGGTAAGAGTAAGCTCGTTGCTCAATATGACAAAACGCATAATAAACGTCTTCCAGAAGGCCTTGGTGGCAGCACAGAAGGAAAAATTAATAATCTTGATGATAAAGCCACTTCACGTTTAGAAACTCTTCGATTTAATGGTGAAGCCAATATTCCTTTTGAATATTATGTGCTGCATGTATTAACACTTGGTACTGAATGGGTTGAAGACAGATTTAAAGATAATGTGTCGACAAATCAAGGAAAAGACAGTAGTGGTTCAGGCTATGGCGATCAATTGGCTAAAGGCGATCGCAGTAAAATGGAGTCACGTATTGCTTCTGCATATATTGAAGATAACTTGAAACTCACAGAGAGCACAGATGTCGTGTTAGGTCTGCGTTTTGATGACCATAGTAAATCTGGTTCTAACTGGAGTCCAAGCTTAAATATTACCCAAAGACTTAACGATTATTTCACTTTAAAAGGTGGGGTAGCAAAAGCTTATAAAGCACCGAATATGTATCAAAATGCCGAAGGGTATTTATTAAGTACAAATGGCAATGGTTGTCCGGCCAATATTGAGTCACGTTGCTTATTACAAGGTAATGGTGATTTAAAACCAGAAACTTCGGTTAACAAAGAGCTCGGTATCCAGTTCCAAAAAGACATCGTGAATGCGAGCTTAACTTGGTTCCGCAATGACTATAAAGATAAAATTGTGGCTGGTACAAATGTTGTTGGAACAGTTGATGGTTCAAGCACCAATGCAAATACAGGAGCTGTGACCAATACTAAGTGGAATATCTTACGTTGGGAAAATACGCCTAAAGCATTAATTCAAGGTTTTGAAGGAAGCTTAGGATTAGATTTCGGTAATATCCGCTGGACTAACAACTTTACGTATATGATGGATTCAAAAGATAAACAAACAGGTAATCCATTATCTTTAGTTCCAGTTTATACAATTAACTCAATTTTTGATTATGACATCACAGATCAGTTAGATGTGAATTTTGTGTTCACTCAATATGGCCGTCAAAAATCACGCCAGTTTGCAGAAAGTAGAATCGAATCTGGTATTGGTTCAGGTGGAGCAGATTCTGCGCTCAAGCCAAGTACTGTAAAAAGCTATAGTACCGCTGGAATTAATGTTGGTTATAAATTTTCAGACAATATAAGTACGCGTGTTGGTGTAAGTAATCTGTTTGATAAACAAATTTTAAGAGATAGTAATTCAATCAGCCAAACTTATAATGAACCAGGTCGAGCTTATTACGCTTCTTTAAAATATTCTTTCTAATCAATATAAATAACAAAGGCGCTCTAAGCGCCTTTGTTATTTAAAATATCTAATGCTTTTTCAGAATAATAGAATTTTTCTAAGTACACACGGGCACGGCGTCTTAAATGTCCTGTTGTAATTAACTGCTGTAATACAGGCACAAGTAACGTGGTCAGCTCATGTTGCACTAAGCTTTCATCAATATTGAGGTCACGGAGCAATAAATCAAAACTACGCTCTTGATTACGTACATACCAAGTATAGATACCATCATGTACTTGTTGTTTTAAATAATCAGTTTGGCGAATGTGGTCCCATATTTCATGCCCTAAACCAACCGTTTTTGATAAGTCTTGAGTTTCTACATAATTTTTTAAAACAGAAAGTCGCATAGTTTTAACTTTATGCCAAACATTTGCCTGAAAATGGTAGAGCTTATCATTGTCAAAATGTTGGTTTAAAACACGCTCACTCATTTGGCTGAGTTTTAGAATATTCTTTTGCAAATAATGATTAATCGTATCGTCCAGATTGGAATCGGTTACTGTTTCTAAAACAGATTTCCCCATTTTCATAAAACGCCCTACACCAGGTACGCGTTTTGACATGGATTCATCTAAATAATCATGCATTGTTTGCTGAATCAGTTGCGTGAGTAGGGTCGAAAAAGCAGGATTATTCACAATTGTTTTAATGAGCTTTTTACGGTGCTGCTCTTTACTCGCAACGTATTGTGCAATTCTATCAATCGTTAAAACAGGAATAACATCCTCAATAGTTGCGGTGTCATTTGCAGGATGAATTAATGCAAAGCGAATATGCTCAGCAATTTGTTCAATTAGAAAATCAGAAGCAGGCGTATCTAAAATCTGCTTTTGAATGAGCTGTTGAATTTGTTCAAAAGTCCACAGATGCTGTAATTGCCGACTCCCCAACCAATGATAAAATTGCTCAAACTCTTGCTGGATCACCTGAGTCTGAGCAAATTGCTCATCTAAAAAATCTAGATGAGCTTCAATAAGTTTTTCAATAAGTGGTTGGGTAGACATAAGGTCTCACAAGTCCGAAGTTTTATTTAAGGTGTGGTCGTTTTTGACGACTGATTTGTTTCTACTTTAAGTAAAAACGGTAGATATTGTTGCATAACCAATTGTTCTGCTTCTAAAATCGGCATATGGCCTACATTTTCTAAAATAACTGGAGGCTGAGCATTCTTTAAAAGTCGTTTTAGTTCACTTGCTACTTCAACATTAATAATCTTATCTTGTTTACCCCATAAAATGAGCGTCGGTGCATCGATTGTTTTGGTAAGTACCGCAAATGAGTCTGGTGTATAGACTTTATTAAGTGCAATCAATTGATCAACCAGTTTTTGTGTTTGAGGTGCCTGATCAATCATCAACTTTTCTTGAGCTTGAAGAAACTCTTTAGGAATAAACGGAGGATTAAACATGGTTTGTTTTAATAAATAATTAAAGTCACCTTTTTTAGAGACTAAAAGTTGTTTTAGGTAAGCAGGATCTTTTAAATAAATTGTATTGGCTGAGCGAAAAATACCGCCGCTATCCACCAAGAATAGACTTTTGGTTTCAAATGGATATTGTCCGGCATAGAGTAGGGCAATAGAGCCGCCGAGTGAGTGCCCAGCAATATGAATTGGACCTTTTAAATTTGCAGCCTCAACAAAGCGACGTAACTTTTCAGCAAGATTTGGTACTGAATAATCGAAATCTTGTGGAACGATAGTTTCGCCACTACCCGGCAAATCGGGAATAATGACATGATAATTTGTGGTGAGATAACGAGTCACTCGGTTCCAGTTATCACGGCTGCCTGCTAGGCCATGAATAAGCAGTAAAGTCGGTTTTGTTGTGGAGCCGCCTTCGCTATATGACCAAGTCACATCACCGACTTTTAAGTTTTTACTTTGTAAACCTGCCCAGCTACGTTCTTGCTGTAAAACATTCTGGAACGTCACATCAATATTATCGGCTGCCTGTGTTTGAGAAATACTCATCACTGACAATAAGCTACAAGCCAATGTCAGGGCGGTAGCAGTTTTTTTCATAGAGGCCTTAATTGATGTGGACACCCTTGTCATAGATTTCATCCTTGAAGCTTAAGCGAGTTTGAAAAATTATTGAAAAACTTTGCCAATGAGTCATTTGCCAAATGTTTAGAATGAAGAAAATTATAGTCAATCCGAGAACCAAAGTATGTCTATTTTTTCACTAAACAGTAGCGAATATGCAGTGAGCTCTACATTAAAACAGGTTAAGTATTTTTAAATTTTTTCATAGAAAAGGATTTATTTTTTGTCAGTGACATTCAAATTTTGACACATTAAAATGATTTCCAACCTTGAAAAAACAATGGAAATATAAAATGCCTACTGCGCAAGAAGTTTTAGATCGTCTGAAAGCCGGCAATCAACGATTTGTAAATGGAAATACTTCCCTTGCAAAAACCTTATCTCATCAAGAACGCGCTGAAATGGCAAAGGATCAAAATCCGTTTGCAATTGTACTTGGCTGCTCAGATTCTCGTGTTCCAGCAGAGATGGTATTTGACCAAGGTCTTGGTGATTTATTTGTAATCCGTGTTGCTGGTAATGTGGTTGCACCTTCACAAGTCGGTAGTGTCGAGTTCGCAGCAGAGCGTTATGACTGCCCGGTTGTAGTTGTATTAGGACACAGTCATTGTGGCGCAATTCAGGCGACAATTGATACGTTAATGAATCCTGATCACCCGCCATCATCTAACCTAATGTCGATTGTGAACCGCGTTCGTCCATCAGTTGAAATTTTAATGCAGACTGATTTAAAAAATGATTTGAAAAAATTATCATGTCATGCGGTGCGTTCAAACGTTTTTGCTTCGGTAAATCAATTACGCCATGGTTCAGCGGTGTTAGAGAGCCTGATTGCAAAAGGTGAGTTGATTGTTGTCGGTGCAGAATATTCACTCGAAACTGGTGAAGTTACTTTTTTTGATTTCTGATCATATTAAAAAGAATATTTAAAGATAAAAGGTGCCTATAGGGCACCTTTTATATATGGGTAAGCTAAATTAAGTAGTTTTGACTGCGCTTGAGCATTGGGATGAATCAAATCATTTTGCATAAGCTGTTTTTGACCAGCAACACCATCTAGAAAAAACGGTAGTAGTTTCACCTGATGTTTTTGGCTTACGACTTTATAATTATTTTCAAAAGCTTTGCTATACGCAGCACCATAATTTGGCGGAATCTTCATGCCAAAAAGAATAACTTTGGCTTTTTGTTTTTGGCTTAATTGAATGAGCTGATCCAGATTTTTTTGAATCATTTGAGGTGGTTGCCCACGCAAGCCGTCATTTCCACCTAATTCAATCACGACCACATTCGGCTTATAGGTCTGCAATAATTTAGGTAATCGGGCTAAAGCGCCGCTTGTTGTTTCTCCACTAACACTTGCATTGACCACTTTGTGTTGTTTGGGATACTGTTGGTCTAAGCGTTTTTGCAGTAATTGCACCCAACCTTGTTTGGGATCAATTCCGTAACCGGCACTAATACTATCTCCTAAAATTAAAATAGTTTTCGCCGATACAAGCATAGGCAACATACTTAATGAGATGAGCATGATGCTTTTAGAACCAATCAAAAAAGATTTAGACATTTGTACTTCGACCCTGATTCTGAATACATAGGACTTTTCACATCATGCCACAACCCATCATTGCTGCCCATCAAGTTACACAAACTATTCAGATTAACCAAAATCAGTTTACGATTTTAAAAGATATTGATTTAGAGATTTTTGAAGGGGAACAGGTAGCAATTACGGGACGTTCCGGCTCAGGTAAATCAACCTTACTAGGAATTTTGGCGACTTTAGATCAACCGTCTGAAGGTGAAGTCTGGTTGTGTGGTCAAGCTGTACATCAGTTAACAGAGGAACAACGTGCCCAAATCAGAATGCAGCATATTGGTTTTGTATTTCAGTCTTTTCAACTTCTGCCTCAGTTGAGTGCGCTTGAAAATGTGATGTTACCTTTACGATTACGTAAAGATTTTGATTATAAAACAGCTGAGAAAAAAGCTTTAGATTGGTTGCATCGAGTTGGGCTGAGTCGTCAAGTTGAACAAACGCCCAAAGTCTTATCTGGTGGCGAGCAACAGCGTGTGGCGATTGCACGCGCTCTTATTGCAGAACCACAAATTATTTTTGCTGATGAGCCGACTGGAAATCTAGATGGTCAGACAGCACAAGAAATTGAAAGCTTACTCTTTGATTTAAACAGAGAACTAGGTACAACACTGATTTTAGTCACCCATGATCGTAATTTAGCAACCCTTTGTCAGCGTCATGTTGAGTTAGATGATGGCCGGCTAAAGACAGTACAGGGTGGTTAAACTATGCGTAATCTTCTCAAGCCTCTGTTGCTACAAAGTTTTCGTACCGGTGGATTATATCTACTCATTATTGCCCTATCGCTTGCGATCAGTGCAACAACTGCCCTGAAATTTAGTAATGACCAAGTTAAAAATGCAGTCAGTCTGCAAGCTTCACAAATGCTGGGTGCTGATTTAGTTCTGTCGAATAACGAGTCTATCGAACAGCAGTGGAAAAAGAAAGCTGAGCAGCTTGGTTTAAAGCAAACTAATGTCACTATATTTAGCTCGATGGCACATACCCAAGATCAGTTTGTCATGGTGAATGTAAAGGCAATTGAGCCTTTATTTCCACTCAGAGGACAGCTTGAAATTTCGCCAAAAACTCAAGCGATTCAATCTGGTGAAGTTTGGTTAAGTCAAAGAGCAGCAGATTTACTTAAAGTAAAGCGAGGAGATACTGTTTCTATTGCTGATGGTACCTTCCGTTTTAGTGGCGTGATTGTGCGTGATTCAAATCAGGAACTCGGTTTTTCAGGCTTTTCGCCAACCGTTATTATTCATCAAGCCGATATTGCTAAGACTCATGCGATTCAGACAGGGAGCAGAATTGACTATCGTTTATTAATGGCAGGTAGCCCTGAACAGGTTCAGTCATTTTCAAAGCAATTTAAGCAACAGCATGAACCTTCTAAAGATGTAGATGAAACGGCTGGCTTGCGTTTACGTGATGCAAGTGAATCGAACAGTAGGTTATTACGTCCGCTTGAAAACCTAGATACTTTTTTGCAATTGGCCAATATTTTAACGATTTTATTGTGTGGTATTGCCATCGCTTTAACGAGTCAACGTTATGTTCAACAAAACCAAGATCACATTGCACTTATTAGATGCTTAGGCGCTAGTAAATTCCAAATCTTGTGGGCATATATTGGATTGCTTTGTATTGTCAGTGCGATTTCAATTGTGCTGGGAAGCCTATTAGGTTTAATCATGGGGTTTGGCCTGCTGCAACTTATGCTGCAATTGATCCCTCAATTAGAGTTAAGTTTTTCGGTTGTACCTCTTTTAATCGGTCCTTTACCAATTGCTATTTTTACCAGCGTGATTGTGCTGCTTGGTTTTATTTTGCCAAGCATCTGGGAGCTTTTAAATACACCTCCAATTCGAGTTATTCGCGAGCAAGCCAAATCTCGCAAATCTTTATTTTTTATGTTTTTTGCAGGAATCACTAGCCTAGTCGTTTTTAGTTTGGTATTGAGTGAAAACTTAATGCTCAGCATTCTGGTTTTAGCAGCAATTATTGTTCTTTGTATTTTGCTTTACACTGTTGTTTGGCTATTGCTTCGTAGCTTAAAAAAGCTGAAAAATCGTTTGTCTTTTTATATTCGTTCGCCATCACAAAGTGCCTTACAAATTACTGCATTGGCTTTAGGCTTAAGCCTCATTACAGTGCTCAGTGTATTAAGAACAGATTTATTAGAGCGTTGGCAACAACAACTTCCGGAAGGAACACCGAATCAATTTGTTTATGGATTGCCTCCATTTGATTTAAAAACCTTTGAGCAACAGTTAAAGCAACATGGTTGGCAAAGCACCCCGTTATACCCCAATATTCGTGGCCGATTACTGGCTAAAAATGATGTACCTTTTTCAGAAGAGGCTATAAAGCAAAATAATTCTTTACGCCGTGAACTGAATTTGACTCAATCAGATTTACTACCAAATGACAATGTCATTACAAATGGTCAAGCCCAGTTTAATGGCATAGGACAAGTTTCAGTCGAAAGTAAAACTGCCGAAAGTTTGGGAATCCAAATTGGAGACAAGCTTACCTTTAGCCTGCCTGAAGGTACACTACAAGCCAAAGTTGTGAATTTCCGGAGTGTCGAGTGGGAAAGTTTTAGCCCTAACTTTTTCTTTATTTTTTCACCTAAAACCTTAGACGAAAATGCTGGAAGTTATTTAGGTAGTTTCTATGTGCCTAAGCAAGATCAACCTAAAATGATCACTATTATTCAGCAGTTCTCAAATACAGTATTTATTGATGTTGACCGGATTTTAGATGAAGTAAAACGCTTAATGAATGTTTTGGTCAAAATAGTAACTGTACTGGCAGCGTTAGTCGGTTTTTCTGGAATATTGGTACTGATTGCATGTTTAAACCTGTTAATGGACGAGCGACGCCGTGAGGTTGCTTTACTGCGCTCATTTGGTTTATCTAAAAATAAAATGAAGCAAATGCTCAGTTTTGAGATTGGTTTCTTAGGTCTGCTAGCAGGCATAGTTGCCTGCTGTTTTGCAGAAGTGATTAGTGCGATCGCAAGCTATAAAATGAATATGGCAATACAGTGGCATATTGAAATATGGCTGATTTTACCAATTGGCATGATGCTGGTTTGTGCGCTGATTGGTCGTTATCGACTAGGCTATCTCTGTAATTTGCCACCTTTACAAAGTTTAAGAGAATTAAACCAAGTGTAGTTTAAGGAATAATGTCAGGGTTCTGGATAATGATTTCATGCCATAGTGGAAGTAACGGTGAATTGATTTGTACACAGTACATATAAAAACCACCGGTAATAATTACTGCGCCTAATAGGCCGAAAATTTTAAGTATAGCTTTTAATTTGCTGACATAGCTTAAGTACCACATTAGTGCAAGGAATGCTCCAATAATCATGCCGCCAATATGCGCGGCATTATTAATACCCGTTGCGACAAAGCCAAAAACAAGGTTGATGGCCATAATCATTAATAATGCTTTTTTATCGAGTATGTAGGCTTGATGAGGCAGCGGGGGAAATAGAGAAAGTACTGTTAACGCAGCACCTAATCCCATCACGGCACCCGAAGCACCTGCACTGACATGAGGAAGTAAACTTTGATCGAAATGTTGCAGTAATTCATGCCCATTTTGAATGGTCATATAGCTACTGAGAAGGCTACCAAATAAGCCAGCAAGTAAATACATACCTATAAAATAGAAGCGACCAAATAGTGACTCAGCTACATTACCGAAAATATAGAGGGCCCACATGTTAAGCATGAGGTGAACAAGACCAAAATGAAAAAACATGCTGTTAAATAAGCGTTCGGGCTGCCCAGTAAAAGTAAGTGGTGTAAAATCAGCGCCCCAATGAATAGCATCTTTCATGGCTGGGTCGCTAATATCGACACCAGTCGCAATTTGCCAGACAAACAAACTTACATTAATCAAGATCAGTAAGGCGGTCAGCCACCAAGTTTGTACATTGAGTTTACGATTAATGTGCGGAGGCTGATATTGAGTCATGCTATGCTTTTGTTATATATGAACATGCTTAACAGCTTAACATGAAAAAAGTTGAATACAGGAGATCAGGACGAACATGAAAGCTTTTATTGTTCGCGTGTTGTTAATTTTTATTGGGGCAATTCTCCTTATTCAACTTTGGATTTTCTCAAGTTTGGTTTGGTGGCGTACACATGAAGTTGATACCACCATGTTTATGCGAATTGATTATTGGTCAGATACATCTGAGCCGATCATTCATGAATGGCTTGACTATGATGATATTAGCGACAATTTCAAACATGCGATTTTAGCTGGGGAAGATGCAAAATTCATCCATCATCATGGTTTTGACTGGGATGGCATCCGTTTTGCTCTAGAGCGTAATAATGAAGAAGGAGAGGTTGTTGCTGGTGGATCTACTGTGTCTCAGCAACTTGCAAAGAATTTGTTTTTATACAATAAGCGTTCGTTTATTCGTAAAGGCCAAGAAACTATCGCAACTTGGATGATGGAGCGAATGTGGTCAAAACGCCGAATTCTTGAGGTGTATATGAACTCTGTTGAATTTGGCAAAAATCGATATGGTGTTGAAGCAGCAGCTCAATATTATTATGGTAAAAGTGCGAGAAGCTTAACGCGTGAACAAGCAGCCTTTTTAGCTGCGTTATTGCCTGATCCGAAATATTATCAAGACCACCGTAACGATCGTAAACTACAATATAGAAAACGCGTTATTTTACGTTATATGAATAGTACCCAGATTCCTGAATAATGATGTTTAAAGATGTGTTAATTTTTTAGTTTTTACCAAATTGTCATATTTTTGCAGCATACTGTTTTATAGAGATTTTGGCTGGATAGAGAATTGAGTTAGACATGAATACAGCGATTACACCAACGCCCCCTACAGAATATAGTTATAATGACCGTTATATAAATCGTGAATTGTCTATTCTTGACTTCCATTTGCGTGTATTGGAGCAAGCGGTAGACCCTTTACATCCATTACTTGAGCGAATGAATTTCTTGCTCATTTTTTCACGTAATCTAGACGAGTTTTTCGAAATTCGTGTTGCGGGGGTGATGGAGCAATTTTCTCTAGGTAATGAGAGTCGTAGCCCTGATGGTTTGACTCCACGACAAGTCTTACAAAAAATCTCTGAAACTGCTCATGCTGCGATTGAACGTCAATATCGTATTTTAAATGAAGAAATTTTACCTAAGTTGCGTGAAGAAGATATTTGCTTCCTTCGCCGTGGTGAACTAACCCCAGCTCAGTCGGCTTGGATTAAGAAGTATTTTCAAGAGCAAGTTGCACCTGTATTAACTCCAATTAGCTTAGATCCAGCGCATCCGTTCCCACGTCTCGTAAACAAGAGCTTAAACTTTATTATTACCCTAGAAGGTAAAGATGCTTTTGGTCGTCAAATTGATTTAGCTGTGGTACCAGCACCACGTTCATTACCTCGTGTTGTCCGATTGCCAGATGAGTTAACGGGTGGTAAAGAACATCACGTCATGCTATCTGCAATTATTCATGAGCATGTGTCCGATTTATTCCCTGGAATGACAGCAACGGGATGTTATCAATTCCGTGTTACACGTAATGCGGACTTGGCATTAAATGAGGATGTTGAAGATTTAGCTAAAGCTTTAAAAGGCGAATTAAGTTCTCGACGTTTTGGTCGTGCTGTTCGCTTAGAAGTAACTCATAACTGTCCGCAGCATATTTACGAGTACTTATTAGAAGAATTTGATTTAACCGATGAGCAATTATATAAAGTTGATGGTCCTGTAAACTTGGCTCGTCTGGTTTCAAATTTTAAACGTCCTCATTTGCGTTATGACTCACATACGCCGGTTGTGCCTAAAGTGTTTAAAAAGACCGAGAGCATTTTCTCTGCAATGCAGAAGCAAGACATTTTGCTTCATCATCCGTTTGAATCTTTCGCTCCCGTGATTCAGTTACTTCGTGAAGCTGCTCGCGATCCACAAGTCTTGGCAATCAAGCAGACACTTTACCGTAGTGGTGCTGACTCTGAAATTGTACAGATTTTGGCAGAAGCGGCACGTAATGGAAAAGAGGTGACCGCGGTTATTGAATTGCGTGCTCGCTTTGATGAAGAGTCAAATATTGAAGTTGCTAACGTTTTACAAGAAGCGGGGGCTGTCGTTGTTTACGGTATCGTAGGTTATAAAACTCACGCCAAAATGATTATGGTGGTGCGCCGTGAAAACAATAAACTTGTGCGTTACGTTCATTTAGGCACTGGTAACTACCATGCAATGAATGCTCGAATTTATACCGATTATGGTCTTATGACGACCGATAAAGATCTGTGTGAAGACGTGCACCGTATCTTCCAAGAACTCACGGGTATGGGCAAAATGGCGAAATTGAAAAAGCTATTACATGCACCATTTACCTTACATGCTCAGCTCATCAACTTTATTGATGACGAAATTGCCAATGCTAAGGCAGGACGTAAAGCTCAAATCATTGTGAAAGTGAATGCCTTAACGGAAGTTCAATTGATCAATAAATTATATGAAGCATCTCAAGCGGGTGTTCAAATTGATCTGATTATTCGTTCAATTTGCTGTTTACGTCCAGGTTTACCTAACTTATCAGAAAATATTCGTGTACGTTCAATTGTAGGACGCTTCCTTGAGCATACGCGTGTTTATTACTTTAGCAATAATGGTGATGCCCGTATCTATTGTTCAAGTGCAGACTGGATGGATCGTAATTTATTTAATCGTGTTGAGGCATGTTTCCCTATTGAAGATCCTGTTTTGAAAAAGCGTATCTATCAACAAGGATTAGTAAACTATTTACAAGATAATCAACAGGCTTGGTTATTGCAAGCCGATGGTACTTGGGTACGTGCTGAGCCCGCAGAGGGTGAAAAACTACATAATGCTCAAAGGGCATTATTAGAAATGATTAAATAATAAGTTTTAAATTTAATTAAAAAAGCCGACAAAATGTCGGCTTTTTAATTTACTGAAATTCAAAGTAATTTAGTTAGTTTTTCTAAATGGTTGTTGGATAAACGATAATAATTTGAAGCACAGCAATATGTTTTTAAAATATGTGATTTTTGCCATAAAACATTGAATTTTAAGAATATACAAATCAGGAGAAATCTACTTTAATACGCCGCATTAAATATACTTAACTTTGGTAAATGAATAAGATGCAATGCTTTATTAGAAGTTTACTTTTTAAAATAATTTTGGGGATAATGCCAGTGACCGCTTACGCAGATCAGAAGTGTTATGGGGATATCATCGTATTTCAAAGATTTGATGACCAAGGGGTATATCCTTATTTTGTATTAGCTTCTAATGATAAAAATAAAAAGAGTGAGGTAAGGAATAAAGCAATAATCATTCAAAAAAGAAAACAAAAGCAAGATGAGTTTTTAGCTCAAAAGAAAACTGAGGATGTTCACACAAAGAAATTAGAAGAAAAGAAAAATTCTGAAAATAAAAAACAACTTGATGCTGCGATTGCTAAAGAAATTTTGGAAAATGGTGAAAAAAAATGGATGGTACAAGTTGCATTAGCTTCTAATCAAAATAAAGCCAATAGGATTCAATCACAGCTTGAAGCAAAAGGTTATAAGGTCGTAACTAGTTCAACCACTAAAGGAATACGGGTTATGATAGATCCGGCCAACGACTATGCTATAGCACAAATTATTAGAGAAAAAATTGTCGCCGATCCTAGTTTGAATATGCAATCTGCTTGGGTGTTTAAGTGGGCATCCCTTACCGCTCAATAAAATAAAAAGGAGTCCGAAGACTCCTTTTTTTATTCATGTAGGTTTGTTGTGATTTTCTGCATAATTTGCAGTAATACGTCAAATTCACTTTGTAGCGGCGTACTTTTACGAGTAACGAGTGCTAAAGTACGGCTTGGGGCATCTTCAATTGGTTTTGCAGTAATCTGATCATTAAATTTGATCATACTATTTTCAATTGCAATTTCTGGTAAAAGCGTAAAGCCTAAA
Organism: Acinetobacter sp. GRABPA_MV_2; assembly: GCF_056725885.1. Taxonomy (NCBI): domain Bacteria; kingdom Pseudomonadati; phylum Pseudomonadota; class Gammaproteobacteria; order Moraxellales; family Moraxellaceae; genus Acinetobacter; species Acinetobacter sp. GRABPA_MV_2. The sequence continues at coordinate 297,034 of NZ_JBWZNA010000001.1, forward strand.
TCAGAAGAAACCATTTCAACTAAAGTTGGTAAAGAACTTGCTTTTAAACGGTTGTCGTTTTTACGTTCACCGATAGGGCAGGCACTTAAAACATGGTCGCGTAAACAGTGACCTTCCTCAAGCAGAATTAATCTTGATAAATCAAGGTCATCTAGAGAGTTTGCTTGTAAAGCATTTGCATCTTGCTTACTACACACAAGGTACAAATTTTCTTTCGAAATTTCAGCGACTTTTAGGCCTCTGGTATCAAATGGTAGAGCAAGAACAATCATGTCTAGATTACCGTGTTCTAGACGCTCTACAATTTTTTCACTTTGAGCTTCATGCAGATGCAATTGAATTTTAGGTAACTGCTGATGCACTTCATCAAGTAACCGTGTCAGGATAAAAGGTGCAATGGTTGGGATAACTCCCAAATGCAAATCACCTGTTAACGGTTCACTCATTTCACGGCTCAAACGCATTAAATCTTGAGCATCTGCTAGTAGTACACGGGCACGAGCAACGACTTGTTCACCTAAGGGTGTTAAACGCACATTCTGACGGTCACGCTCTACCAGAACGCCACCTAATAACCGTTCAAGCTCCATGATGCCGCCTGATAACGTCGATTGCGTGACAAAAGAGCGGCGTGCTGCTTCAGTAAAATGCAAAGTTTCCGACAACGTAACTAAATATGATAGCTGTCTTAGTGAGGGTAATGCAGCCATAGTGTCCTAGTATGATGATTTAAAATGATGCGCAAATAAACCGCTAAGTTGTGGAATAAAATGTGCAGGGATATCATGCCCCATTCCATCAATTAATTCAAACTTAGCACCGGAAATTGCTTTTGCTACGGCCTTACCGTGACTAGGTGGAAGTAAGCGATCACAAGAGCCATGTAAGACTAACGCTGGTTGCTTAATTTCACGGTCCAGTTGAAGTAAGGAGCCTGTACATAATATTGCTAAAAACTGTTGAAGTACACCAGCAGGATAATAGCTACGTTGATAAAGTTTGCGTGCAGTTTGCATTGCTTCAATCTGGTTGACGTAACCAGGTGAACCAATCAATTGAAATAGTTTTAAACTGTGATTAACAATACCTTCTTCGTCACGTGACTCAGGTTTGCCAATTAAACTCAAAAGCTGTTTTGGAAAAGGAGGGGGTAAAAAAGGCTGATTATTACTTGTAAACATGAGCCCCAATTTCTCAACCTTTTCAGGATATTTTGCTGCAAGAATTTGAGCAATCATCCCACCCATTGATGCACCAATGACATGTGTTTTAGCCACGCCTAAACGGTCAATGAGCATTGATACATCATCTGCCATATCGTGCAGGGTATAAGGTGCCCCTTGATTACTTAGACCGAGTGCAAAGCGACCCATCAATTTAACAGTATTTAAACGCTTACCTTCATGACGTACTTTTGAAGAAAGGCCAATATCACGGTTATCAAAACGAATAACACGAAAACCTTGATCAATGAGTGATTTACAGAAGAAATCTGGCCAGAAAAGCATTTGAGCCCCAAGACCCATAATCAGCAAAATGGTTGGATGTTCCGGTTTTCCACCTACTTCTACATGTAGCTCAATACCATTGCCTAAGTTGACTTTGGTTTCTTGCATGAAAGATGTGTAGGGCGAAATGTTAAACTGTAAGGCACTATTCATGTTATTCATTCCTTAAAGGAATACTCACAAAAGAGTATTCCTGATTCAAACCTTATGCTTGGGCTGGAATAAGATCTGGAACAAGCTTTGTTAAAGTTAAGCGTTGCTTACCTGCTGTTGCACCTAACAATACGAAACCACGCAATGTTCCTTCATTGTCAATTGCTTTAGCAAGCATACCATCGTCGAACTCTTCTGTTTCCCAGTTCACTTCTACATCTACTGGTGCCGGTAATACTGTAAGTGGAGCTGCAGGAGTTTTTACTGCAACGGGCATAGCAGGGTAGTGTACGGCAGTTTGTTGTCCGCTGAGGGTTTTTGCAAGAGCACGAGCTTGTTGCATAATTGGCATTACATATGGAAGTAGCGTGCCATTTACTTCTGCACAATCGCCAATTGCATAAATGTCGGCTTGATTCGTTTCAAGTAAACTATTGGTAATAATTCCACGGCTTGTTTGAATATCTGCACTTTTAGCAAGTGAAATATTTGGCTGTAAACCAATGGCTGAAAGAACAATGTCTGCTACCAAAGTTTGGCCATTTGCGAGTGTAATCGCATAATCTTCGCCATCATTAATTTTGCTGACTTTCTCAACGGTTGTGCCTAATGCAAATTTAACACCAGCCTCTTCGAGATTTTGCTGGAATGCAGAAGCAATATGACCTGGCAATAAGCGACCTAATGGTTGAGGTGCCAAATCAATGACAGTAATGTCATATTCACTGTGAAGTAAGTCATTGGCAAATTCACAACCAATCAAACCAGCCCCTAAAATAACAACACGCTTGTCTTTACGTTGAGCTAGATTTTCACGGAAAGCACGGTAATCAATTAGCGAGTTCACTACATGAATGTCATCGCTACCATCGCCTGCAATTGCAAGACGAATTGGGTTAGCACCAACAGCTAAAATTAGTTTTGAATAGGGTTGATTCGAAGTTACTCCGTCTTTCTCAAGAACAAGCTCATGGCGTTCAGTCAAAATTTCTTTTACGAAAGTAAAAGGCTCAATACGCATATTGAGTTGGGTACCCATTTTTGCAGCATCACCTAATGGAATTTGTTCAGGTGCTTTTTTACCTGCAAATGCATTTGATAATGTTGGTTTTGCATAATTCACTGCATCATCCGCACAAATCATCACAAGTTCTTGCTCTGGACTAAGCTTACGAAATTCACGCGCTAAGGTATAACCCGCCATGCCTGATCCGATAATGACGATAGGATGCATTTTTCTCTCCAGAGTTAGAATTATTTATTTAATACGGTGATTGGTAATATTCGTAAAAAAGACCATGTCAATCATGGCCTTTTACTTGAAGTCATTAGATTTCGATCATTTCGAAGTCAGCTTTTGAAACGCCGCAATCAGGGCAAGTCCAGTCATCAGGGATATCTTCCCATTTTGTTCCAGCTGCAATGCCGTCTTGTGGCCAACCTTCTGCTTCATCGTAAATCCATCCACAAACGATACATTGATATTTTTTCATGAGACTCTCCGCACTGATAAGTTTGCTCAAAGCTGCCTTTCAGTAAAACTATTCCATCTATTAATAATGTAACCACGATCCGGTCAATAATAACCAATGTGCCTTTGATCGGATATCAAATTTTTACGCAGTTCTACATTTAATGTAAAGCAAATAACGGAGTTTAATCATTCGTAAGCAAAGATGAATGGCAGGTTAGGACAAATAAGTGGTTTTTTAGGCAAAACTTGAGCATAAACTCATAATAACTAATACATTCTTAACGTTAATTTTAAACTTAATGTTGTTTTTGAAATTATTGAGAAATAAAAAGTGTCTGCTCATTTAAAAGATTTATATAATAAGGAAGCTAAATAACAACAAATGAAAATGTAATAGATGTCATTATTAAATCCGAAAATTAAAATTCGACATCATAAGAACGGAATAAATCAGGGAAGTGAACTATGGAAAACTTAGTATACGAAGTAGAAATTGAAGCGCCTATAGAGAAAGTATGGGAATTGCTCTGGAATAACGAGACATATAATGCTTGGACAAAATTCTTTGCCCCAGATTCCTTAATGCGTACCGATTGGCAAATCGGTGGTAAAACATATTTCTTAGATGGTGAAGGCAATGGCATGGTTTCTACCATTGAAGAATTGAAAAAGCCGGAAATTTTGATTTTTAAGCATTTAGGAATGATAAAGGACGGTAAGGAAGATTTAGAAAGTGAAGAAGTCAAAGGCTGGAGTGATTCATTAGAAAAATATTTTCTAAGCCAACACGATAATGTAACTACTTTAAGAGTCGAATTAGCCACCTTACCCGAATATATGGGTATGTTGAAAAGTGGCTTCGTCCAAGGTTTTGAGGTAATCAAGAAATTGGCAGAAAAAAATAAATAATCTGTTTAAATCTAAGCCAAATATTTTTTATAAATTTTCATAATCAAATCATTGATGCGAGAAGGATAGGCTAAGCGATGATGTCCACCTTCAAATGTTTCAACATTCATGTAGGGTGCAAGTTTTTCTTGAACCTGATACATATCAAGTTGCTCATCTCCTAATTCTAAATAGGCCATTTTAGGATTAGAGATGGTGAGCTCCTCTTCAGAAAGTTGAGGATAGTCAGGTCGAAAACTAGGTGTAAGACTTGGATTTGCCACAATCACAGCTAATTTATGTTGAGCGGCAGTTTTTAAGGCCCAATATCCTCCAAGGCTGTGACCAACCAGTAAATCTGGTTTGATCGTCTGAATAGCCTGATGATAAAAGTACTCAACAGACGCATAACTTAAGTTACGATAATCAACGTCAATACAAAATTTTTCAGGATGTAAAATGGCGTGGAACTTTGTTGATTCACGAGAAGAATCCAAGCCATGTAAAAATAGAATTTTCATTATTTACGACACAATCTCATTGATAAAATACAAGGCAAATAGGGCCTTTGAATATCGAGGTTATTTGGATTTTTTTATATTTTACTAAAAGCTTTAAAAAATGATCTTAGCGATTGGTCTAAGTCATTTTGCCTTTAAAAAGTACTGCTCTTTTCCATAAATTGTCTTTTTTCATTTTTGTTTGATTGAAATCATTCGAAAAACTCCTGCAATCTGTTAAGCTATGCCACTTCATTTTTACTTAATCGAGGCAGAGATGACGCAACAAAACGCTCAATCGACTTCTGAACCAACTATTTCCGAAAACGATTTAATTGCACAGCGTCATGCCAAATTAAAGCAAATCCAAGATGTTGCGAAGGAAACTGGAAAGAGTCCTTGGCCAAATACTTTTAAGCGTGAACATTACGCAGCTGATCTACAAGAACAATTTAAAGATCAGTCGAAAGAACAAATTGAAAGCGCTGAGCATGTTTATGTAAAAGTGGCTGGCCGTGTCATGTTAAACCGTGGTTCTTTCATGGTGATTCAAGACATGACAGGTCGTATTCAGTTATATGTTGACCGTAAAGGCTTACCAAAAGATATTCTTGAAACTATTAAAGGTTTAGATCTTGGTGACATTATTGCTGCCGAAGGTTATATCGGACGTTCAGGCAAAGGTGACTTATATGTTCATCTTGAAGGTTTTGAACTTCTTACAAAATCTCTTCGTCCGTTACCAGATAAATTTCATGGCTTAAATGACACAGAAGTTAAGTACCGTAAACGCTACCTTGACTTAATTGTGAATGAAGAAACACGTAAAACTTTTGAAATCCGCGCCAAAGTTGTTGCTGGTATCCGAGCGTTCTTAAACAAAGAACGTTTCATGGAAGTTGAAACGCCAATGATGCATGTGATTCCAGGTGGTGCTTCTGCACGTCCATTTGAAACGCATCACAATGCTTTGGATATGCCTTTATTCTTACGTATTGCGCCTGAACTTTATTTGAAGCGTTTAGTGGTTGGTGGTTTTGAGCGTGTGTTCGAAATCAACCGTAACTTCCGTAATGAAGGGGTGTCAACACGCCACAACCCTGAATTCACGATGATCGAGTTTTATCAGGCATATGCTGATTATAAAGACTTAATGGCATTGACTGAAAATATGCTTGAAAAGTTGGCTTTAGATATTCTAGGTACAACTGATGTTCCTTACCAAGGTGAAGTATTTAGCTTCAAAGGACCATTCAAGAAAATCTCTATGTTCGATGCGATTTTAGAGAATAACCCGCAGTTCACACCTGAAAATGTAAGTGATCGCGAGTTTCTTGCAAAATTTATTCGTGAAGAGTTGAAAGAAGAAGTTAAGCCAGGTTTTGGTTTAGGTAAGCTTCAAACAATCGTATTTGAAGAAACTGTTGAGACTAAACTTCGTCAGCCAACATTTATTACCGATTATCCAGCGGAAACATCTCCATTGGCTCGTCGTAACGATGACAATCCACACGTTACAGATCGTTTTGAATTCTTCATCGGTGGTCGTGAATTAGCAAATGGCTTCAGCGAGTTAAATGACCCAATCGATCAAGCTGAGCGTTTCCAAGCGCAAGTTGCTGAAAAAGACGCTGGTGATGATGAAGCAATGCATTACGATGCAGAGTTTGTTGAAGCACTTGAATATGGTTTACCTCCAACAGCAGGTGAAGGTATTGGTATTGACCGTTTGGTTATGTTATTTGCTGACGCACCAAGCATCCGCGATGTAATTTTATTCCCGCATATGCGCCGTAAAGAAGGCTAATCTTCTAAGATGCAAAAAGGCAGTATTTATACTGCCTTTTTTATTACTTTTTATATCTAGAAACTTACCTACTTATACTAATCTTAAGATAGCGTTAAAAAATGTAATTGCACAGTTTAACAATTGCAAAGTTGTGATAAAAAATTTAAGGTGTTGCTCATAAATAACTTTGAGAATTGTGCTGGCATGTTTCTAAGAAAAACACTTTCGATTGCAATATTGGCAACTGCTTCATCCGCTATTTTTGCACAAGGTTTGGTGCTAAATGATGAGGACTTACGTACAGACTTAAATTGGTTAAATCAGCAAGGTGTTATTAATATTAGCACTTCAACTTGGCCGTTAAGTGGTGATGAAATTCAGCGTGCGCTCTCTCAGGCAAAAGTGTCTCATCCAGCTCAACAAAAAGTTATTAACTCAGTTCTTAATGCATTAAAAGCAGATAACAATACAGTGAAAGTGGGTGCTTTTGCTGAAACTGATATTAAAAATATTCCACAAGCATTTGGTGATAACCAAAAAGCTCAATATCAAGGTTCGTTAGAATTTAATGCGGGTGGTGAAAACTGGGATGCAAAAATCCGAGTAAATGCAGAAAAAGACCCGCAAATCGACAATGGGCAAGATGTTAATGTCGAGGGTTCATATGTCGCTGGTAAACTTTGGAATCAATGGGTAGTTGCAGGTCAAATTCCAACATGGTGGGGACCTGGACACGATGGTAGTTTAATTCGTGGTGATGCGAGTCGTCCCGTTTATGGCGTGACTGCACAGCGTGCTGTGCAAAATGCTTTTGAAACAAAATGGTTATCTTGGATTGGGCCTTGGCAATATCAAGCTTTTGCAGGTCAATTAGATGATTATAAAGCAGTTCCTGATGCTAAATTATTAGGTTTACGTGTAACTGCAAGACCATTACCTTATTTAGAACTCGGTGCTTCTCGAACTTTACAATGGGGTGGTGAAGGACGTTCTGAAAGTTGGGATTCTTTATGGAATGCGATTAAGGGTAATGATAATGTTTATGATGCCTCTGAAGACAGGTCTAACCAAATTGCTGGATTTGATGCCCGTTTAAATCTTCAATCTCTTTTAAATGCTCCTGTTGGCGTTTATGGGCAATATGTGGGTGAAGATGAGGCTGGGTTACTACCATCTAAAAAGATGTATTTAGCTGGGGTTGATTATTCGTCAAGCTACAATGATATGCCATATCAACTTTATGCGGAATGGGCTGATACACGAACCAATGGTGATGTAAAAGGTATTTCTTATAACCATTATATTTATAAAGATGGTTATTACCAACACGGTTTCCCGTTAGGACATGCGATGGGGGGTGATGGGCAAATGTATTCAGTGGGTGGTGATATCCGCTTTGATGTCATGAACCGTTTAAGTGGTCGCGCTATGGTGGTTAAAGTTAACCAATCTAACTTGGCAATCAATAAAGCATTCCCTAAAGATGATGAAATTAAAGCACTTGATTTAACTTGGACGCATTTCATCAAACCTGATCTTCCATTAAAAATTAATGGCTGGGTAAGTGATTCTGATCTAGAAGGTAATGATGCAGGTGCATCTATTGGTATTGAAATTCCATTAGAACGTAAAATGTTTGGTTTCTAAGAATAGATCATGTTTTAGAAAAGAGAAGCCATCAAAGCTTCTCTTTTTTTATGGTTTTTAGAGAAATATAAAGACTAGAACATGATTTGCTTAAGTTGACTACACAGGCTAGGATTACAAAGTTGTGCAAGTGAATCAGCATATTACATGTATATGATTAAATCGAATATCAATATGAAAAAACAAGCAAAAGGAATCGGTTTTAAATCACTATAATGCATAACTAATGCTATAAGCCATATAAAGGCTTGTAGTTGGATTATCTATCACGAAAAATTGGAGTTGTTATGGCACTCGTTCCTCCACATGGTCTTCTAGGTGGTGGTTTAATACTACTTCTAGATTTTATGGGCAAAATGGATAGAGAAGGACGTGTTCATGACTGAATCAAGACTCACACATCTCAAGCAACTTGAAGCTGAAAGTATTCATATTATCCGTGAAGTTGCTGCAGAATTCGAAAACCCAGTCATGCTTTACTCAATTGGTAAAGACTCGGCTGTTATGCTTCATCTTGCATTAAAAGCATTTTATCCAGCGAAACTTCCATTCCCGTTATTACATGTAGATACGGGTTGGAAGTTTAAAGACATGATCGCGTTTCGCGATAACATGGCAAAAACTCATGGTTTTGACTTAATTGTTCATCAAAACAAAGAAGGCCGTGAAGCTGGGATCAACCCATTTGATCATGGTAGTTCAAAATATACAGATATTATGAAAACCCAAGCTTTAAAACAGGCTTTGGATAAATATCAATTTGATGCTGCTTTTGGTGGTGCACGTCGTGATGAAGAAAAATCACGTGCGAAAGAGCGTGTATATTCATTCCGTGATAGTAAACACCGTTGGGACCCTAAAAACCAACGTCCTGAACTTTGGAACCTTTACAATGGTAAAGTGAACAAAGGTGAAAGTATTCGTGTATTCCCATTATCGAACTGGACAGAGTTGGATATCTGGCAATATATCTATTTAGAAAATATTCAAATTGTTCCTCTTTATTTCTCTGCTGTTCGTCCAGTGGTAGAGCGTAGTGGTACGTTAATCATGGTTGATGACGAACGTATGCGCTTAAAAGAGGGTGAAGTTCCACAGATGAAGTCTGTACGTTTCCGTACGCTTGGCTGTTACCCGTTAACTGGTGCAGTAGAGTCTGAAGCAGATACGTTACCTGAAATTATCCAAGAGATGCTTTTAGCCACGAGTTCTGAGCGTCAAGGTCGTATGATTGACCATGATGAAGCGGGCTCAATGGAAAAGAAAAAGCAAGAAGGCTATTTCTAAGACAATTTCTAAATTTGTGGAGTTTGAGCAATGTCTCATCAATCAGAATTAATCAGCCAAGATATCTTGGCCTATTTAAAGCAACATGAACAAAAAGACCTTCTACGCTTTTTGACTTGCGGTAACGTAGATGATGGTAAAAGTACGCTTATTGGGCGTTTACTTTACGATTCAAAATTGATTTATGAAGATCAATTGCAAGCAGTAACACGTGACAGTAAAAAAGTAGGAACTACGGGTGATGCACCAGATTTGGCATTACTAGTAGATGGACTACAAGCAGAACGTGAACAAGGGATTACCATTGACGTAGCTTACCGCTATTTCTCGACTGAAAAGCGTAAGTTTATTATTGCGGATACCCCAGGGCATGAGCAATATACACGTAACATGGCAACAGGTGCGTCAACTGCGGACTTGGCAATCATCTTGATTGATGCCCGTTATGGTGTACAAACTCAAACTCGTCGCCATACGTTTATTGCAAGTTTGCTTGGTATTAAAAATATTGTTGTTGCAATCAATAAGATGGACTTGGTTGAATATTCACCTGAACGTTTTACTGAAATTCAGATTGAATATGATGCTTTCGTAGGCCAATTAGGTGATCGCCGTCCAGCCAATATTCAGTTTGTACCAATCTCTGCTTTAAATGGCGATAACGTTGTAAATCCGTCAGCTCATACACCTTGGTACAAGGGTCAAACCTTGATGAGCATTCTTGAGTCGGTAGAAATTAGTCGTGAATCAAACAAACACGAATTCCGTTTCCCTGTTCAGTATGTAAACCGTCCAAACCTTGATTTCCGTGGTTTTGCGGGTACCGTTGCTTTAGGTGAAATCAATGTTGGTGATGAGATTGTTGCACTACCATCAGGTAAGCGTTCAACAGTTAAAGAAATCGTTACTTTTGATGGAAACCTTGAGCAGGCTGTAGCGGGGCAAGCGGTTACATTGACCCTGAATGATGAAATTGATATTAGCCGTGGTAACGTTCTGGTACGTGCTGGCGAGCAACCATTAATTTCACGTAGTGTTCGTGCTTCAGTGGTGTGGATGAATGAACATCCGCTCGTGAAAGGTAAGTTATACAACGTTAAGATTGGTACCCAGACTGTTCCTGCTAAAGTAACTAACATTCACTATCGTGTGAATGTGAATACACTTGAACATACTCATGTGGAAGAGCTTGAGTTAAATGCAATTGCAGATGTTGTAGTTGAGTTCGACGCGCCAGTGGTGTTTGATCAATATCAAGATTCTCGTTATACAGGTTCATTCATCTTTATTGACCGCTTAAGCAACGTAACTGTTGGTGCAGGTATGGTTGAAGCTGCCGTTGAATGGACTGCACATAGTAATCCTGTAACAGCTGAAGATCGTGCTGCACGTTTGGGCCAAAAGCCAGCAGTGATTGGGATTTCTGCACAGTTAATCGAGAAAGCTCAAGTTTTAGAAAGTTTGCTGATTCAGCAAGGTGTAGTTGCGATTGCAAAAGCCAACTTAACTGCTGAGCAAATTACTTTATTGCGTGAGACAGGTGTTGTGGTTATCACAACTTCTGTGGAAGGTACGGATACAGAAGTTACTGCTGAAACCGTTGAAGAGGCAGCTGAAAAAGTTGTGGAATTAGTTCGTCTTTAATAGACTGAATTGATTTTGAAAAAACCCGCGTAAGCGGGTTTTTTTATTGAGTTTAGAAAACATTTTGAGTTCTTAAAGTTAAATATTCTCTCAAATCTTTAGGGTAGCTCTGAATCATTTTTAAAAATATATCTCGATCACCTTGATATAAGGCGCGTGTTGCTTCCTCATAATTTGGCATATTGCCTAACATGGCAGACATAAAACGGTCGATGGCTTGTTTGGCCAGCATAATATTGCCTTCAGAGTTTGGGTTATTTAATTCTTTATCAATTAACTTGCGAATCACTGCTGATGCACTCGCGCTTTGTTGATCTAACCAATCCCAATGTTTTTTTTGTAAAGTGATTTCACGCGAAATTACGCCAAGTTTAGGTCGTCCAACTTTTTTAATTTCTTCCGGTTCAGCATAACATTGTTGAATTTCTTGTTCCGAACCAGAAAGATCAAGATCAATTTGTTGACCTGTTTGATCATTAAAAATCAGAATATTTTCTGTTGTTTTAGGAAGAGTTTTTAGTTTTTTTGCAAGTTCAATCAGGGAGTCACTCGCAATAAGTGTGCTTCCAGTGAAAGCAGTATAGGTGATTTTAGTATTCATTTTAGTCGCATATTTTTATCAGGGTAAAATAATATTATCAGGGTAAAATTAATTTAGCAAATAGTAAAAATCATAACCAAGAATTAACTGATTTTATGAGTGTAGTCTCTGAAATTAGTACTATAAAAATAGTCAAGATAATAGGCTATTTAAAACTTTACTCTGCTTTAGTAGCGCTTTTATGAGAGAATACGCCTTTAGTTGTATGTATAGAGACTCCTATGTTTGAGCAATCTCCTGAATCTTTAAGCGATATCGAAATTTTAGACATTTTACAGTCGATGAAAAAAGATAAGCTAGATACGGAAGCAAATGAGATTATCCGTAATGGGGGGAAAGCTGGGCGTCAAGAAGCACATAAACAGGCTTTAGTTGCATTGAATGCAAATTTTGAAGAAAAGTTTGTAGAGGCAGTTACTCTTGCACTAGGTTTAAATGCAGCTCAAGCTAAAAAAATTCGCTATAAAAAAGATCGAATTCGTATTTTGAAAGCGCGTGGTATTGATTATTTAGCTATTGATGGTGCAGAAACAGCGCAAGTTTTGGCACAAATTTCACAAGCAATTGTTCGAGAAGACGCAATAGTTACTCATGATTTACATGACATCTTTCCATTTTGGAAAGAAGGTTGGCCAATGGTGCAATTTGATAATGCCTATAAAATTTTAGAAGAAGATATTAGCTTGCACTTTCATGCGTTCTTAGACGCCATGATTGAGTATATAAATAAATAAAAATAAAAGCCCCGTTTGGGGCTTTTATTTTATAGAAGAATAATTAAAGTGTGCTAAAGAGCGGAAAAACGCCAATCACTAATGCAGTGCCCATCAAAACCATACATGTTATAAATGCCCACTTAAATGTGAACTTTTGATGGTCAGCAAAGTCAACTTTAGCAAGACCGCATAACAAGTAAGTTGATGGAACAAGAGGCGATAGTAAGTGTACTGGTTGGCCTACAATTGATGCACGAGCAATAGCTTCTGGGCTAATACCGTAATGTGAAGCCGCTTCAGCAAGAATTGGTAGTACACCATAGAAGAATGCATCATTTGACATAAAGAATGTTAAAGGCATACTGACTAAAGCGGTAATCGGTGCAAGATATGGGCCCATGCTTGGAGGAATCATTGCGACGAATTCTTTAGACATCGCCTCAACCATACCTGTACCAGATAGAATACCTGTGAAAATACCTGCTGCGAAAATCAAACCTACAACAGCTAAAATACTATCTGCATGCATTGCGATACGCTTTTTCTGCATATCAACATCAGGATAGTTAATGAGCATTGCAATACAGAACGCTAGCATGAATAACACTGACATTGGCAAAATGCCTTTGATTAATGCAATCATAAGAATAATAGTAAGTACCATATTTACTTTGCGTAAATGTGGACGCGTCGCTTCAGGGTCTTTTGACACGGTAATATTGTCACCATGATGACTTTCAAGCTCAATCACGCCTAAACGTTTTTGCTCATAACGGCCATATAAATATGCCAAGAAGAATAACCAACCAATACTAATGATCATCGGAAGGATCATTGGTACGAAAATATGGCTTGGATCAACTTGTAATGCACTTGCAGCACGAGCAGTAGGACCACCCCATGGCGTTAGGTTCATTACACCACTACATAACAGCATAAGCGCAGTCATGATGAGTGTGTTCATTCCTAGACGTTGATAAAGTGGCAACATTGCAGCCACACAGATCATATAAGTGGTTGAGCCATCGCCATCTAAAGAAACGAGAGTGGTTAAAAAGACAGTTCCTAGAGTAATTTTTAAAGGATCGCCTTTAACTTTTTTCAAAATCCATTTAACCGGTGGGTCGAAAAGACCTGCATCGATCATTAAGGCAAAATACAAAATTGCGAATAAAAGCATTACGCCAGTTGGCGCTAATTTTTTGATGCCATCCAGCATCATCTCACTGAGACCTTTAAGTTCAATGTGACTTAAACTTTCAAAGTAATGACCTAGGCCCCAAGCAATGAGAGAAAAAATAAACGGGATGAGAATTAAAGCAATAATAGGGCTTAAACGTTTGGACATGATTAAGTACATGAAGCACAAAATCATGCCAACACCAAGTAATGTCAGCATACAATCAATCCTTTGCCTATAGTTTTACTGAACAAGTTTATTCAAAACTCTGACCTTGGTTATTCTTATTAATTTTTATTAAAAAGACAAATAATATATTTAGTTTATTTGGTTAATATATATTCGTTTGAAGGGGTATATTTAAATGAAATACTGAACATACATATTAAGGTTATAGTGGTCTTATAATAAATGCATATCATTATAAAAGAATATAAAGGTATTATAAAAATAAAAATTATATGGCATTTTTTGAAATTATATATATTTTGATGATTGAAATGAGAAGAAGAACCATTTAAAGATTGGCTTTGGGTTAAGTTACAGAAGTTTGTTTACAATGTAAATGGGACTTAATCATTTTATAGGCAGTTGAGAGATATAGATTATTTTATTAATTTTCAGTATTTAAGCTTTAATGGGGCGCTAAATAAAATAATAATACTTTTAGATTGAAAGAGCAAATTGAATAAATGAATCTAAAATAATTATTACATATATTTAAAAAAATTATTTAGTATTAAAAAATACCCCAGCTAAATTTGTGGGGTATTTAAATTAATACCGATTAATTTTCATCAATTGACGAGTGTACTTCGGTTTGTTCTAAAATTCGAGTTACAAGAAGTTGGTCAATTTTAAAATGGTCGACATCGACAACTTCAAATTTATAGCCACCAAATTCTACAAAATCTGCTGGACGCGGAATTTTACGTAAACGGTACATCATGAAGCCTGCGAGCGTCTCGTAATTTTCTTCATCAGGCATCTCATCAATTTCAAGTGCATGTCTTAGGTCATCAATCGGTGTACTGCCATCAATCAACCAAGAGTTATTATCACGTTTAATGATTTGTTGCTCTTCTTCAATAGGGGTAACCCAATCACCCATAACTGTAATCATAATATCACTCAAGGTGATTACCCCTACAACGAGTGCATATTCATTTATGACCACCGCAAATTTCTCTTTTGTTGAGCGGAAACGATCAAGTAGTTCAGAGAGTGTGAGGGTGTCGGGAATCATGAGTACAGTGCGAATGGTAGACTCATTTAATTGAGTTGGTGATTGATTGTTTAAAATACGAACTAGAAAGTCTTTGGCATCAACATACCCAATGACTTGATCGATATTTTCATTACACACCAAAAATTTTGAATAAGGATATTCTGCTAATTTTTGTCGAATACTATCTTCATGTTCATTTAAGGTGAAATAAACGACGTTCTCGCGTGTCGTCATGCTTGAGGGTACTGTGCGTTCTTCTAATTCAAAAACATTCTCAATAAAGTGGTGTTCTTGTTTTTGAAGTACGCCGGCTTGAGCACCGGCATCCATGACCGCTGAAATATCATCAAAAGTAATATTGTCTTCGCGTGTTGTATTGACTTTAAACAAGCGAAATAACAGATTCGCAATAGCATTAATTCCCCAAGCTAAGGGTTTACATACCTTAATAAAAACTTGAATCGGGTTAATAACGCTAATTGCAATTTTTTCAGGTGCAATCATTGCCAAACGTTTTGGCATGAGATCGGCGAATAAAATAAATAAGGAAGTTACTAAAGTGAAGGAGAGGGCAAAACCTATAGTTTGTGTCCAGGGACCTTCATAAAAGCGATCAACTAAAGTGACGAAAAAGGGACGAAAAGCAGCTTCACCCAAAATACCACCTAAAATTGCAACTGCATTTAGGCCAATTTGAGAAGCTGCAAAAAAGTCGGCAGATTGTTCTTGTAGATCAAGTACTTGTTGGGCACGTTCTTCGCCAGCTTCGGCTAAAATTTTTAACTTTACTTTTCTGGCGCCAGCCAATGCAATTTCAGTTAAAGATAAAAAGCCTGCTGCGATGATGAGCAGTACGATGATAATGATATTTTGAAAGAGACTCACAAATCACCCGAGGTTCATCATTATTATGACTATGTTTTAACACAAAAAAGCGCCGAGGTAATCAGATTGATTGCTCAGCGCTTGAAGATAATGTCTAAAATCGACAATTAAATCAAAATTTACTTAATAGTGAGAAAATTGCGAATTATTTGTTAGAAATTCACGGTTTTCTTCTTCAATCATTTGACGAGCAACAAATAAAATAAGTTGGCGCAACCAGCGATGAGCTGGGTGATGATGTAATAACGGGCACCAAGCCATTTTAAGTTCAAATTCTGGAATATAAAAAGGAGGATCTTTTATAACCAGTTTAGGATTTTGAGTTTGTAGGCGTGCCATTCGAGTTGGAAGGGTGGCAATTAGGTCAACATTTTGAGCAAGTAATGCTGGCATTTGGTAGTGGCGGGTAAAAACAGAAATTTTACGACGTTGACCAATACGTTCTAGTGCCTGATCGATCCAGCCTAAACCGCCTTGTTTATCTGGATTTACCCCAAAGCCTACACCCATACCAGTTTTAGAAACCCAGATATGCTGTGCATCTAGATAACTTTTAAGATTCAAATGGGTTACAGCAGGGTGTTTGTCATTAAGAATACAGCTGAAACTATCACGCCACACTAAAACCTGGTGGAAACTTTGCGGTATTTCATTAAATCTATTAATCGCAAGATCGACTTTACCTTGTTCCATATCTCTATAAGACACATCACTTGGTGTAAGAAAGTCGAGTACAACATTTGGAGCTTCAGAGCGTAGAGCTTTGACAAGACGAGGAACTAAAGTTGCCTCGGCATAGTCAGATGTCATAATGCGGAAAACGCGATTACTTGTATAAGGGCGAAATTCGGTACGGGGTTCCAAAATCATGGAGAGATCAGAAAGGGCATCACGAATACGAGGTTGTAATTCAAGTGCACGTTCTGTTGGGGTCATCCCTTCGGAAGAGCGGATAAGAAGCGGATCATTAAATAAATTACGTAAGCGACGTAAAATATTACTCATTGCAGGCTGAGTTACCCCAAGCTGTTCGGCTGCGCGCGTAACATTTTTTTCACGAAGAAGTACATCAAGATATATTAATAGATTAAGATCTACTCGCTCCAGATTCATAAAAAAAATACCGAAAATAAAACCCTGAAATTGTTTCAAATTATGCCATATTTAATAATCATTGTGTGAAAAAATGATGAGAAAAGCGACATTTTTTGTAGGAATTAAGTAGGGGCGAAAGGTGTTTCAAACGCACGATTTTATTGTCTTTGCTTAGTTTTGAATGTCTCAACTTTAAATAGAATATATTTATAAGTAATTTCTCAATTTCTAGCATATCAATTGACTTTTTTCATTGGCAAAAATAGCCTAATTTACAATTGACTTTTAGGTTTAAAAATGAGTGGAAAATCTCCGAAAATTGTATAAAAATAAGACTTAGTGAGTTTTTAGAATAAAACTCTATACTCCTTTAGGATAATTTTATTTTTATAAACAAGGTGTTAAGGTTTTTGGTTTTATCTATAATATCGATTTATTGGTATATTTTTTAAATAAATACTGAAGATTAACAAAGGATATTGGATTAATTGATTGGCTAAGTCTAAGCTGTGTTCATGAGGAAGCAGCTGGTGTCATAAGAAATTTAAGTAACGTGACTCTAGGCTTCAATCGATGAAATCCTAAAATGAATACAGGACAATATCATGACTACATATCAAACAGCGATTGATGCAGTACGTCAATTAAAAGCAAAATTCGGCAATACTTGGGCAGACATTAGCCCAGAAGATGCTGCTCGTATGCAACTTCAAAACCGTTTCAAAACTGGTTTAGATATTGCTAAGTATACAGCTGCGATTATGCGTCGTGATATGGCTGAATACGATGCTGACTCAAGCAAATACACTCAATCATTAGGTTGCTGGCATGGTTTCATCGCACAACAAAAAATGATTGCGAACAAAAAATATTTCGGTACTACAAGCAAACGTTATATCTACCTTTCTGGTTGGATGGTTGCTGCTCTTCGTTCTGAATTTGGTCCACTTCCTGACCAATCTATGCATGAAAAAACTTCTGTTCCTGCATTGATCGAAGAAATCTATACTTTCTTACGTCAAGCTGACGCAAAAGAATTAAACGATTTATTCCGTGCACTTAAAAAAGCACAAGAAGCTGGTGATACTGCTAAAGCAGCTGAAATCACAGCTCAAATCGACAACTTTGAAACTCACGTTGTGCCAATTATTGCGGACATCGATGCTGGTTTCGGTAATGAAGAAGCAACTTACTTACTTGCTAAGAAAATGATCGAAGCTGGTGCTTGTGCGCTTCAAATCGAAAACCAAGTATCTGATGCTAAACAATGTGGTCACCAAGCTGGTAAAGTAACTGTTCCACACGAAGACTTCATCGCTAAGATCCATGCATTACGTTATGCATTCTTAGAAATGGGTCTTGAAGAAGGTATCATTGTTGCGCGTACTGACTCTGAAGGCGCTGACTTGACTCAAAAAATCCCTGTGGTTAAAGAGCCAGGTGATATCGCTTCTCAATACATCAGCTACTTAGATACCCAAGAAATTGACATTGCTGATGCTCAAGAAGATGAAATCTTAATCAAGCGTGATGGTAAATTACACCGTCCTAAGCGTTTACCTTCTGGCTTATATCAGTTCCGTGCTGACACTCAAATTGACCGTGTTGTACTTGACTGTGTGTCTAGCTTACAAAATGGTGCTGACCTTCTTTGGATCGAAACTGCGACTCCAAACGTAGAAGAAATCGCACACATGGTTAACCGTGTTAAAGAAGTTGTTCCAAATGCTAAGCTTGTTTATAACAACAGCCCATCATTCAACTGGACTTTAAACTTCCGTCAACAAGCTTACGACCGTTGGGTTGCTGAAGGTAAAGACGTTTCTGCATATGACCGCGCTAAATTAATGAGTGCTGAATATGACAACACTGAATTAGCTGCTGATGCTGATGACAAGATCCGTACTTTCCAAGCAGATGCTTCTCGTGAAGCGGGTGTGTTCCATCACTTGATCACACTTCCGACTTACCACACTGCTGCTCTTTCTACTCATGAGCTTGCACAAGGTTACTTCGGTTCTGAAGGTATGTTGGCTTATGTTGCTGGCGTACAACGTAAAGAAATCCGTGGCGGTATCGCTTGTGTTAAACACCAAGCAATGGCGGGTTCTGACATCGGTGATGATCACAAAGAAATCTTCTCTGGTGATAACGCTCTTAAAGCACATGATGATGCTAAAAACACAATGAACCAATTCGCAGCTCACTAAGAATTGATTCATAAAAAACCCGCTCAAATGAGCGGGTTTTTTTCATAACTAAAAAATTATTTTTTCAAAACATAGTGTTCGGCTAAAGAACCTTCAACTTTCTTACCTTCCATATCTAAAGCAGTTGCAGTGTTTTCACCGATAAAGAATTTACGGTTTTGGCCTTTATCATCTAAGGTAATAACTGAAGTATTATCTTTGTCAAAAGTAAACGTACCATGGGTTTCAAATGGTTTTGTATCGCCTTTACCAAGATAGGTTTCAGTCAGCTCGTAGGTTTTATCATCTTTAAGTTCTAATTCGGTTTTAATACCTTCACAGTCTGCGCATGGGAGAGTGCCTTTATATGTGCCGTCCCAATCGAGTGAGTTTTCCGCTGTGTGCGCGCTATCTACAGCATTGTTATTTGCTTCAGTCGTTTGTGCTGGAGCAGATGCTTGAGTTGTCGTGTCGGTTTTATTTTCATTTTTGCTACAAGCGGCAAGAAGGATACTTAAGAGTGCTACTGATAATAGTGTTTTTTTCATGATGATCTAAACCTCGGAAAATAAATAAAAAACAAGTAAACAGGCTATGAAATATAAGAGCCTAATAAAAGTTTAAGTATGTAATTTAATTTTAACAAAAGGTAAAGTGAGTAAGATTTAATCAAAAGGAGAAAGAAATAAAAATTAAAAAGAAAAATTAAGGTATCCACTAAAATTAATGAATACCTTTATTTATCAAGGTTGAGAAGAAACTCCACCTAAAGAATCACAAGCTGATTTATAAAGTTGATATTGTTGCTTTAAAACTTCATCTAGCGGCATGTCGAATAACTCTTCACCATTCTTGTAACTCTCTACATATGAAGTCGCTTTTTCTTTGCTTACCGCTAAAGATTGTTGGTAGTAAGTATTAATTGAGCTTGTTGCAATCTGACTTGTCTCAACATTTTTACATTCAAAATTATGGAGAATTTTTTCTGCACGTTTGACCTCACTAGATTGGCCAAAAATACACCCAGTTAAAAAGACAAGTGGTGTTAACACAAAAAAAAGTTTCATGGAGAGTAAGTATGGAAGCAACGGTGGGCGCTATTGTATAAATAATTCCAAGAGTTACTGTGCTTTTATGTTAGACATTGATGATTTTTTAACTCATTAAAATCGAAAAATTGTATCTAATTTTATCATTTTGCTTATTTTTATATTTGGTGCGTATTTTGCTTATAACTTTAAGCACTTATTTTGAACATATGAACCAGAATGAATCAGGTACAAACGTTTTCTAAAAAATCTTTAGCACCATTTTGGTATGCGCGATTAGAGCTCGGATTTTGTTTTGAAAATTCGCGCACCATAATGAGTCACAGAAAGCATCATGGCCCTGTAAGGGTGCAAAAAATGCTCTGGCCTGAAAAAACAGGTGTATGTCACGCCATTATTGTACATCCCCCCGCAGGAATCGCAGGAGGTGATCATCTTACTTTTCAAATGGAAACCAAAGATCAAGCTCATGCGGTTGTAACGACTCCTGGTGCGGGAAAGTGGTACAAAACCAATGGAAAGCAAGCCTTTCAGCATATTCATCTTCATGTGCGAGATCAGTCTATTCTGGAGTGGGTTCCGCAGGAATCTATGTTATTTGACGGAGCTCTAGCACACTCAGAAACTCACATTCATCTTGACCATGCTGCCAGTTTTATTGGCTGGGATATGTTGGTACTCGGGCGACAGGCACGCGCTGAGCGTTTTGTGCAAGGAAGCTATCACAACCAGTTTAAGTTGTGGCGAGAACAAAAATTATTGGTTGCAGATACATTGTTTTTTGAAGGTGGAGATCGTTGGCTTCATTCATGTTTAGGTATGAATAATCAAGCCGTAATGGGAAGCTTTTGGGCAGTCGCTCCCGAAAAGTATCGCTCAGCTTTTTATTTAGAACAACAGCTCGAACTCATTCGCGAATTGATGATGCGTATGCAAGCACCTGTAACTTTAACATTATTAGATGATGTGATTTGTGCGCGTTTCTTGGGCAATGATGTCCGACATTGCCATGATGCTTTTGCGGCAATAAGAGCAAGATTAAGACATTATTGGTTTGATTTAGATGAAGAATTTCCGAGAATTTGGAGAACCTAATTTACGTTAAATTGCGTATTTAAAAAACGATTAAAACAAGTATGCTGCTTTTGAGCACGTATTTTGCTTAAAGAAAATTAGATGCTATTTAGGAAAGAGATATGGAACTCAATCCAACAGAAAAAGATAAATTACTTATTTTTACCGCAGGGCTAGTCGCTGAGCGCCGTAAAGCTCGTGGTTTGAAACTAAATTATCCGGAAGCTATCGCTTTTATTTCTGCTGCTTTGCTTGAAGGGGCGAGGGACGGTATGACGGTGAGTGACTTGATGCATTACGGTACAACTTTATTAAAGCGCGAAGATGTGATGGATGGTGTGCCAGAAATGATTGCTGAGGTTCAGGTCGAAGCAACTTTTCCTGATGGCTCGAAGTTAGTCACTGTTCATCAGCCAATCGTATAAAAGGAACGCTTATGATCCCCGGTGAAATCATTACTCCAGATGCTGATATTGAACTGAATGTTGGGCGGCAAACTTTAAAAGTTGTAGTTGCCAACATTGGCGATCGGCCTATTCAGGTGGGTTCTCATTTTCATTTTTATGAAGCAAATGATGCATTACAGTTTAATCGCGAAATGGCGAAGGGTTTTCGACTAAATATTGCAGCTGGTACAGCGATACGTTTTGAACCTGGACAAAGTCGGGAGGTTGAGCTTGTTGCTTTAGCGGGTAAGCGAGAAGTTTATGGTTTTGCAGGCCGAGTTATGGGCAAGCTGGACTAGACATAACAACGATAATGAAAGAGATGAGTAGTAAGTTATGAAAATGTCACGTCTTGCATATGCTGAGATGTTTGGTCCAACGGTTGGAGATCGTATTCGCTTGGCTGATACAGAGCTTTTTATTGAGGTTGAGCAAGATTTAACGACTTATGGTGAAGAAGTTAAGTTTGGCGGTGGCAAAGTCATTCGTGATGGAATGGGGCAATCTCAACTTTTAGCTGATGAAGTTGCCGACACTGTGATTACCAATGCTTTGATTGTGGATTGGTGGGGAATTATAAAGGCGGATGTTGGTTTAAAAAATGGTCGAATCTGGAAAATAGGGAAAGCTGGAAATCCTGATATTCAACCTGACATTACCATTCCTTTAGGTGCTGCAACAGAAGTGATTGCGGGTGAAGGGCAAATTTTAACGGCAGGTGGTATTGATACTCACATCCACTGGATTTGTCCTCAACAAGTTGAAACTGCACTTATGTCGGGTACAACAACAATGGTGGGTGGCGGAACAGGACCTGCGGCTGGAACTTCAGCAACGACAGTAACTCCAGGTCCTTGGCATATTGCGACTATGTTGCAGGCGATTGATGATTTGCCTATGAATATTGGCCTGTTAGGCAAAGGTAATTTGAGTTTGCCAGACCCAATTCGAGAGCAAATTAAAGCTGGTGTAATTGGGTTAAAACTACATGAAGACTGGGGCTCAACACCAGCAGCTATTGATAACTGCTTGAGTGTGGCGGATGAGTTTGATGTGCAGGTCGCTATTCATACAGATACTTTAAATGAAGGTGGTTTTTTAGAAGAAACACTGGCTGCGTTTAAAGATCGCACGATTCATACGTACCATACCGAAGGTGCGGGTGGTGGGCATGCACCTGACATTTTAAAAGCAATTGGACAAAGTAATGTCTTGCCGTCTTCAACTAATCCAACACGTCCTTATACGATCAATACTATTGATGAGCATTTAGATATGCTCATGGTTTGCCATCATTTAGATCCGGCAATTGCTGAAGATATCGCTTTTGCTGAAAGTCGTATTCGCCGTGAAACCATTGCCGCCGAAGATATTTTGCAAGATTTGGGCGCAATTTCGATGATGTCTTCTGACTCTCAGGCAATGGGCCGCGTAGGCGAAGTGATTTTACGTACTTGGCAAACTGCTCATAAAATGAAAGTTCAACGTGGTCCTCTAGAGGGTGATAATGAGTTTCATGATAACAATCGCGTTAAACGATACATTGCCAAATATACAATTAACCCAGCCATTACCCATGGTTTAAGCCATGAAGTGGGTTCGATTGAGGCTGGAAAACTTGCTGATCTGGTGTTATGGAAGCCTGCGTTTTTTGGTGTAAAACCTTCCATGATTATTAAAGGTGGCATGATTGCAGCGGCACCGATGGGTGATATCAATGCTTCAATTCCAACCCCACAACCCGTGCACTACCGACCAATGTTTGGTGCCTATCCGCGTGGTGTACATAACACCTGTATTACCTTTTTATCTCAAGCAGCAATTGATGAAAAAGTGGTTGAGAAATTAAACCTCAAAAAGTTAATTAGTCCCTGTAAAAACACGCGTGCAATTACTAAAGCCGATATGAAGCACAATACGTATTGTCCTGTCATGCAGGTTCATCCTGAAACTTATGAGGTGCGGGCTGATGGTGAATTATTAATGTGTGAACCTGCAGACGTATTACCTATGGCTCAGCGCTATTTCTTATTTTGATGAGTTTTATTGAGGTAATTTGCCTCATTACTTTAGATATGAATGAAAGAAATAAGGAGAGAGAAGCTAAATGAAAATCTATACCCAACGTCTTGAAGATATTTCTCCTGATCAGGCATTTGAAACAGTTGAATTGACTTTTGATACCCGTCAAAAATCACGATTTCGAGCGGCTTTGGCAAGTGGCATCGATATTGGTGCTGATTTACCACGTACTGGCATTTTGCGTAGTGGCTCATATATTGCAACGCAAGAGGGGGAGGTATTACGTGTGGATGCCAAGCCTGAACGGTTAATGCAAGTCACGGCTCAAACCGATTTTGATTTGCTTAAAGCTGCCTATCACTTAGGGAATAGACATGTGCCATTAATGCTGACACCTACAGCTTTGTATTTTGAGCCTGATCATGTGCTTGCAGAAATGGTAGAAGGTTTGGGACTTACGGTGACAGAAACCGATCATCCGTTTGAACCTGAAAGTGGGGCTTATGCGCAGCATAGTCATGACCATCGTTTAAGCCCGATTAAAGCTTTGCACCATGTCCATTCATAGCGCCGCGCAATTATTGCAATTACTGACACTGTCTTCTACGGCATTGCCAGTTGGGGCGTATTGTTATTCGCAAGGTGTAGAAACGGCAATTGATATTGGCCTAATACATGATGAAACCTCGGCAATTGCTTACTTTGAAGAAGTGCTTGAGATGTTGTTGGTAAGATTTGAGCTACCCGTATTAAAGCGTCTTATGCAATATCATGATGACTCAGAACAATTTTTGGTTTGGGCAAATTTGTATAAGGCGAGTCGAGAAAGTAAAGAACTTTTGGCAGAATCGCAACAGCTGGCATTTTCTTTAAATGCGTGGATTAAAGATGTTTTAAAAAAAACAGTTGAGGTTAAAAAGCAGTTTGGTTTCGTACCAGTCTATGCACAGCTTTGTGGCCGACTCGAACTCAACGACATGGATGTACTTACGGCTTATACCTTCACTGTTTTAGAAAATCAGGTTTTAGCCGCAGTAAAAACTGTTCCTTTAGGACAAATGGCTGGGCAAAGAATTTTATGGCACTTGCATGGTTTAGTACCACAAGCGGTAGAGAAAGCTTTGAAGCTGAAGGACGAGCAATTGAGTAGTGCTTTACCTCGTTATGCCATGCTGAGCATGAAACACGAAACACAATATTCACGGTTATTCAGATCTTAAGTTTAGGAAAAAAGGATAAAAATCATGACAGAACGTAGTCCATTACGAGTTGGAATTGGCGGACCAGTGGGTTCGGGTAAGACAGCACTTACACTTAATTTATGTTTAGCCTTGCGTAATAAATACAATATGGCTGTGGTGACAAATGATATTTACACCAAAGAAGATTCAAACTTTTTAACCCGTAATGAAGCGATGTCGCCAGATCGTATTGTGGGTGTTGAAACAGGTGGTTGTCCGCATACAGCAATTCGTGAAGATGCTTCAATTAACTTGGCTGCAATTGATGATTTGTGTGAAAAATTTGAAGGTTTAGAACTCATTATCATTGAAAGTGGTGGTGATAATTTGGCGGCAACATTTAGTCCAGAGCTTTCTGATCTAACTTTATATGTGATCGATGTGGCTGGTGGTGAAAAAATTCCTCGTAAAGGTGGCCCGGGTATTACCAAGTCAGATTTACTCATTATTAATAAAACTGATCTTGCGCCAATGGTAGGTGCAAACCTTGATGTCATGGACCAAGACGCAAAACGTATGCGCGGAGAAAAACCATTCTTATTTTCAAATATGAAAACACAAGATGGGCTTGAAGAAATTATTCAATTTATTGAGAAACAAGGGCTGTTTAAAGCTTAAGGAGAGATTATGGACTTCATGAAAAAATGGAGTGTAGCGCTCCTTTCATTATTGCCAGCTCTTGCAATGGCCCATCCGGGACATGATCACGTACATTCTGGTTTTATGGCAGGTTTTATTCACCCTTTTACAGGCTTAGATCATTTAGTCATGGCTTTAGGTTTTGGTGTCTTGTTGTGGTCAGCGGCTAAACAGTGGAAAATTGCTGGGGTCATAGCCTTAAGTATTACCTTAATTATAGGCTTTTTAATAGGTGCTCAAGGTTTGGTACCAGTTAATATAGCTGAATACGGAATTGTTGCTTCTTTAGTTATTACAGCAATTGCCCTATGGACAAAGTCAAATAAAGTTTTACCAATTGCTGCGGCTTTGCTTGCAAGTTTCCATGGTATGGCTCATGGTGTTGAGTTAGCACATGCAGGCCATATTGTTGCATTAGTAACAGGTATGGTTGCAGGTATGGCGCTCATCTATTTTGGTGGATTGGTGTTGGGTGCTGTGCTTACCCAATATGTGCCATATGGCAAAAAAATTGTTGGCGCCTGTGCAGCAGTTGTTGCAGTTATTGGCTTAAGCTAACTAAAAATTTGCAAAGAAAAAGGTAGCTTTAAGCTACCTTTTTTATTCGCTTACTTTTTGGTAAAGCCCTGCGTGAACTGTACCAGCTTTAGTGGTTTTAACTTGTTGCCATGTGGCTGGAAGATGAAGCTGAGATAAATCTCGGTCAGCTTCAACATAAATATATCCATTTTTTTTAATATGAGGCTCGGCCAAGTTCGAGAGTTCATGCCATAAATCAAGACTATAAGGTGGATCTAAAAACACAACATCGAATTGTTCTTTTAAGCGGGGGAGAGCTTGTTGAGCTGTTGCGTTAATTAGATGACAATTTTGGGCTTTTAATAGTTCAATATTATCTTTTAAAAATCGTGCCTGAGTCTTATCTGGCTCAATCATATAAACAGATGCAGCACCACGTGACAGAGCCTCAAAACCTAATGCACCAGAACCTGTACAGATGTCGAGAACTTGAGCATTTTGAATATCCCACATGAGCCAGTTAAATAGAGTTTCGCGTACTCTATCTGGGGTTGGACGTAGACCTTCAATGCTAGCGAAGGGAAGTACTCGTCTTTTCCATTCGCCACCAATTATACGTAATTGATTTTTCATTATTCATCTGCCTCATTGGTAGCAGAACGAGCAGGAGCAGCCTGTGGTGTTGATGCTGCTGGTTTGTTGGTGGTAGCTATAGCCGCTGCTGGGCCAGAACTTTCACCGCCGCTTGGAAGTTCACCTGGTTTAATTCCTGCTGTCATTAGCCCGCCATTTACTTGGTGATTTGCCGGACGAATCGGGTTTTTCTTACGGGTTAATAACCAGTAATCAAACACAGGTCTTGCAAGTTTAGCAGCAGAGCCACCATGACGACCATTTTCCCAAATTACTGCAATCGCAATTTCAGGTTTGTCAGCAGGGGCAAATCCAACGAATAAACCATGGTCAAGCTGACGCTCAGTCAAGGCTGCTTCATTATAACGTTTACCCTGTGCAATACTCTTAACCTGTGCTGTACCTGTTTTTCCTGCAATTTGATAGAGGGGAGTGCGAATACCGCGACCGGTACCTGATTGAATTACATCAATCATGGCATCACGCATTTGAATCCAGTCTTCATCTGTTCCGTTAAAGTTGATTTTGCCATCAGGTGCATTACGTACTGTAAAAGGTTTTGCACCATGAGTTGCGCGTAAAACATGAGGTGTTACATGAGAACCATGATTCGCAGTAATTGCTGTTGCCATCGCAAGCTGCAATGGAGTGGCTGTAAACGCGCCTTGACCAATACTGACAGAAATAGTTTCGCCCTTCATCCATTTCGTTTTACGCGTACGCATTTTCCATTCAGGACTTGGATAAAGGCCTTCACTTTCACTTGGTAAATCGACCCCTGTTTTTTGACCAAATCCAAATTGACGCATCCATTGGTTCATTTGATCAATGCCCATTTGATGGGCAAGAATGTAAAAATAGGTATCACAGGATTGCACAATGGCTTTATGCATATTCACGATGCCATGACCAGATTTTTTCCAGTCACGGAACTTATGTGAATCACCAGGTAAGTGGAAATAACCAGGGTCAGAAATTGCTGTTGACCAGTCTACAATACTGTAGTGTAAACCACCCATTGCTTCCATTGGCTTGATGGTAGAACCGGGTGGATATACACCTTGCACAGCGCGGTTATAGAGTGGTTGATCTAAATTGTCACGTAGTGAACTGTAGTCAGTATGACTAATACCAGTCACAAACAAATTAGGGTTAAAACTTGGGCTAGACACTAACGCTAGAATTTCACCCGTACGAGGATCAATGGCGACAATAGCTCCACGACGACCTGCAAGCTGTTGAGAAGCGACAACTTGTAAACCATAGTCTAAAGATAAATAGAGGTCATTACCGCGAGTAGGGTCTTTGCGGCCTAAATGACGTAATACATTGCTATGCGCATCTGCTTCAACAGATTCATAACCGGGTGTTCCGTGCAATAGGTCTTCATAGCTTTTTTCAACGCCAATTTTTCCAATTAGGTTGGTCCCAGCATATAAGTCTTTATCAATACTTTTTAATTCTTTGTCGTTGATACGCCCGACATAGCCAATCACATGGGCAAATAACTCACCGTGTGGATAATAACGAGTCATTTGTGTCTCGATTCTTACACCCGGAAACTTATATTTGGCTTCACTAAATTTAGCAATATTGGCTTCAGTTAGATTAAGTTTAATCGCGACGCGTTCAGTTTTACGGGCAGTTTTTATACGGCTTTTAAAACGGTCAATATCTTCTTGTGTTAAATCTAAAATAGGCTGTAATTGCTCAATGACACTATCAACATCTTCTACATCTGTTTTACTTAAAGTTGCTGTAAAAACAGGATAGTTATCTGCTAGTAATACACCGTTTCGGTCATAGATATAACCACGAGCAGGCGGAAGTGGTTGTAAGCGAATTCGGTTTTTGTCAGATGCAGTCGAGAATTCGTCGTAGTGAAAAATTTGCAGGTAAGCGTATCGGCTAATTAAGACTAATAAGCAGATGGTCACGATCCCTACGGCAAAAAAGATACGACCTCGATAAATGCGCTTTTCTTGCTGGATATCTTTTAAAGGAAAGTGCTGTTTCATAAGGATCGACTTAATGACATAAGGTAGAAAAATAGCTGCTTATTCTAACGCAAGAGCACTTAAAATATTGCATAATTTTCAAAGTTTCATTGCATTTTAATAAGATACTTTTTGACTTTGCAGACAACAAAATTGTAGATACTTGTATATAAGAAGCAAAATAATTCTGTTAAAGTCTCTCATTCAATAGAATAGGGTTGTTCTCACCATACGATTAGGGAAAATGGAGAAAATAATGAGAAAAATTTATCCCTTACTTGCAGTTTTGACAGTAAGTAGTTGGGCCCATGCTCAAGACTACTCGTTTCTTCCGGAAGCAAAATTAGCAGGACATAATGCATCTACTTGGAATGTGGGTGCAGGCGTTACTCAAAAATTATTACATCTAAATGGTGAGTGGGTAAATCCGTATGGCATTGCCTATGCGAAAGCCGGCGCATTTTTGAATGGTGACAAAACCGCTGGTGGTCAAGTTGGCTTCCGATATCCTTATTATCTTACTGGCACAGACAAAAATGGTTACTATATCGGTTTCTATGCTGGTCATCTTGATAGTAAAGAGGTCGATGGTGATTTTAAATCCCGTTTAGGTGCGGGTGTTGATTTGGCCTATGTGTGGTTAAATTCAGAAAGAATTAGCACTTTTAGTGTGGGTATCGGTGCGGCTGAAAAATTAACTGACCAGAACGGAAATGTTGCTGCAGATACTAAACCACAAATTCAATTTTCTTATTCTCTAAGTTTTGGTTTATAAAACAAAGCAGTTTATCGTTAACTCGCCATAAGCAGAGCACAAATAAATACGAGAGTCTTACATGTTAGAGTACGTCAGTGGATTGTGGCAGACCTTTTTACACAGACCTGATTTTTGGGCCGTTTTGAGTATTATTCCCGTAACGGCTTTTGTCACATGGGCACATGTGTGGATGGCTTTAAAAATGGTATTTTACCCAATTAAATTTTGGGGATTCCATTTAGGACCATTGCCGGTAGGTTGGCAAGGTATCGTGCCACGTAAAGCAGGACGTATCTCTGGGATTATTACCGATAACACTTTATCTAAATTAGGTTCATTGCGTGAATTTTTAGAAGCAATGGATCCTGAAGATATGGCGCGTATTATTGGTGAACAAGTCGGTTTTGAACTTGAACATCTTATTGATGAAGTCATGATCGATCGTAATGCCGTACTTTGGGAAAATCTACCTTATTCAATTAAACGCCGTATTTATGCTCAAGCACATAAGCAATTGCCGGGTGTGTTAAAAGAATTAGTGACTGAGCTGACCATGAATGTAGAGTCACTGGTTAACATGCGTGAAATGGTCGTGAGCCAGATGGAAGGTGATCGCCGTTTAATGGTACGTATGTTCTTAAAGGTTGGTCAAAAAGAAATTAACTTTATTTGGCATATTAGTGCACTGATTGGGATGTTCTTTGGTATTTTCCAAATGGTGGTTTGGTTTGTAGTACCATGGCACTGGACAGTACCATTTTGGGCTGCAATTTGGGGCTTTTTAACTAACTGGATCGCAATCTGGATGGTGTTTAACCCAATTGAGCCGCATTATATTCGTTATCCACAGATTTTTAGATTAACAAAAGATCGTAAGTTTCCATGGATTGTACCAGTTCTTCGAATTGGGACCTATAATGTCCAAGGCGCTTTTATGAAGCGTCAAGAGGAAGTCTCTGATGTGTTTTCGAGCGTAGTCACAGAAGATCTGATCACGTTAAAATCGATTATGACCGAAATGATGTACGGGCCGCGTAAAGATAAAACGCGCCGCATTGTTAAGCGTCATATTAACGAAATCATGGAAACTCCGTTAGTTCGCACCTCTTTACAGCTTTCTTTAGGGCCAAGAGAGTACGCAAGATTAAAGACGGACTTGATTGATCGTTCAATTGAAATTACGATGGGACCCGTATGTGACCCAGCACTGAACGCAAGCCGGGCACAGAAGATTTTTCAAATGTTTAAAGAGCGTATTCGTGAACTAACACCAAAAGAATTTCAGAATTTATTACGTCCTGCATTTCAGGAGGATGAGTGGATTCTTATTGTACTAGGTGGGGTAACCGGATTTATTGCTGGTACAATACATTTGTTTGTGGCTTTCTTATAATTCGATGTCAGGCAGGATCTATTGAAGATTAACGAGACTTTTTCTGCCGGACTTCATATTCATTGTTTTAAATGAGGATGTTTTTTATGCGCATTATTTTACTCGGACCACCTGGAGCAGGCAAAGGGACTCAGGCTCAGTTGATCTGTAAGCGCTACAATGTCCCACAAATTTCAACCGGTGATATGCTCCGTGCTGCGATTCGTGAAGGTACTGAATTAGGTCTAAAAGCTAAAAGTGTAATGGAATCTGGTGGTTTGGTTTCAGATGAACTTATTATCGGTTTAGTAAAAGAACGTATTGCTCAACCTGACTGTGCAAATGGCTGCATTTTCGATGGTTTTCCACGTACTATTCCACAAGCTGAAGCTTTGGAAAAAGAAGGGATTAGCATCGATCACGTGATTGAAATTGATGTTCCTGATGAAGAAATCGTAAAACGTCTTTCTGGTCGTCGTCAGCATCCAGCTTCTGGCCGTGTTTACCACACTGTTTACAATCCACCTAAAGTGGAAGGTAAAGATGATGAAACTGGTGAAGACCTTGTTCAACGTCCAGATGACCAAGAGGAAACAATTCGTAAGCGTTTAGCGTCTTATCACACTGAAACAGAGCAATTGGTTGGTTTCTACCAAGGCCGTGCTGCTTCTGGTGAAAATGCACCAACTTATGACAAGCTTGATGGCTTGCGTACAATTGAAGATGTACAAAAAGATTTGTTCAACATCTTGGACAAATAATTTAATATTGTTTGTGATAATGAGCCCTCTTTGTGAGGGCTCTTTTCTTTGATTAGGTGCAGGAGAACAATATGAAAATCATATTGATTTTAGTGGTATTGCTGAGTCTGACACTATTAATATTTTTGGCTTTTCAAAGCTACAAAATGCTAAGACAGGTTCAAAGACAAGCAAAAGAAGAGCGTAATGAAAAAAAGCGTCTAAAGTAAGTTTGATTGGGTATGATCCCTATACCCAACCTATTTTTAAGCTTCAATATTTTTAATGGCAATTTGCTTTTGTGCGCCAAATTCAAAACGATCAGGCCAGTTACAGACATCAGCAACAACACATTCTGCACATTTAGGTTTACGGGCGATACAACAATAACGACCGTGCAATATGAGCCAGTGATGCGAATCTAAAATAAATTCTTTAGGAATAACCTTAATTAAGCGGTGCTCAACTTCAAGTACATTTTTACCTACGGCTAAACCAGTTCGATTTCCAACTCGGAAAATATGGGTATCGACAGCCATAGTCGGTTGTCCAAAAGCTGTATTTAAAACAACATTTGCGGTTTTACGTCCGACACCCGGTAAAGCTTCCAAGTCTTTTCTATTGCTTGGAACTTCGCCGTTAAATTGTTCCATTAAAATCTTACAGGTCTTAATGACATTTTCTGCTTTAGCGTTGTAAAGGCCAATTGTCTTGATATATTCCTTTAACCCATCTACGCCCAAGTTATAGATTTTTTCAGCTGTATTTGCTACAGGGTAGAGCTTATCCGTTGCTTTATTGACACTTACGTCGGTCGCTTGAGCTGACAACATAACTGCAATCAGTAGCTCAAATGGAGATGAATATTTTAACTCGGTTTGAGGTGAAGGTCGTTGTTCGCGAAGGCGTTCAAAGAAAATTTGAATCTGCTTTTTCGTCATATTCTTGACAGCCATTCAGACCTCCTGTAATTGAATGAGTTGCTGTTGAAGTTCTTCAAGTTGAAGGCGTTTTTTAGTATCTTCACGTACACTGAGCTGTTTTTCCAACTTTTTAATTTGCGTACGAATTTTCGCTAACTCAATTGTAGTTTTCGCATCAGTTGGCACAACTTCTTTAGGTTTTTCGATGAGCTCAATTGAAGGTACTTCATCAAGTGCTTGAGAGAATTGGGCAAACAGTTGAGTATCAATTTCAGCGCGTACTACAGGCCCTTTACGGTGAGTACGACGCTTTTCTTCACGCTGAATGTGAGCGTAATAACGTTGTCTTAAATCATTTTGTTCAGCGATACGCTGTTGCTCATTTGGTAATGCTTGCGTGTCTTCGACCAAATCAATGCAATCTACCGGACAAGGTGGAATACATAGCTCACAACCCGTACATAAGTCAGTCAAAATGGTATGCATGAGCTTACCACTTCCAATAATAGCATCTACAGGGCAAGCACTAATACATTTGGTGCAACCAATACATTCATCTTCTCGAATAATTGCTTTCATTCGCTGGGGACGACCATCGGCCTGCACAGGCCATACGCTAGTTTCAGCGGTTAATACAGGACGACTTAATAGATTCGCAAGTGCATCGGCTACAGGCTGACCACCTGGAACACATTTATTTGCTTCTTCACCTTCAGCAATCGACTTTGCGTAGGGTAGACATCCATCACGATGTCCACATAAACCACACTGAGTCTGTGGTAATAACGCATCAATCTCGCGTATGAGAGAAATAGATGAATTCATAGTGGGCAAATAGCTTGGTTAAAACGATGCGATAATGAAGAAAAACCTAAGTAAGGTCAATGGATTTTAACGAATTTATTGGCTTTTTGGTTGACCTAAAATGTAGCTAATATTGCACAATAATAGATCAATAAAAATAAAAAGATAAATGACTATTTCTTATTTTTAAGTAGTTTTTCTAAAAATAAGTTTTTGATAATTAAGATAAATAAAATAATTTAAAATAAGTATTGTTAAAATTGATGGAAAGGGATTTAATATTTTGCTGCTAAATGATGCATTTAAAAAATGTATTGCACCAATTTAATTCATTACTATGCTGAGGACCGTGCATTGAAATACAACAACCTGAATGAATTCCTGAATTACGTGCAAGCGCGTGATCCGCATCAACCTGAGTTCTTGCAAGCTGTAGAAGAAGTCATGACAAGTTTGTGGCCATTTATTGAAAAAAATCCAGAATATGCAGAGCAGGGATTGCTAGAACGTTTGGTTGAACCTGAGCGTGTGATTCAATTCCGTGTTTCATGGATGGATGATCAAGGCCAGACTCAAGTTAACCGTGCTTTCCGCGTTCAATACAATTCAGCAATTGGTCCCTTCAAAGGTGGAATGCGTTTCCATCCATCGGTCAATCTATCAATTTTAAAATTTTTAGGTTTTGAACAAACTTTTAAAAACTCACTTACTACCTTACCAATGGGTGGGGGGAAAGGTGGTTCAGATTTTGATCCTAAAGGTAAATCTGATGCTGAAATTATGCGCTTCTGTCAAGCATTAATCATTGAGCTTTATCGCCATTTAGGACCAAATACGGATATTCCTGCGGGTGATATTGGTGTGGGGGCACGTGAAGTTGGTTATATGGCAGGCATGATGAAAAAGCTGAGTAACGACACCGCTTGTGTCTTTACCGGTAAGGGAATTTCATTTGGGGGTAGCTTGATGCGCCCTGAAGCAACTGGTTATGGTACGGTTTATTTTGCAGAAGAAATGCTAAAAGCCCGTGGACAATCTTTTGCGGGTAAAACTGTTTCTGTTTCAGGCTCTGGTAACGTCGCACAATATGCGGCGGAAAAAGCGATGTTCTTAGGAGCAAAAGTTGTTACCTTGTCGGACTCAAACGGCACAGTTTATTTAAAAAATGGTTTTACAGATGAGTTACTTGCTGAAGTAATGGAACTGAAAAACGTTAAACGTGGTCGTATTTCCGAGTTTGCTTCTAAACATGGTTTTGAATATTTTGAAGGAAAAACGCCTTGGCATATTCCTGTTGATATTGCTTTGCCATGTGCTACACAAAATGAATTAACGGGTGAAGACGCTAAAACACTTATTTCTAACGGTGTCATTTGTGTAGCTGAAGGCGCTAATATGCCATCTACGCTTGAAGCAGTTGAACACTTTATCGAAGCTAAAATTTTGTATGCGCCAGGTAAAGCATCTAATGCAGGTGGTGTGGCAACTTCTGGTTTAGAAATGTCTCAAAATGCAATTCGTTTAAGCTGGACCCATGCTGAGGTCGATGAGCGCTTACATGCAATTATGAAAGACATTCATGCCAACTGTGTTAGATACGGTACTAAAGAAGACGGTACTGTGAACTATGTGGATGGTGCCAATATTGCAGGTTTTGTAAAAGTTGCTGATGCAATGCTTGCTCAAGGTATTTTCTAATATAGAAATAAAAAATCCGATGCTTATGCATCGGATTTTTTTAGTCTAAAAACTTATTTTTTAGGTTTTTTAACTAACTCTTGTTCTACAACCATATCTAATACATCTGCTTGACTAGATTGGTCTGCAGCTGGGTTTTTCACTTCAAAACGTTTTACACGTAAAATTACGCGTTGGTCTGGTTTGTGTTCAAAACCTTCGATTTGACCGTAATATAATGACCAGTTTTTGTCAGCGTAAGTTTTAACGCCTTTGTCATCATATTTAATTTCACGAACTTGCATACAAGTTTGTGGCGCAACACCAGTACAAGATTTAGTTTCTGGAGCAACTTCTAGGAAAACTGTTTTCCCTTCAGATTGATATTTTGCTTCAGGTGTCATTTTACCTGTGAAAGTATATTTCTGGCCTTGAGCATCAGATACAGTTAATGTTGGTTGATCAACATTTGTAGTATTGAGTTCAAACGGAATTGCACGTTTTTGGAAGAGGCTGCTAGAGAACTGTTCCTGTTTCATTAAAGCAGGTTCACATGCCATCATCGTCGACATTACGTCTGTCGTTACAATCGTATTGTTTTCAACTTTCCAAGTTGTTCCTTGGCGGTTACAACCTGTTGCGATAGATAAACGATCATTTGTAAAGTTAAGAACGATTGGTTTTTTAGTATTTTCTGGCTGATATGACCAAGAGTAGTCTGTTAAAGCTTGAGTATTCACGGCTTTTTGACCTTGGAAAATGTGTTTTTGACCAGTTTTATCTGTCACCGTTAAAATCACTTGACCATTAGTGTTGCTAATTTCGATTGGTAATTTTGCTTCGTTAAAGATGCTATTCGACAATTGTTCTTGTTTCATTAAATCATCTTGGCAAGCCATCATAGTTGAAACAAGATTAGAAGTAACAAGTTGGTTACCTTCAACTTTCCAAGTACCGCCTTGGCCATTACAACCTGTATTGATTGCTAATTTACCATCTGCATTAAAGTTAAGAATAAGTGGCTTAGAAGCTTTTACATTTTGGTAAGTCCATGCATATTCACCTAAAGTGGTTGCAAGGTTTTGTTGTTGCTCAGATACAATTGGAGCAGGAGTATTAGTAACTGTTTGACACGCCATCAAAGAAAAAGGTAATAACGCAAGAATTAAATATTTAATTTTCATTTAAAAACTTCAAGTAAAAAAACAACAGTAATAAGCTTAAAACATTCTTAAAAAAAGAAAATGTAAACATTTGATTGTTTCGGTTTTTAAAATGTATAAGTTTGTAAATTATTCTAATTTTCAACAAAAATAATGGTATACCCCGCAAAACGGGGTATTTGCTAATAATTAATCAAAACGATAGATGTCCATTCCTAATGAGCCCATTGTGAAGCTACTATGAACAATCGTAAAGCGATTGCCTGTACCCATAGCAAAAAACAAAGGTGCAAAATGTTCAAGCGTAGGGTGGTTGCGTTTTACATAAGGCAATGTTTGCCAGTCTAAAACTCCATCATAATCTTGATGGGAAAGCTTATTAACGACAGTATTTCTAAACGTTGAAGCCCATTCAGGAACTTTAGAGTTGTCGCCTTGCCAAGATAACTCTGCAAGATTATGAGTAATACTTCCCGAACCTATGAGTAAAATTTGTTTGTCACGTAAAGGGGCGAGCGTTTGTCCTATACGATAAATTTCTTGTGCACTTAAATTTGATGGCAAAGAAATTTCAACTACAGGAATGTCTGCCTCTGGATACATATGCAATAAAGGCATCCACACGCCATGATCACGAGGACGTGTACTGTTGGCATGTGCAACAAAGTGAGCATCGGCCAATAATTTTAAGATTTCTTCTGCTAATGCTGGATCGCCAGGCGCACTGTAGCGAATTTCATATAACTCTTTAGGAAATCCACGGAAGTCATGCCACGTTTCAGGACGAGTAGAAATGCTCACTTCAAGTGCTTTACTTTCCCAGTGCGCAGACATCACAATAATTGCCTTTGGTATAGGAAGATTTGTGCCTAGACGGTGTAGAGCAGGTCCCACTTGTTCTGGATCAAGTGCAAGCATGGGTGAACCATGTGAAATAAACAGTCCGGGAAGGGTTTGTAGTTCCATTTCATTACACCTGAGTTGAAAAGCAGAATAATAGGTATTATGCCAAAATCAGGACATGATAAAAGTATCCAGATTTCAACGGATTGTTCTTAAAATGAAACGTTTGTTCCTTTTATGCACGGTGGTAGGGATGATTGTGATTAATACTCATGGCTCGATATAGTTGCTCGATTAATAAAACACGTACTAAAGGATGAGGCATCGTAAGTTTTGAAAGTGACCAATGCCAAGCGGCAGCTTTTCGTACTTGATCTGACAAACCATCTGGACCGCCAATAGCAAGTGCTACATCATTACCCTCAAGCATCCATTGTTTCATTGTGTCAGCTAATTTTTCTGTACTCAGTTCCCGACCACCAACTTCTAGAGCAATTAACGTTTCATTCGGTTTTAAAGCATTTAAAATGCTTTCGCCTTCAATTTGGCAATATTTTAAAATATCTGCTTCTGAATCATTCTTACCACGTTTGGCCATAGGTAGTTCAATAACTTGGGTTTGAACAAAAGGTTGGATGCGTTTGAAATAATCTTCAAAACCAGTAAGAACCCAAGCAGGCATTTTTTGACCAATGGTCAGAATACGAATTTTCATGTTATCTATTCATTCAAAAACAGCTGGCGCATTATACCTGAGTAATGAAAGCATCTGACGATCTAAAAGACAGGCATAAAAAACGCAGTCCAAAAAACGGTGTTGGACTGCGATCAAATGATCATCTGTCTGGAGTTCAGATGATCATAGAGAATATAAACAAGGCTATCTAAGAATTAGACAGTGAAGAGTACTCATTTATTTAAATACTCTTATTACCTATTATGAGGATGGTTGGATATTTTTCAATCAAATTATGTAACAAAAAAAAGAGAGCCGAAGCTCTCTTTTTCCATATTTTTAATTAGTGACGTGCTGCTTTTGAGCCTTCCACCGGTTTTACAATCGGTGTTTTAGGTAAAGGTTTTGGCATCGAAACTAATGCTAAAGGCAAGATGTCATCAATACTTTTCACAGCTTTGATTTCCAAACCTTCTTTAACATTCGCAGGAATTTCTGCTAAGTCTCGAACGTTGTCTTGAGGAATAAAGACAAGCTTGATTCCACCACGGTGTGCTGCAAGAAGTTTTTCTTTTAAGCCACCAATACGCATTGCACGACCACCTAAGCTTGTTTCACCAGTCATTGCAATATCAGGTCGAATTGCAATACCTGTAAATGCTGATACAAGCGCAGTTGTTAATGCTAAACCAGCAGATGGACCATCTTTTGGTGTTGCACCTTCAGGTAAGTGAACGTGTACATCAGTTTCTTCAAAACGAGAAGCTTCAATACCTAACTCATCGGCACGTGTACGCACTAAAGTCATTGCTGTAGTAATAGATTCTTTCATTACGTCACCGAGCGAACCAGTCGTAATGAATTTACCTTTACCTTTGACAGCTGCAACTTCAATTGTAAGTAATTCACCACCTACAGATGTCCAAGCTAGACCATTTACGCGTCCTACTTGTGCTTCATCTTCTGCGATACCGAAGTCAAACTTGTGTGGACCTAAGTATTCTGGAAGATTGGCAGAAGTCACATCAAGTTGTAAGTTTTTAGACTTTTTACTTACTGCTTCTTTTACCACTTTACGCGCAATTTTAGATACTTCACGTTCTAAACTACGTACACCAGCTTCACGTGTATAACGTTGAACAATGTCACGAATCGCTTCTTCATGAATTGTTAACTCTTTTGGACGTAGTCCATTGTTCTTAATTGCTTTTGGAACAAGGTAACGTTCAGCAATGTTAACTTTCTCATCTTCGGTATAACCCGGTAGACGAATAACTTCCATACGGTCAAGCAAGGCTTCTGGAATATTCATACTGTTTGCAGTACAGATGAACATCACTTCAGATAGGTCAAGATCAAGATCTAAATAGTGATCGTTGAACTTACTGTTTTGTGATGGATCTAATACTTCAAGCAATGCAGAAGCAGGATCGCCGCGGTAGTCTTGCGCCATCTTGTCAATTTCGTCGAGTAAGAACAATGGGTTCTTCACGCCAACTTTTGTTAAAGATTGCACAATTTTACCTGGCATCGCACCAATATAAGTACGACGGTGACCACGAATTTCTGCTTCGTCACGTACACCACCGAGTGCCATACGAACAAATTCACGACCAGTTGCTTTCGCGACAGACTCACCAAGTGAAGTTTTACCTACACCAGGAGGGCCTACTAAACATAGAATCGGACCTTTGAGTTTTTTAACACGAGACTGAACAGCTAGGTATTCAACAATACGGTCTTTTACGTCATCTAAGCCGTAGTGATCTGTATCGAGAATTTCCTGTGCTTTCGCAAGGTTAATACTCACTTTGCTCGCTTTGTTCCACGGTGTATCTAAAATTACTTCTAGATAGTTACGTACAACAGCTGCTTCACTAGATGCTGGTTGCATTGCTTTAAGCTTACGGAACTCCGCTTCAGCTTTTTTACGTACGTGTTCAGGTAAATCAGCTTCAGCAAGACGTTTCTCTATTTCAGCAACGTCATCTTCAGCACCGCCATTCATGTCAGAAAGTTCACGTTGAATGACTTTCATTTTTTCATTTAGAAAGTATTCACGTTGGTTTTTTTCCATTTGGCGTTTTACGCTGTCATGCAAAGTTTGTTCAATTTGCTGTTCAGCAGATTGATTTACCAAGTAGCTCATAAGCTCTTGCAAATGTGCTTCAAACTCATCGTGCTCTAAAAACTTCTGTTTAATTTCAATATTTAGAGGCACACGTGTTGCTACGAAGAACATGAGTTGTAGCAAGTCTTCAATTTTATTAGCCGCAGCAACGAGTTCGCGTGCATTACGTAATTTTGCTTCAGCATATTGAGCAAATAAAGTACGCAACTCTTGCAAACGAGTTTCTTGAGTAGCTTTATCTACGTTAATTGTCATTGGACTTAAGCTGTGTTCAGCAGTCAAATGGCTATCTTCATCGATAATCTTTTCAAGTTTAGAGCGATGTAAACCTTCAATAAGTACTTTAATGCAGTTTTCATCATTCTCATGATTTACGACTTGAACAATCTTAGCGACAGTTCCGTACTGATAAAGGTTATCGTGATCAATTTCTTCTGTAAGCGAATCTTTTTGCGCAACTACAAATACTAAATTGTCACTGTTACGAGCCACATCAACTGCATTGATCGATTTTTCACGACCCACGAATAACGCAATTTGCATGTGTGGGTAGACCACTACATCACGTAACGCTAAAAGTGGTAATACACTTGGAACCTGAGGCTCTAAGTCAGTTTTTTCATTCATAATAAGTTCAGACATGGGCACTCCTAATGAGTGACAACGAGGTTGCCATGTTTTTTATAGTGATGTGTATTTCAAAAATTACAAGGGCCTCTCTATAGAAAATGTGGAAAAAATGACTAATTTAGTCAACTTTTTTATTAAAATATTATGAATCAACGGATTAATTCTTAAGAAGAATAAAATTTTGTAGAAAGGATAGATAATTTAGCTTAATAATTATGAAATATTCATATAGTAGAAAAGACGTTTGGATGGAAAATAACCATTTTCTTATGTCATTTATCGGCATTGTATAATTAACAATGATGCAAAACTTATTTAATATTGAACATTAAATCGCTGTGTTACTATAAGTTGGTAAATCGGTCTGTCACGTAGAAGTAACCATCCTTAGGTGGTTACTTTTATGATTTTAGGGGCATTAAAAACTTAAGACTAATTTTAATTTTCTATAAATATTATCTTTTAAAATAATAAATATGTTGAGGGGTGAGTAAAGCATCTAAGGGTTGATCCCAACTTTGACGTTTTAAAGTATGTTCAATAAATTGAAATTGATGAGCTAACCCTAAACGATAAGGCTTATGTTTTGCACTAGCCAATGTACGGTCATAATAGCCGCCTCCCATACCAATACGCGTACCGTATTGATCACAAGCTAAAAGTGGCATTAACAGTAAATCAAGTTTTGATACATGTTTTCCTCTTGTTGCCATGGGTTCTTTCATACCCAATGGATGATGAGAAAAACGTCGATTTACATATTGGTTTTTAGATATTCTTACCCAGACTAAACGTTGGTTCATAGAACAAATCATAGGTAAATAAACTTGTTTATTTTTTTGAAAACATAACTTTATGATCAGATCTGTATGAACTTCTCCGAAGGCATGTAAATATAAACCAATTTTTTTTGATGAATGAAAAATAGCAAGACTGTTTAAAAGATGGAGAACATTAAGCTGAGCCTGTTTTTGCTCAAATGAACTTAAAGAACGTCTTTTAGATCTTAAATTTTTTCTAATAAAGCTGAGTTCATTCATGTATAAATCTAACTAAGATTAAAGATCAGTCGTGCAAAATTATACCTATTTTTCGACAGCTTTATGGAAATAGAAGGGTAATTCGAAAATAACTTAAATTCGTTAAACCAAAAGTCATAAATTGATCTGATCTATTGTGTTTAACTATTAAAAATTCTATTTCTTTACGTATTGTCAGTATTTCTTTACATTTAACAAGGTTAAGTATATTTAAAAGATTAATGCAGAATTGTTAAGCCTATGAAGTTGAAAATTTTAACCATTACAATAAGTGCTGGTCTGCTACTTGGTGGATGTACGAAACAAACCGAACCTGAAGCGGCGGAAGTTGATTATAAAGCTCAATTTGAAGAATCAGACCGTAAAATTGGAGAGTTTTTAGATCAACTAGATAACCCGAATACACCTCAAGAAGTTAAAGTTAAAATCTTATGTCATGACTATCCAGAAGTTTATAAGACCCAATATATGCCTGCCTTAATAAAAATTTCGCCTAAACCTTATACCGAAGAGAAATTATTAGCGGATTTGAAAAGTGCGACTGACTATTATAAGGATGCTTTTGCGATTAGATGCACTCAATAATTTTGTATTGAATTTAATCTCAAAAAATCCAATAAATGTGAATTGATTAGCATTATTGTGTTGTGATAAATTTTCTTCTGTCTTTATAAGTGAAAGTTTAGGGAATTTAGATATGGAAATCTTAAAGTTCTTACAGAGTTTTAATACAGTTGGTACATACTTAACGATCGCTTCAACCGTTTTAGTAGGTCTAATTATTTATTTTTATGTGATTAATCCAGCATAAACACCTTTAAAAGAAATAGGGATCAATTTCCTATTTCTTTGTTAAAAATAAAATTCTGTAATTAATTTAAAGCTATAAAAATAAGGTAGGTATATGAAGTTTAAATTATTTTTTCTTAGTTTTTTAGCTTTGGGTTGTTATGCCGATGAAAGTGTAAGTGATCCCGAAATTTGTAATGTGGTAAAGAAAGTTTCTTATACTGTCATGGAAGCGCGTCAACAAAAAGTCCCATCTGAAGACTTGCAGCATATAGCGAATAGTCTTGAAGATCCAAAGGCAAAAGAACTTTATCAAGATTTAATTACTTCTGCTTACTCAACCAAAGTATTCAAGACCAGCTTCTTTAAAAGAAAAGCGATAGAAGATTTTCAAACAGCTTGGTATCAAGAATGCCTGAGTAGAAAAGAAAAGTAACTTTGAGGGCAGAGATTCATTGATCTCTAAAATAATAATGTTATGAATTATTGAATGCTTGAGAGAAGTATCGTACTGACAGGTCTGTATGAAAGGATGAGTGTTCTGAATTTTATTATTTAACTAAAAATAAATGCTCCGAAGATGCCGCTGCATGTGTCGTTACCCTGAACCCGACGAGTTCAAGGTGGACGCGACGTATACTTGCTGGGTTTCCTACTCGAAGGTAGGCATACACTCTAAATATACAGAACGCAATCCATAAGTTTAAGTATCGGCAGGGGAATAGACCCGCTGGCGAACATCCCAGAGATAGCTTAAGTATAACCGATCTGACTATGTTGGCAATCACTTGAGTCTATGGAACTGTAAACTTAGTTTGCGTTTGATGAAGCTTTGTACATTGAAAGTGGATAAAACGATATTCAACCGTAATGAATAGTCAAAAATAAAAAGCCTTGCATCTATGATTTATAGAGCAAGGCTTTTTGTGGCAATCAAAGCTTGTTAAATAACCTGTTCCACATCTTCTAAAATCGTTTGCAGTAGACGTTCGCAGTGAGTGTATTCCTGCAAAGATTTATTAAGACTCAGCACTTCTTGAGTTAACTGTAGAGCGACCATAATGACTAGTTTGTTGTGCTCAACACGTGGGGCACTACGGCGCATGTCATTAAATTTCTCATTGAGAAGTTGTGCTGCGCGTTCAAGTTCATCTTTTTTATCTGAGGTAGTCGCGAGTCTAAAAGTCTGCTCAATCAGCCTAAGCTCTACCATGACTTGTTCACTCATGATTGGATCTCCTCACCGGTTTCAGCATTAGGATGGGCAAGTTGCTGGATTTCTTGAGCGTGTTGATCTTGAGCAGTGCCTAAAATTCCTAAACGCTGAATAATGGCTTCAACTTTTGATTTGGCAAGCTCATTTTTTTGTAACAAACGGTCACGATCTTGTTGTAAATCATGCAGCTCTTGTTGGGTTTGACGTTGATGGGCTTGTAACTTTTCTTTTGCAACACGTAATTCATTTCGTTCTGCAAGAATTTCTTGAAAACGATTTTTTAAATCAGTCGTACTTTTTTCTAATCGGCTATAACGTTCGGCAAGTGTGTTAGCATCTTGATTCAATTGTTGAAATTGGCCTTTTAACTGAGAAAGTTGCTCAGTTACCGACTCAATTTCCTCTTGTTTTTTAGTAATAATACTATTTTTTTGCACAACTTGTGCGTGATGCTCTGTTTCAGCCAGTTCTTTAGCTTCTGAGAGTGCCGCATGTTCACTCTCTAAATGATGTAAGCGTGTTTTTAAAACGCTAATATGCGCTTGTAGCCGCTGTAATTGTTCTAACATAACGAGGTCGCACAGAATTGCAATCAAAGGTAATATATACAAAGTATAGAGATTGGATAAACGAATGCAAGACGATATTTCAGGCTGGACAGATTGGAACGCTCATTTTGAAGGAATTGAAGAAATTTCAAGCCCTAGTGAGTTACATGGTCTATTAACAGGTATTGTTTGTGTGACAGAAGCGCCTACGCGTGAAGAATGGTCACAAATTTTAACAACCCTTAATGTGCCAGAGTTAAGTGAAGATGCTTTAGCGCTTTTGACTGACGAAGCAGAAGATGTGGTTCATGCTTTATCTGAAGATGAATTAGATTATTTACCAATGCTTCCAGATGATGAACATTTACTTCAAGAGCGTGTGCAAGCACTATCTGATTGGTGTGCGGGTGTTGTGTTAGGTTTCGGTTTGGCATCAGGTCATGTTCGTGGTGATGAGCGCGAATTGATTGAACACCTTCAAGATGTTGCTGCAGTAGAATTTGAAGATTCTGACAATGATGAGGAAGGCGAAAGCAGCTACGAGGAATTGTATGAATTTGTACGCTTGATCCCTGTAAGCTTGTCGATTGGTAGAAAAAAAATCACTGTAGCTGAAAGTTCTTTATTGAAAAACTTTCATGCAAAAAGTAAAACTGCTGCTCTAGGTACAGATCAGAATATTGTAGAAATGTTCACACCACATCGTCCAAGCTAATTGAGGCGATGTGTTATTGGTTGTATTTTATTTTTTGACTTTAAAATTCTAAATCAAGTAGATCATTATGAAATTGCCTCAAGCTGATTTTCAACATCGCAGAGACCGTTTAGCAGAAAAAATCGGTCCTAACAGTATTGCAATTATTGCAACGCGTGAGGAGATGTACCGTAATCGTGATGCGGATTATAAATTTCGTGCCGATAGTAGTTTTTTCTATTTGACGGGCTTTGCTGAGCCTGAGGCAGTTGCAGTTATTGAAACTTTTGAGGATGTAACTGACTATAGCTATAGTCTTTTTTGCCGTGAACGTAACCGCGAGATGGAAATCTGGAATGGTTACCGTGCTGGAATTGACGGTGCAATCGAAGACTATGATGCAGATGAAGCCTA
Source organism: Acinetobacter sp. GRABPA_MV_2 (assembly GCF_056725885.1). Classification (NCBI taxonomy): domain Bacteria; kingdom Pseudomonadati; phylum Pseudomonadota; class Gammaproteobacteria; order Moraxellales; family Moraxellaceae; genus Acinetobacter; species Acinetobacter sp. GRABPA_MV_2. Next base: position 341,855 of record NZ_JBWZNA010000001.1, read on the forward strand.
TGCAATTGATCTGCTTGATGAAGAAATTATTGAAAAGTTATTAAATAAAGAACGCCTTTATTATCGGATTGGGCAAAATGCTGCGTTTGATGCACGAGTGAGCCAGTGGATTAAAAAAGCAGATGCTGAGCATCGACATCAAGGTGCTCCAGCTCAACTGGTACAGCTCGACCGTATTGTCGATGAAATGCGTTTAATCAAGTCACCACAAGAACTTGAGCTGATGCAAACTGCTTCAAAAATTAGTGCTCAGGCACATACCCGAGCGATGCAAATCGTGCGTCCAGGTATGATGGAATATGCGCTTGAAGCCGAGCTCAATTATATATTTGGGCAAAACGGCTGTGTCCCGTCTTATAACAGTATTGTTGGTGGTGGGGCTAATGCCTGCATTTTGCACTATGTTGAAAATAACCAACCTCTTAAAGACGGTGATTTAGTCTTAATTGATGCTGCATGCGAATATGAGTTCTATGCGTCAGATATTACCCGTACTTTTCCGGTTAATGGTAAGTTTAGTGCTGAACAAAAAGCGTTATATGAAGTTGTATTGGCTTCTCAATATGCAGCGATTGATGCAGTACGGATTGGTAATTCGTACCGTGAGCCTCATGAAGTAGCCGTTAAAATTTTAACCGAAGGCTTAGTGGATTTAGGCTTGCTCAAAGGTGATGTTAACGAACTTATCGAAACCGAAGCATACCGTCAATTTTATATGCATGGTACAGGCCATTGGTTAGGAATGGATGTACATGATGTCGGGTCTTACAAAAAAGGTGAAGACTGGCGTCAATATGAAGAAGGTATGGTCGTTACCGTTGAACCCGGCCTATACGTTGCACCAGACGATGAAACTGTAGATAAAAAATGGCGTGGTATTGGTATTCGTATTGAAGATGATGTGGTCGCAACCTCGAAAGGACCACGAGTTTTAACTGCTGATGTAGTTAAAAATATTGCAGATATTGAACATTTAATGGCGCAAGCTAAATCATAATTAAACGTATTCGCCAAAGGAGCACAACTCGATGCAACAACAAGTGATTATTGTAGGTGGGGGAATGGTTGGGCTTAGCCTTTCACTCATGCTGGCGAAGGCTAATATTGCAGTAAAGCTGTTAGAAGCTGTGAAATACCCAAACTATGATGATCAAAATGTTGCCCCTTATCATTCCAGTTTTGATGCGCGTAATACGGCTTTATCGCGTCGTAGCGTCCAGATCTATCAGAAGCTGGGGTTATGGGATGCATTACAGCAGCACGCGACTCCAATTTTACAAGTTCACATTACTGAACAAGGCAGTTTTGGTAAGGCAAGATTAATTGCAGAACAAGAAAAAGTAGAAAGCTTTGGGCAGGTGATTGAAAATGCTTGGCTGGGTCGTGTTTTATTGACTCAAGTACGTCAGCAACCTTTGATTGAGCTGATTGATGGTGTTCAAGTGACTGCTTTAACTCAAGATGCTGAGCAAGTACATATTGAGGCCAAACGTGATGATGAGGTTTTAAAACTTGAATCAAAACTATTAATCGCCGCAGATGGACGTGACTCTTTCTGTCGTCAGGCAATTGGCGTCGGTGTTGATGTTCATGATTATGATCAGGTTGCAATTGTCACTACCGTTCAGACTTCAAAACCCCATGAGCAAGTAGGTTTTGAGCGTTTTAGTGCATTAGGTCCTTTAGCGTTGTTGCCTTTACCGGGCGAATATCGCCGTTCGGTTGTATGGCCCGTTAAAAAAGGCACTGAAAGTGAGTGGTTAGGCGATGAAAATGATCAGCATTTCTTAAATGCTTTACAACAAACTTACGGTGACCGAGCTGGTAAATTTGAAAAAACCGGCAAACGCTTTAGTTATCCGCTTTCACAAGTGCTCGCACATAAACAAGCTGTAGGTCGTGTTATTTTGATGGGTAATGCCGCACATACAATCCATCCTGTTGCAGGACAAGGTTTTAACCTATGTCTACGTGATGTGGATGTTTTAGTACGGTATTTAGTGAACCAGCTAACTGCTTCTGACGATATCGGTAACCCAGATAATTTACTGGCTTATGAACAAGCTCGTTTGTCAGATCAACAACGAGTCATTAAGTTCTGTGACACCGTGGTTCGTGGTTTTAGTAATCAAAATCCATTATTAAAATTAATTCGTAATACGGGATTAATTGCATTTGATGTCATTCCAGGTGTTAAACCACTGGTAGCGAACTATGCAATGGGGCTAAAAGCATGAGTGAAGTGTTAGATGTTGTCATTGTTGGTGGTGGACTGGTTGGTGGTTTAACAGCTTTATTACTTGCGCAAGGTGGTGTACAGCCTACTGTGCTTGATGCTGCTCCTATACTGGATGTTGAAAAAACACTAAGTGTGATGAACCCGCGTGTTTTAGCACTGAGCCAAGCGACCATTCATTTACTTAAAACTGTCAATGTTTGGGATGATCTAGCACGTCAAATGCCATATACAGGCATGCAAGTGTGGAATCTGAATGGCTATGGTGAAATTAATTTCGGCCATGAGTCTGTACAAAGACCAATGCCAGAACAGTCCTTAGGTTCTATGGTTGAGCCAAGTGTATTGAATGTTGCTATTCAACAAAAAATGCTTGAGCAGTTAACAGATTATCGCACTCAAGTTCGAGTGACTCGCATTGAGCAGGGCGTTGGGTGTTGGCATATTGAATTGGCAGATGGCACGACACTTAAAACAAAACTGCTGATTGGTGCAGATGGTGCCAATTCATTTGTACGTGAACAGGCCTTTATTGACCTAGATGTCTTAGATTACAAGCAAGCAGCGATTAGTTGTGCTATTAAAACATCTAAATCCCACAATCATGTTGCTCGTCAAATTTTCTTACCTACAGGGCCTTTAGCCTATTTACCGATGGCTAGTCTTGAAGAAAGTGAAAATGGCTACTGGCAGTCAATTGTCTGGACACTACCTGATGATTATGCCGATGAATATTCTGCTTTAACCGATCATGAGTTTATGCAGCTTTTAACCCGAGAAAGCCAACATATGTTGGGTGAAGTATTAGATGTACGTTCAAGAGCACAATTCCCGCTCAAAGCGCGCGCTGCAAAACAGTATGTGAAAGCTGGTTTAGCTTTAATTGGGGATGCAGCACATGTTATCCATCCACTTGCTGGACAAGGCGTAAATATTGGTTGTTTAGATGCAGCTGTACTCTGTGATGCATTACTACATGACTTAGCGCGTGGCGTATGGGCAAATGAACAGACATTGTTGCGTTATGAGCATCGTCGTAAAGGCGAAAATGACGCAATGATGCATAGCATGTCAGCAATTGGCTGGTTGGAAAGTAGTGAGCTATTTCCATTTATCTGGGCTCGGAATGTGGGACTCAAGCAAGTTGAACAAATTTCCTTCTTAAAAGAGCGTTTTATGCAACAAGCAAACGGTTTAGGGTCTTTACAAAACACCCAGTATAGTCGTTAAAATAATTACGAAGTTTATGCTCTACTGGTCTAAATAAATATCAGTAGATATTTTTTAAACAATCATTTATATATCATTACCAATTGGGTTGAAAAAGATACACATTTGACCAATTTGGCTCTTTGCTAAATGCAAAGAGATTGCTAAATTTCTGAGGTCTTAGGACCATAGCGATGATGCAATAGAAATCATTCTGGGGAGTGAAAAATGTCAGATATCAATGATTATGAAGATGCAGAAGATTCTGCTGTAGATGAAGATGAAGCGAAAGCAGCTGAAAGCGGTGCAGCTGATGAAGAAGCAAGCAGTATTAATGATACTGATATTGCTGAGGCAGAAACACTGACTGTGACTGCTAAGCAAAAACAGCGCCAAGCGCTAGAAGATGAAGTTGCCGCATTTTTAGCTCGCGGGGGGAGAATTACTGAAGTTCCTCCAGATGAACATAGCGACCATTAATCCTAAAAAGCATCACATGAGTGATGCTTTTTTTATTTTTAAGGTGCGTTTTGAAGTTCTTTCAAAATCCCGCATTCATCTACTGTTCGGTTGGTAGAGCAGTGCTGTTTTAAATCAATCAAAGATTCTTTTAAAAGTAATAATCGTTCGATTTTTTCTGATACTTCTTTTAAGTATTTATCGACTAAATTATCAATTTCTGTGCAGGCCTGTTTAGGCTGAGTTTTCATTTCTTTTAATGTTTTAATATCACTTAGTGAAATATCTAATTCACGGCAATGCTTAATAAATAAAAGGTCTGCAAGTGTTTGTTCGGTGTAAATACGATAATTATTTTCTGAACGTTGGATGCGATCAAGTACACCTACTTTTTCGTAATAACGGATCGTATCAATTGGAATATCCGCTTTTTTTGATAATTGACCAATAGAAAGACTCATAAGACTTGACTCTGGAGCTACTCAAGGGTTTTTAATCACTATAAAGAGTTTTTGAGGAAATAAAATGGCTGGATGTGGTTGTGCTTCAACATGTTCTCCTTCAAAGAAAGTGAGTCCACGTTTTAGAAAAGCGTTATGGATTGCACTTGTGATCAATGCCTTAATGTTTGTGGTGGAAATATTGGGAGGTTATAAGGCCCAATCTGTTTCACTTTGGGCAGATGCATTGGACTTCGCCGGAGATGCAGCAAACTATGCACTATCTTTAGTCGTTCTTTCGATGAGTTTATATTGGCGTGCAACTGCGGCATTACTTAAAGGCATAACGATGGCTGCTTTCGGCATTTTTGTTATTGCGAAAGTGGTCTGGTCATATTTTTATGGTGTTTCACCCGAACCAATGGTGATGGGGGCAATTGGTGTAATTGCTTTAATTGCTAACGTTTCTGTCGCGCTTATGCTTTATGCATTTCGTGATGGGGATGCAAATATGCGTTCTGTTTGGTTGTGCAGTAGAAATGACTCAATTGCTAATATTGCTGTAATTTTAGCGGCGGTTGGGGTATTTGGAACAAGCAGTGTATTTCCTGATTTATTGGTTGCCTTTGTCATTGCTTACTTAGGAGTATCCTCCGGCTACGCTGTTATAAAACAGTCACAACAAGAAAGAAAACAGGCAAGAGTTATAGTTGCGAGTGAAGCGTAATACTAAAGCGTAATAAAAAAGGATCTTTTATCTGATCCTTTTTTATTTTAAGCCGTTAAAACAAGAGGGTTATAGCGATACTCCACATAACGCAACCAATAAGGAAGTCTAAAATTTTCCAAGCTTTGGGATTGGTAAATAGTGGCTTTAATAATCTTGCACCATAGCCCAGACTAAAAAAGAAAACCCAAGAGGCAAGAATGCTTCCCAAAGCAAAACTCACTTTGTCTTCAAGCTGAGTTGCAACTGAACCAATCAGAACAATAGTGTCTAAATAGACATGAGGATTAAGCCAAGTAAAGGCAAGACAGGTCACTAATGCTTGAGTTAATGTTTGTTTTTGACTGCTATCAAGGTCCATACTTTGGGTAGTCTTAAATGCAGCATAAAATGCTTTGGCACCATAAACTAATAAAAACGTTGCCCCTAAATATTTAGCTACGGTAATTAAGATAGGTGATGCCGTCATGATTTCGGCAAAGCCTAATACACCACAGGCAATTAAAATTGAGTCGGATAGAGCGCAGATTAAACACAACCAAAATACATATTGCTGTTTAAGTCCTTGTTTTAGGACAAAAGCATTTTGAGCGCCAATTGCTACGATAAGCCCACTGCCAATACCGAAACCTTTAAAAAATATACTAAGAGAGAACATAACAATAAGATGGAAAAATCAGATATGGGAATTATCTGACTTTTTATTAAGAAATAAGTAAAATTAAGAATATTTAGGTTTGGCTAAAAATAATTTAGGTTTGATATGTTAGATAGCAAACAATGTGAAGCCTTTCTTGCAGTTGCAGAATTGGGAAGTTTTGATGCAGCAGGAGAGTATTTATATATTACGCCTTCTGCAGTTTCGTTACGCGTACAGGCTTTAGAAAAGTATTTAGGACAAGTACTCATTATACGGGGGCGCCCGTGTGTGCTCACTCAAGCAGGGCAAACTTTATTGCAGCATTTACGTCATACGAGGTTAATGGAGCAAAATTTATTACAAGGTTTGATGGGAAAATCATCAGAATCTGAATTTTATAAAATTGCTTTAGCTTCAAATGCAGATTCATTAGCAACTTGGCTTTTACCAAATATTCAGCAAACGCTTTTTAAAGAAAAAATCGTGTTAGAACTAAAAATTGATGATCAATCTCACACGCACACTTTATTAGAGACAGGACAAGTCAATGCCTGTATTTCGGCAGAAGAGCAGGTCATGACAGGTTGTTTAGCTCAACCACTAGGAAAAATGCGTTATAAAATGTTGGCTTCTGCTGATTTTGTAAATAAATGGTTTAGTGCTGGAGTGAATAGAGATGCATTAAGAAAAACACCAGCAGTTATTTTTAATCATAAAGATTTAATGCATTCAGAGGTTTTATTAAAAGGATACGGTTTACCGATGCAAAGTTATCCTTATAGTTTTATTCCAGCAACTGATGCTTTCGTCAAAGCAATTCAATTGGGTTTAGGCTATGGCATGGTGCCCGAGTTGCAGGTTCAGCCACTACTCGAAAATGGAACACTTGTTGATATTATGCCTGACGCCCAACTTGATGTTCCTTTATATTGGCACCACTGGAAAAGGCAGTCGCAGCAACTTGATGTATTAACCGAGACGATTGTTCAGTCAGCAAAACATATCTTGAGATAAATTTAAGTCCGTGAGCGGGCATAAAAATTTGAAACATGCTGAATATAAAACTCTATATCTTGTGCTGAGTAACCTAAAAGTTGTCCAATTCTACGGTCAAGCTCTAAGCGATCTTCGAGTTGAGTCTCCTTTAGTGATTTTTCAATACATAACACAAGTTCATTTAAATCTGCTAAAGGTGCATTTTTATGGATCAGCATAATTGAAAATGGTAAAGGTAAAGAGGTTTCAATATCTTTACTCAGCATAGATAAAGTGCATTGCTCGAGATGCTCTAAAAACTCGGTAGGTAATAGATCATAAAATAAAGCGATAGGTTTCTCGCCTGAAAGTAATAATTCTAGTTCAGACTCTTCATGCGGCCCAAGTTTTCCAAGCTGTACAGTCATGTAAATACTCTTATTTTTATCTTTAATATTATTATGCAAAATTCATGCACAGTGATGATGAAGGCTATTTATTGTTCATCACTGTGCTTAATTAAAAGATTAAGATTGTGTTAACTCAAGCGCACGTTGATAAGCAACTTTTTTCTTAACTCCTGTTAAATCGGCAGCCAGTTGAGATGCCGCTTTAACAGATAAATCTTGAAGTAAGCGCTTTAAAAGCTCATCTAGTTTTTCTTGTTCCAGATCTGTCTTTTCTGGTGCACCGCCAACTACAAGAACAATTTCGCCTTTTTCTTGGTTGTGATCATTTTCAATAAAACTGACCAAATCTTTTAAAGTCATTTTTTTGATGGTTTCAAAGGTTTTGGTAATTTCACGTGCGAAACCTACAGGACGGTTTTCACCAAATACCTGAGCCATATTTTTTACACATTCTAAAATACGGTGTGGTGCTTCATAGAAAATTAAGGTCTGAGTTTCATTTTTGAGTTTTTCTAATTGAGAAATACGTTGAGAAGCTTTTGACGGTAAAAATCCTTCAAAACTAAAACGATCGCTCGGTAGACCTACTGCACTTAGAGCGGCAATTGCAGCACAGGCGCCAGGCACGGGAACAACCCTGATACCATGTTCTTGAGCAGCTCGAACTAACTTAAAACCAGGGTCACTAATAAGCGGTGTACCGGCATCACTAATTAAAGCAATGTCATCGCCTGCAAGTAATTTTTGAACTAACTGCTCAATTTTATTACTTTCATTGTGATCATGACATGCAGTAAGTTGAGTCGATATATTATAGTGCTTAAATAATTGTGCTGATTGACGTGTATCTTCGGCAGCTACAATAGAAACTGATTTTAAAATATCAATTGCACGGAAAGTCATATCATCTAAGTGCCCGATTGGGGTGGCTACAACGAATAACTGAGCACTCATTTGGTTTTACTCCGTACAGATAAACAATTTTAATGGGGTAGTTTACCCGAAATTATGATTTGGGCGTGAACAATGTCTGGCAACCTTTGCTTTTCCAAAATGATCTGATTTTCATTTGTTCAATTTAGATCAGAAAGTACGGGTAGATTTAACGAAATAATTTAAGCATCAAAATATGTGGTGCTAATTTTAATTTGGGGAAGATAAGAATGCTATTAGCGCAGCAGTTGGGTAAATGGGCAGAGCAAACGGCTTTAAACGTGTTGCAAAAGCAAAACTATGTATGGGTAACCAGTAATTATCATTCACGCCGTGGTGAAGTGGATTTGATTGTTAAAAGAGGACAAGAACTGGTTTTTGTCGAGGTAAAAGCGCGTACTATAGGAAATTATGGACAAGCTTGCGAAATGGTAACGAGAACAAAGCAGAAGAAAATTATTAAAACCGCGATGCGTTTTTTACAGCGCTACCCATCTTATCAGGATTTTTATTGTCGTTTTGATGTGATTTGTTTTGATTTTCCACAGAAAATTGCAAAAACAGTACAGCAAGACTTTTCAAATTTCCATTATGATCTGCAATGGATCGAAAATGCATTTACTTTGGATTAAGAGTTCATTACTCTTTTGAGCAAATTAAAACCGATGTTTTATGATCAAGCCAAGAAGAGATTGATAGGAGTCTGGTGGAGTGTTGAAACGTATTGCTGTAACAGCGCTTTGTGTCGCAAGTTTGTCAGGTTGCGCAAGTTTTATTTCTGGTGGAACAGGTACAGCTCCAGTCGGAACAGATAGTGGTGTACGTAGCTTAGGTCAGGTATTCATTGATTCTTCAATTAAACGTACAGCGAATATTAACCTCTATAAGCTTGATCAGCGTTTTAAACAATCACGTATTAATATCGAAAGTTTCCATAGTACTGTTTTATTAACAGGACAAGTGCCAGACCCATACTTGAAACAATTGGCAGAAGACAATCTTAAAGCTATGAGTGATGTAAAAGCTGTACATAACTATATTACCGTGGGTAATAAAGTCAGCTACAACACGATCATGCAAGATGCTGGTGTGACTGCAAATACACGTGCTCTATTAATGAAAGCACCTGTAGTGTCTGATAGTAAAGTGCTGGTACATACGGAAGACGGTGTACTTTATGTAATGGGTCGATTGAACACTGCAGAAATTAATGATTTGAATGATGTGCTACAAAAAGTAGGTAACGTGACCAAAATTGTGACACTCATTGATAATGTTGATTTAGCACCTGCGCCAGCGGCGAGTACTGCTAGTGCGACGACTACACCAATTATTAATAACGTCATTGCTCAACCAACAGTTCAAACTCCTGTTGCAATTGATCCTGACCAAACAGATCCAGCTTCGAATGCACAGTAATATATGAATCTGATTGAACAACTACAAAGTAAAATTGAACAGGCGCGAACTCTTTATAAAGAGTTCCGCCTTTATGATTTGGGGAGTTTTGCTTTAAACCGTTTTACGCCAAAAGATGGTTTTGAACAGGTTCCAAATGTTCGTTATGGGCTAAAACCGCGTCACCGTTTGGATATTTATCGATCTGTTAAAAAACTAGCACATCAGCCCCTTATTGTTTTTGTACATGGCGGTGCTTGGCAGCATGGTAATAAGCGAGATTATCTTTTTATTGGTGAGACGTTTGCTAAAGAAGGCTATGACGTTGCAGTTATCAACTATCAACTAGCTCCTAAAAATATTTTTCCAAGTTTTGTTGATGACTTGACACAGGCACTGAATTATTTACATCAAAACCAAGACAAACTAGAAATTTCTACAGAAAATGTTGTGCTTATGGGACATTCAGCAGGGGCATTTAATGTAATGTCTGCTGTTTATCACCCAAAACCAAATCCTATTCAATGTTTAGGTAATATTAAGGCGATTTTTGGTTTAGCTGGACCTTATCATTTTGATTATAAGGGTGACCCACTAGCTGAAGATGCTTTTGATCAAAGTATTTCTTATCAAGAGGTGATGCCATACTATTTCGTCAATCAAAATAGTATTAAACATTACTTGCTCATGGCTGAAAATGATCAGCTTGTCGGTAAAGAAAATACGTTGGATTTGGATCGGGCTTTAAGACAGAGTGGAAATCACAGCCATATCGCTGTGATTCCTAAAACTGGACATATTACAATTTTGGCCAGTCTTTCTAGTTTTATTAGTCACTATTTCAGAACGAAAAGAACGATCTTACATTTTCTTGAAGAAGTGTTTTAAACGAGACTCTCGTTTAAAACACAGCAGATTATCCAGCTTGGGTAATCTGCATAATCATTGAATGAGCAATACTTCCTTTAAATGGAATCTCAGGTAATTGATCAATTTTGAAGAATTGTGCATCTGCAATTTCTTCTTCTTGAAGCTTAATTTCACCCGACTCATATTCTGCCCGAAATGCAACCATAAGGTTACTTGGGAATGGCCAAGGCTGACTTGACATATATTGAATATTTTTGAGTTTTAAGCCTACTTCTTCAAAGGCTTCACGTTGTACTGCCTCTTCAAGTGTTTCGCCAACCTCAACAAAGCCAGCAATCAAACCATACATATTGGTTTTGTTATGGACTGACTTAGCCAGTAAAATTTCATCATCACCACGAGTAATGACGGTAATAATGCAAGGGTTTACACGAGGATATTGATGGTAGCGACAAGAAGGGCATACCATCGCATATTCAGTTGGATGAACTTCTGTTGGATGTCCACAATGGCTACAAAACTTATGGTTACGTCGCCATTCAAGTAATTGAACAGCACGGCTCGCTTGCAAAAACTGTTCTTTCGACCAGCTGGTAATAAGCTGGCGAATTGGGACAAGTTGTAAGCCTTCCGGGATAGGTTCCTCAGCAAGCAAGTCACGTGCAATGACCTGCTCATTATGACTGAAAAGTAAATCACTTGCTAACTTTTCGACTTTGGGGAGTTGGAGATTCTGGTCAACCAGTAATTGTTGATGATGGAAAATATAAGCAAGTGATAATTCAGACATTAAGCTGCCTTTTTTTGAAGTTGTTGACTACTCGACAATGCTACATTAAACATGGATTGTAGAACAGGTTGTTTATTTTTTAAATTGTCAACTAACATGTCAATGCCTGCTAATACGTTAAAAATACAGTGAATTTGGTCTGTATTAAAAGGCTGGCTTTGTCCAAGTTGCTCTTGAACAAATTGGGCAGTTTGGAGTAAAGCATGTTGTTGAGTCGTACTTCCTAAAAATTCGGCTGCACCCGCTAACTCTTTTAATGAACCTGCAATGGCTTCAATATTTTGTGTCTGATCATTGGCATACAAAGTAAGACTCTGACAGATAAAATCAATTAAATTTTTTGTCTCGGTAAGCAAAGCTTGATGAGCTTCATCAAGACGATCTAAAGAAATAGCCGTATTATTTACGCTAAGTTGTAGACGATTTGACGTGTAATTGCGTACCAAAATACCAATTGAGTTCATGGCAGATAAAATGCTGTTCATGAGTTGCTGAGCATAGTTTTCGTCACTTAAAATGTTAAGTTGACTTAAACTGCTGGCTTGTTGAGAAAGCGCAGATGCGGCTTCATCAAGGTTTAGGAGTTTAAAGGTATGAGCCAGTTGTAAAAGGCTCGCTTGTAGTTGCTGTGCTTTTTCAGGCGACATATTTTGGTAGTTGTATTCAATATCGTTTCGTACCTTATTCATTTCATCCAATATCAATTGGCTGACAGTGTGCATCGTGTCAAAATCAGGACCAAAAAGATGACGACTTAAAACGAGTAATTGAGTGTCAGTTGGAGTTTCATCACCAATATGAAGTTGATTACGAATATGGTGAGCAATCTCATCTTCTTGAGCAATAACAATACTTAAAATATCTGCGAAGGCAGCTAAATTAGGTTCAAAACTTTCGGGTACTGCCAAAAATAGAGCAATATGACTTTCAATACTAATCAGTACACGTAGACGTGAATCATTTAAAAGTAGGTTATCAATATAGTTAAAAGCATAATTGACGAGCTGCCAATATTTTTGGCTTGGCTGAGTGTTCGCCATGCTGACCAAATAGGTTGCAATAAGTTTAAAGGCTTGAAAATTCTCAGCTGATGCTGTCTTTTTTAAAAATTGGTGTAGAGATAGTTTGTATAGTTGATGGATGAACTGAGTTTTTTCACTAATTAATATTTCAGGCAAGGGCAGTTCAAGCGAAGTATTTGCAAGTAAAGGAACAATAGCTTGTCCGGAGGTAGTCAGTGGCTTATTTAAAGCCAATTCTAAATTATTTAAGGTCGTAAGAAGAAATTGTGGAACTTGTATTTCACGCAAACAGATAAATTCAATATAGCGCTTTACCATGGTCGTGCCCTCGCTTAGGGCAATGACATCATCCGTATTAATTTGGGCTGGATTCGCAATAATTTTTTGCATCAACTCAGTCGAATATTGAGTGATTTTTGCAAGATAAGGAACATCAATTAAGCGTAGAACTTGAGTGCATTGCTTAAACTGTTCTAATGCATCATCAATACCAAAAGGGAGGGTTTGTTCTTCAATTAAGGTACTTACTGCACCTTCAACCAGTTTTATTGAACGATCAATTTCATGTTTAATGATGAGTAAAGCTGTTGGATCGAAATGAATCGACGTATGCTCAGACATAAACGTTCCCCTTTGCAAAAAAATCAATTGTTATATTCGTAGTGCTCAATAATTTGAGCTAAAAATCTATGTGACTAATATAACTTAACTTGCAAAGGGGAAAAGCTAAAAACACTAAAGAATCAAAAATTTATTTTGCAAAAAGGCAAGGTTCTCCGTGTTTTTCCTCATATTCTTTGACCCAAGTCTCATGTGTATTTAACTCTTCATCTGAAGGGTAAATTACAGGGAGATCAATTTGAACTCTGCTTCTATTGGTTGTTTGCTGGCTATTTTCACTCTGAGATAAAGCATCTATATCAAAAGAAACCTGACCACCAGTCATTGCCAAGTAAACATCAGCAAGAATTTCAGCATCGAGTAATGCACCGTGGAAAGTACGGTCACGTGCTGGAATTTCATAACGTCTTACAAGCGCATCAAGGGAGTTTTTTTGTCCTGGATGTTTGTTTTTCGCTAAAGCTAAAGTATCCGTTACCTCACATACTTCAGAAAGTGCAGGAAGCCCAACGCGTTTAAACTCCATATCGAGGAAGTTCATATCGAAGGTCGCGTTATGGGCAATAATCTCTGCACCTTTGAGATAATCAAATAAGGTGTCAGCAATGTCCGCATAGAGCGGTTTATCTTTTAAGAAATCATCACTAATACCATGGATGTTTTCTGAGTCTCCCACTGGTTTTTGTGGGTTAATATAAATATGAATCGAACTACCCGTAAGTTTACGGTTAATCATCTCAATCGCACCCACCTCAATAATGCGGTCGCCATCTTGGAAATAAAAACCAGTAGTTTCCGTATCGAGAATGAGTTGTCGAGGACCTTGTAATTTTAATTTGGCTTCGGTCACAACGATTTGAGGATGAAGATTTTTGGTTGGCTGCTTACTTTCTTGTTCAGTAGTTTCAACTTCAATAATTTCTTCGGTTACCTCAATCATCTCAACTTCTTCAGTTGCTTCAAGATGAATATTTTCTTCTTCTGTTGCGTCAGCTAGGTCAAACCCAAAAGGGTCATCTAGTAACCAGTCCTGTTCAGGCTTTTTTATATCTTGCGATACAGTGGCAGACTGTGGTTGCTTGAGTTCTTTCGCAGTTTTGTCTGCACCTAAATTAGCAAGCTGGTCTGCCATTTCATTGCCTGGATGTCCTGCATGGCCTTTAATCCAGTTCCACTCAATATTTCTACCTGCACAGACAGCATCTAATTTCTGCCAAAGGTCAGGATTTTTTACATCTTTCCAGTTTTTCTTTTTCCAACCATGAATCCACTCAGTAATACCTTGCTTCACATAATTTGAATCTGTCCAGATAATCAAATGTGCATCGGCTGGGCAAAATGAAACACCTTCAATAGCAGCAGTGAGCTCCATGCGGTTATTGGTTGTATCAGGCTCACCGCCAAATAATTTATGTTCACCCTGCTCAGTAATGACATATGCGCCCCAACCACCTAAACCTGGATTGCCACGACATGCACCATCAACATACAGTGTGATTGTTTGAGACATAAATCGAAACCTAAACTAAAAGAAAAAGAACTGAATATGGTGTATTGTATACGCAAAAAGTTCGGTTCCATCGTATCAAAGCAAGGTTTTTTTAATTTCTTGTAACATTTCCATGCAAATGACATTAAATTATTGCCTTGTCTATCTTGCATGCTTTACTACAATGGCATCGAAGACCTAGGGTTTGTGGGCAGACCCCAAAAAATATTACGCGAGTTGTTTGGAAGTTTTTATGTATAAACCAACCACATTTGTGTGGCAGCCATCTGCAGCATCATTGTTTAAAATTACCGTACTTAGCTCTGCGTTAGCTGCGTTGGGTATTACAACAGGCTGTTCATCGACTCCGCAATCTGCAAAAACCTCAAAATCGAAACAGGTCAGTGGTGCAGGTTATTTAGATGCGAGTAGTCTTGATTCATTGGAAGACTTACTTTCAGCAACTGATATGCGTGCTGTAGAGGGTGACCGTCTGCTTATTTTAAAGCACGGTGATGTCTGGAAACGTATGTCTGTTGGTTTCAAAATGGATTTGAACCATTGGGATTCACGCATTGAAGCTCAGCGTAGTTGGTTTATTTCTCGTCAGCCTTATCTTGATCGTTTAAGTGCCCGTGCAAGTCGTTACTTGTACCATACAGTTAAAGAAGCTGAACGCCGTGGTTTGCCGACAGAGCTTGCATTATTACCTGTAATTGAAAGTTCATATGACCCAGCTGCAACTAGTAGCGCCGCAGCAGCAGGTTTATGGCAGTTTATTCCGAGTACTGGCCGCATTTATGGCTTAAAACAAACAAGTATGTATGATGGCCGTCGAGATGTTGTTGAGTCGACTCGTGCTGCCTATGAGTTTTTAGGAAGCTTATATAACCAATTCGGTTCTTGGGAGCTTGCTTTAGCAGCCTACAACGCTGGACCGGGACGTATTCAACAAGCAATTAACCGAAATCAGGCAGCAGGTTTACCAACTGATTATTGGTCTTTAAAATTACCTCAAGAAACCATGAACTATGTTCCACGTTTCTTGGCTGTTGCCCAAATTATTAAAAATCCAAAAGCTTACGGTATTTCTTTGCCACCTATTGCAAATAGACCCCATTTCCGTGAAGTAACTTTATCTGCACCTTTATCTTTAAATGAAATTGCTTCTGTAGCTGGATTAAGCCGTTCGGAACTCTATGCATTAAACCCAGGATATCGTGGTGAGATGGTGGATCCTGCAAGTCCAATGCGTATCTTGATTCCAGCAGATTTAAGTCCTTCAATTGATAATAAATTAAAAGGTATGAAGTCTGGCGGTGGTTCAGGTTGGTGGGCAAATGTGACTTCACCATCTAAGCCAGATGTAAGTGCTTCAACATCTGTGACAATTAAAACCACGCCTGCAAATCAGGTTCAACCAGTTAAACCGTCAACACCTACTAGAACAACGAGTAGCTCTACCACGGTAAAAACTTCAACTCCCCGTGGATCTGATGCTTTAGCTGCGTTTGCCGCTTCGGCTGATGTACCAAGTGCTCCACGTATTCCTGTTGCTGTGACACCTGCGGCAAATATTAAGCAAGTGAAGACAGAGCCACCAATCTCGGCTGCAGAACGTGAAAAGATTTTAGCGGCAGTTCGAGCTGAAGGTGAGAAAGAAACAGTTCAGCAAGCTCTAGAGCCACAACCAACGCAGGCTGAAAAAGATCAAGTAGTTGCCGAGTTAAAAGCTATTGCACCACAAGGAACAGAAATTGTTGATCCTTATGATGGCAAAATTAAGTTAACTGCGATTCAAACAAGCCAGTCAGTTGCAGAGCAACAAGGTAAAGAAGTAAGTAAAGGTTTTGCATATCCAAAAACTTTAGCTGAAGACGTGACTGTTGCTAACTCTGAAGATGGGCGTCGCAATAAAGACAAACCTTATATTAAAACAGATACAGATGTAGTGGTTGTGCAGCCAAAAGGCAAACGCAGCACCTATACAGTTTTACCGGGTGATACTTTAGCCGTTATTGCGATGAAAAACGGCGTAAACTGGCGCGATGTTGCTAAGTGGAACCAGATTGATCCAGAAAAGACATTATATGTTGGTTCAACGCTTTATCTTTATGACGCTAAGCCACAAGAAACTCAAACGACTTCAAAAAGCACAGCTAAACCAGATGTATATGTCGTTCAGGCTAACGATAGCTTAAGCGGTGTCGCAAATCAGTTTAATTTGTCAGTAAGACAATTAGCTGAATATAACGATTTATCAGTGACAGATGGATTATTTGTAGGGCAAAAACTACAGTTAAAAGAACCAAAGAATAGTCGCTCAAGTGCTAAAGCAGAACCTAAAGCAGTTCAGGCAAGTGCAAAGCGTATAGCAACTAAAAGCTATACTGTGAAGCGCGGTGAATACCTTAAATTAATTGCAGATCGTTATGCGCTCTCGAATCAGGAACTTGCTGAATTAACTCCGGGGTTAACTGCGGGCAGTAACTTAATGGTAGGCCAAAAAATTAATGTGCCTACACAAGATATTTCTGTAGATGAAGTTGCTGAAACCAAGTCTTCTAGTAAATCTGAGAAAGCGACGCAAAGTGTTTCTTATAAAACAGAAAGCTATAAAGTACAGCGTGGTGATACTTTATCGAGTATCGCAACTAAATCAAAAATTAGCCTAGCTGAGTTGGCTGAGCTAAATAATTTAAAAACAAATAGCTATGTACAGCTTGGTCAAACTTTAAAGGTCCCAGCGGGCTTAAGTGTTCCAGAACAATACGTTGTACAGTCGGGTGATAGTTTAAATGCGATTGCAAGTAAATATAATTTGCAAACAAGCTATTTGGCTGACCTAAACGGTTTGTCTCGTACTGCTGGCTTGCGTGTTGGTCAACGCTTAAAACTAACAGGTACAGTTGAAGAAGCACCAACTAAATCTTCCAAAAATACTAAAGAAGAAACGCCAGAAACTTATACGGTTAAATCTGGTGATAGCTTAGGTAATATCGCTAATCGCTACCACTTGCAGCTAGATTACCTTGCTTCATTAAATGGTCTTTCACGCACCAGTAGCGTTCGTATAGGACAACGCTTAAAGCTAACGGGTGATGTACCTACAGTTGAAACAGCTAAAGCAGATACTAAGTCTTCAACTAAAACAGTTGCGGCTGGTAAAAATACTGAAAGATATACTGTTAAATCTGGTGAGTCTTTAAATAGTATTGCGAGCCGTACGGGTATTTCAGTGCGTGAACTGGCTGAAATGAATGCATTAAAAGCAAATGCTAATTTACAACGTGGTCAAAATATTGTGATTCCAAAAACTGTGGTGGAATACAAGGTGAAGCGTGGCGACACCTTGATCGGCCTTGCGAGTAAATATGGTTTAGAAACCAATTTCTTGGCTGAGCTGAATAATTTAACGCCTTCTACTCAGCTTCGCATTGGTGATGTGATTAAAGTGCCTAATTTGTAAAATAATTAGTCATTTATGCATAAATTAAATTTTCAACTGAGCCTGCTAGTCGGGCTCAGTGTCATTTCCCATAGTGTTTTTTCTGCACAGCAAACCACTTCATATATAGCGATTCATTCTAAGCCTAAGTATTTAGAAATGATGGCTATGCCATATGCAAACCCTAATGCACCTAAAGGTGGCCTATTAAGTCAGGCAGCTCAAGGAACTTTTGATAACCTCAATAGTATGAATGGGAAAGGGAATGCTACAGAAGGCGTTAATTATCTTTTTGATACTTTAATGACTCAATCACTTGATGAGGTTGGAGTTTTATATCCGCTTTTGGCTCAGAAAGTGAGTTATGACCCAGAAAAAACGCAATCAGTGACTTTCTATTTAAACCCTAAAGCGCGTTTTAGCAATGGGCAGCCAGTCACTGCGGCAGATGTTAAATTTAGTTTTGATGCTTATCAGACTAAATCTAATTTAGGTTTGCAAATGTACCTTGCTGATTTAGCAAAAACAGAAGTAATCAATGCTCATCAAGTAAAGTTTAGTTTTAAGTCTACACATAATCCTAAAATGCCATTCATTTTGGCAACCTTACCCATTTATTCAAAAGCAGATTGGCAAAAAAGAGATTTTAGCCGAATTACCTTACAACCGATTATTGGTTCGGGGCCATATGTAGTTGAACGAGTTGATCCGGGCAGAAGCATTAGTTATAAACGGAACCCAAATTATTGGGCAAAAGATTTACCTATTAATAAGGGGCGTTATAACTTTGACCGCTTGAGATATGTTTATTATCGAAATTGGGATATTGCTTTTGAAGGATTTAAATCTGGGCAATACACTTTGCATGAAGAAACTAATCCTAAAAAATGGGTAACAGATTACCGTTTTCCAGCCGTAAAAGCAGGATTGGTTACTCAATATAAGTTTCGTCATCATAATCCTATCGCCACTGAAAGCTATGTTTTTAATACGCGACGAAAACCTTTAAATGATATTCGTTTTAGACAAGCTTTAACCTATGCGTATGACTTTGAATGGCAAAATAAAGCTTTGTTTTATGGACAATATCAGCGCCTACAAAGTTATTTTGAAAATAGTGAATTAGCAGCAACAGGCCGTCCTTCAAAAACTGAATTAGAGTTGTTAAAGCCGTTATTGCCTAAGTTATCTCCACTCATGCAGCAAGGTGTTTTAGTAAACTGGAAATACCCAGTGTCAGATGCGAGTGGATTTAACCGTCAGAATTTGTTAACTGCACGACAATTACTGATACAAGCTGGTTATAAAGTTAAAGAAGGGCAGCTATTTACGCCTGAGGGAAAGAAAGTTCAGCTCGAATTTTTAATTCAGCAAGATGGTAAACAACGAACACTTCTACCTTTTATTCGTAACTTAAAAAAATTAGGTATTGCAGTTAATTTGCGTCAGGTTGATGCTCCGCAATATTTAGAACGGACTCGCCGTTACGATTTTGATATGACCACAATGAATTTGCCGCAATCTCTAAATCCGGGAAATGAACAAACTCAGTTTTGGGGAACTATCGCCGCAGCTCAGGATGGAAATTACAATTATGCTGGAATTCGCAATCCAGTGATTGATCAAGTGATTTCAAAACTCGTTGCGAGTAAAAGTCGTGAACAACAGATTATTTATACTCGCATTCTCGATCGATTGCTTAGAGCTGGTTATTATCAAATTCCGACCTATGGTAAAGGTGAAAACTGGTATGCTTATTGGAATATGTATCAACAACCTAAAGTTAAACCAGCACTTTCTTCTGGGATAGAATATTGGTGGAGTGATGTAAACAAAGCCAAAACAGTTGCCAAATATTTACATCAACAATAAAAAGCACCTGCCATAAAGGAAATCCTGTTATATGGGTTCATATATTCTCAAGCGACTTCTTTTAATGATTCCCACATTGTTTGTCATTTTATTGATTAACTTTGTGGTTGTGCAAATTGCACCGGGTGGGCCAGTTGAGCAAGCAATACATCAGGCACAAAGCGATTTGGGAATTGGACGTGCATTAAGTGCAGAAACTTATTATCAAGGTGCTCAAGGTTTAAGCCCTGAAATGGTTGAGCAAATTAAGGCTCAGTACGGCTTTGATCGTTCTGCCCCTGAACGTTTTTTTCTAATGTTAAAAGGCTATTTAACTTTAGATTTTGGACAAAGTTTCTTTAAAGATAAACCCGTTGTGCAATTGTTGTGGGAAAAAATGCCTGTTTCCATTTCACTTGGGCTGGTGAGTACTTTGCTCATTTACCTCATTTCAATTCCTCTGGGAATTAAAAAGGCAAAGCAGCAGGGCTCTTGGTTTGATCGATCCACTTCTTTAGTGCTTGTGGTGGGGTACGCTGTACCAAGTTTTGTATTTGCTATTTTGTTAGTTGTTTTTTTTGCAGGTGGATCTTATTTTCAATGGTTTCCACTACAAAACTTAGTATCAGATAAATTCCATCAACTTAGTCTCTGGGGCAAAGTTACCGATTATTTATGGCATATGACTTTGCCACTAATTACCATGGTATTAGGCGGTTTTGCCAGTTTAACCTATTTAACTAAATACTCATTTCTTGAAGAACTCAATAAACCCTACGTTTTGGCAGCCTATGCAAAAGGGTTGAATAGCCAACAGGTCTTATATAAGCATGTGTTTCGTAATGCTATTTTAGTTGTGCTCGCAGGATTGCCAGAAGCGTTAGCAGGTATTTTCTTTGTGGGTAACCTGTTTGTAGAAATTATCTTTCACCTAGATGGGGTAGGTTTGTTGGGGTTTGAAGCGATTGTTCAGCGCGACTATCCTGTTATTTTTGGTGTTTTATTTTTCTTTACTCTATTTAGCCTGATTTTACGTCTCATTTGTGATGTGTTGTACCAATGGATTGATCCACGAATTCACTTTGATGCGCAAGGAGGCAAATAATGTCCTTGATTGTGCGGACACGATTACAGCGTTTTAGACAGCATAAATTGGGCTGGGCCAGCTTTATTTTATTTAGTCTGATTTTGGTTTTGTCATTAGCCGCGGAGCTGATTGCTAACGATAAACCGTTGTTAGTGAAGTATGAAGATTCGTACTATTTGCCTGTGTTGAAAACTTATCCGGAAACGACGTTTGGTGGAGTGTTTGAAACAGAAGCTGATTATAAAGACCCTGCTGTACAAGCGCTTATTAATACTAAGGGATGGGCAGTTTGGCCCCTCATTCAATTTTCATATCAAACGCCCAATTTAGATTTGGCAGTTCCTGTGCCATCACCACCCTCCAAGCAAAACTGGTTGGGAACCGATGATCAAGGAAGGGATGTTCTTGCCCGTATTCTTTATGGCTTAAGAGTATCGTTGCTTTTCGGTTTAGCTTTAACCTTTTGTTCCGCTTTATTTGGAATTACCGTGGGTGCCATTCAAGGTTATTATGGCGGTTGGGTAGATTTATTGGGGCAACGTTTGGTTGAGGTCTGGAATGGCTTACCCATGCTTTTTATGGTTATGATTTTAGTCAGTATGTTTGTTCCAAATGTATATTGGCTATTTTTCATTATGCTATTTTTTGGCTGGACCGTTTTGGTGGGAATTGTCAGAGCAGAATTTTTGAAAGCTCGCCAGTTAGATTATGTGCGTGCAGCCCAAGTTTTGGGAGTGACCGATCACGCGATTATTTTTAGGCATATTTTGCCCAATGCGATCAGTTCGAGTTTATCTCAGTTACCTTTTATTTTAACAACTAACATTAGCGCTTTAACTGCTCTTGATTTTTTAGGATATGGTCTACCGCCAGATGCTGCCTCTTTAGGTGAATTATTGCTTCAAGGTAAAAATAATTTAGATGCGCCATGGCTAGCAATTTCAGGCTTTTTTAGTCTAGCGATTGTTCTTTCACTTCTAATTTATATTGGGGAGGCGGCTCGTGATGCTTTTGACCCAAGAAAATAATTTAAATCCCACTTCAACATTATTAAAAGTAGAGCATCTTTCGGTTCAAACCAAAAATCAAAGAGTTATATTAGATGACCTGAATTTTTACTTAAGTGAAGGGGAAACACTGGCTGTTGTGGGCGAAAGTGGTTCAGGTAAATCGATGAGCTGCTTAGCAATAATGGGGTTGCTACAAGATAAATTAGAAATAACGGGTCAGGTCTGGATTGGCTCACAAAACATGCTTGAGTTAGATGAGAGAGCTCAATCATATTTACGTGGTCGACAAATCGCTATGATTTTTCAAGAGCCTGCTACTGCATTAAATCCGCTCCATCGGGTTGAAAAAATTATAGGGGAAAATCTTCTTTTATCTGGGTTTTCAAAACTTGAAGTTCGACAGCAAATATTTGAACTATTAAAAGATGTGGGAATTGTTGAACCAGAACAAATTTTAAAACGTTATCCTCATGAGCTTTCTGGTGGACAAAGACAACGTGTCATGATCGCGATGACATTGGCGCTTCGGCCTAAAATTTTGATTGCTGATGAACCTACTACTGCGTTGGATGTGGTTTTACAGATACAGATTTTAGAGCTATTAAAATCTTTGCAAAGCAAATATGGGATGGCACTTATTTTAATTAGCCATGACCTCAATTTAGTGCACCGCTGTGCTGAGAAACTTATTGTATTGCAAAGTGGGCGTGTCGTAGAGCAAGGTGAACTGAGCCAAATCTTTGCAGATCCTAAAACAAGTTATACAGCACAGTTATTAGATCATGATTTTGGAAAAGTAGAATCTAGACCGGCTCAACAGAATGTTTTATCAGTTCGACAGCTCAGCGTGCAGTTTCCTATAAGAAAAGGAATTTTAAATCGCATTCAAGGGTATTTTACCGCAATAGAAGATTTGAGTTTTGATCTTGCTCAAGGTGAATCGCTTGGGGTAGTTGGTGAAAGTGGTGCTGGTAAGTCATCTTTAGCCCTCGCTTTGGTTCAGCTTATTCAGAGCAAAGGGCAGATTGTTTTTTTAGGTCAAGATTTAAATCAGTTACGGCCAAAAGCTTTGCGTTTGATGAGATCTGATTTTCAACTTATATTCCAAGACCCTTTTGGTAGTTTAAACCCGCGTATGACAGTAGAGCAGATTATTGAGGAAGGGTTAAAGTTAAAAGCTGTGGATGATGGCGAGATCAAACAGCAAATTGAATCTGTATTGATAAAAGTTGAATTAGCTGAGGATTTTCAATGCCGTTACCCACATGAACTTTCAGGTGGACAGCGTCAACGTGTCGCCTTAGCCAGAGCTTTGGTGATGCAACCGAAACTTTTAATTCTGGATGAACCTACATCGGCGTTAGATCGGACCACGCAAAAAGCCATGATCAAGTTGTTGAGACAATTACAGCAAACTGAGCAGTTAAGTTATATTTTCATTAGCCATGATCTCAATATAGTAAAAGCACTTTGCCACAAAGTGATGGTATTACGTCATGCAAAAGTTGTTGAATATCAGGAAACTGAACTCTTATTTTCTAAGCCTCAAAGTGAATATACCAAGCAGTTAATTAAAGCATCCTTTTAAAGAAATTTTTTAATTTATTGTTTTATATAGATAAATTTTGGTTAAACTTCTAATGCAAAAAGTTGCATATTTTTATGTTCTTTAAAATTGACATGTGCTATTGTCAGTTATCGATTATGTCTTGACACGCCCAATAACTCATTTAAATTAGAGTAATTGCTCTAAAATTCAAAGAACAGAGGTTAACCATGAATCAGATTGCTCAACCCATCACAATTCGCAATACCACCTTTAAAAACCGAATTATTAAAGGTGCAATGAGTGAGGCACTTGCAAATTATGAAGGCCAGCCAAATGACTTACATCTGGGTTTATATGGTGCATGGGCAAAAGGTGAGCTTGGCTGTGCAATTACTGGCAATGTCATGGTAAATGCCGGAGCAAAAAATGAACCGGGTGTTGTTGTTATTGAAACTGAACGTGATCTAGATCGCTTAAAAGAATGGGCGACATTAGGTAAAAAATATGGCATGGTGCAGTTGATTCAATTGTCGCACCCAGGTCGTCAGTGTCCAAAAGGCTTAAATAAAGAAACCGTAGCGCCATCAGCGGTACCTTTTAGTCCAGCTTTAGCAACCATGTTTGGAACGCCACGTGAACTTACTCATGACGAAATTCTAGATATTATTAAACGTTTTGCGACAGCAGCTCACATCTGTGAAAAAGCAGGTTTTGAAGGGGTGCAATTACACGGTGCACATGGCTATTTAATTAGTCAGTTTTTATCGCCATTAACCAATAAGCGTACAGATCAGTGGGGCGGTTCAGTTGAAAATCGTAGTCGTTTTTTACTAGAGGTTTATAAAGCGGTACGTGAAGCGACTTCAGATAATTTTATTATTTCCGTGAAGCTTAACTCGGCTGACTTCCAGCGTGGTGGTATTAGCGAAGAAGATGTGATTTCAGTTTTTAAAGCAGTAGATGAAGCTGGTATCGATTTAATTGAAATTTCAGGTGGTACTTATGAGGCACCAGCAATGGCTGGAGCTAAGGCTGACAAACGTAAAGCAAGTACGATTGCACGTGAAGCATACTTTTTAGATTTTGCTGAAAAAATCCGCCAGCATGTTAAGTGTAAACTCATGGTGACAGGCGGTTTTCGTACTGTAGAAGGCATGAACGCTGCACTCGCAAGTGGTGCATGTGACTTTATTGGTATTGCTCGCCCATTTGCAGTAGAAACCGATTTAACAGAACGTTTAATTGCTGGGCAAGATGTGCGTTATGCCGTAAAACCGATTAAAACAGGTTTACCTTTTGTCGATAAAATGGCAATTATGGAAATTATTTGGTATGCCGCTCAATTTAAAACGATTGGTAAGGGTAAAAAGCCAAATCCAAAACTTTCACCACTGGTGGTGTTTTTAAATTATGCCAAAGGCAATATTAAAGCTGTTGTGCAAGGTCGCGTGAACTCACGTAAGTCGGCGTAAATCCGATGCGCCATTTCACTAGCTGAAATGGCGCATTTGTTCTAGAACGTATAACTCATACCCACTTGAACCGTACGTGATTCACCAGGATACGCATATAAATTGAAAGCACTTTCATCATAAACTTTGTCAAAAAGATTTTTCAGATCTAAGTTAATACGAAGTTTTGGTGTTGCCTGATAATAAGAAACTAAATCTGTAACAGCATAACCTTTCATTGTATAAGTACTATTGGCTGTTTGACCTGCACGCTTATCAATATATTTTTGATTAATACCTAGACCTAAGCCTTGTAAAGGACCATCTTGAAACTCGTAGATATTTAAAAGATTAAAACTATTCTTGGGAATATTCGCTAAAGCGGTTCCTTTTTTCAAAGTATTGTCTTTGCTGACTTCTGCATCTGTATAGGCATATCCACCAATAATTTTCCAAGCTGGAGTGATTTGCCCTGCAATATTTAGCTCAATACCTTGGCTACGAACTTCACCAGCAGCAACTTTATAGGCTGAATCTACAGGATCGAGAGTTAAGACATTTTCTTTTTTTGCATAAAAAATTGCAGAGTCAACCGATAGCATATTGTCGAGTGCTTGCCATTTAAAGCCTAACTCATAAGCCATGCCTTCTTCTGGGTCAAAACCTTCTCCATTACGGCTAGCACCAGTGTTAGGTTTAAAAGATTTCGCAGCATTGCTATAGATTGAAAGGTCATTACGCGCTTTAAAAACTAAACCTAAACGCGGAATAAATGCATCATGACTGGTATTCCAGTTTGCCGTATTCGGTAATAGATTTTTGTAATCATGTTCGTAGTGCTCAAAACGCAAACCCAGCAGTGCACTTAAACGCTCATTTAAATCGATTTGGTCTTGTACAAAAAGGGCAGTTGTTTTTAAATTTTCGCGGTCATGGGTCGTAATATTTTTAAGCTCAGGGAGAGGTTGGCCTAAAACTGGATCATAAATATTGATCGGGTAGTTATTTGACTTAGGATCTGAACGAATAATATATGACTTATAATCATAGTTTTCATATTCAAGCCCAGTCACTAAAGTATGAGCTAGACCTAAAAGTTGGAAATTACCTGTTAGATTAATTTGGGCATCGGTATCTTGCCATTTTAATTCGCGATAGTTGTAATTTCGGTTTAAAGTTTCGCCGTCATCTTGAATACCATTTGCTTCTACCGCATAGCCATGCAATTTACCATTTAAATATTGCACACCAGCATTCAGCTTCCAGTCATTCCCAAAGTCATGTTCGACTCGTAATTGAGTCATATTGTTATCATTGTAGAGTCGGTTGTTGTATTTACCTGTTTCCCATAAATAGGTTTCGGGTGAACTATTAAAAGACTTCTGACCTGCATAGCGTGTATGACCACGATCAAGCGGATGCTGATTTCTTAAAATATCGGCTTCAAAGGTAACTTTTGTTGCGTCAGAAGCTTGCCATTGAATGACTGGTGCAATTCCATAACGTTTAGACTCGACATGATCGCGATAACTATCACCGTCTTCTGCAATCACATTTAGACGATAACCAATATTTTCTGCATTTGGAATAGTACCTGTGGTGTCTACCGTAGTGCGATATAAACCTTCACTGCTAAGCTGGGCACCTAAAGTGGTTTGTTGCTCAGACTTCGGTGTTTTAGAAATTAAGTTAAACGTACCACCCGGGTCACCACGACCATATAAGCTAGAAGAGGGACCACGTAAAACGTCTACACGTTCAATAGTATTGCTATCAGGGGCATTTGGGTAACCACGGTTAATCGGGAATCCATTACGATAAAATTCACCGCTAGTGAAACCACGAAGGTTAAAGCCTGTTAACCCTTGGCCGCCAAAATTATTAGCACGAGTCACACCGCCAGCTAAATCAAGCGCTTCGATTAAACGTGTCGCGCCAATATCTTCAATTACTTTTTGAGTCACTACACTGACAGATTGTGGCGTATCTTTTAATGCGACTTCACTAAGTGTTGCGCTACTTGAACTATCGACTTTATAAGTTTGGTCAGCAGCTTGTTGGGCTTTAATCTTAATGGTAGCAAGTGTTGTTGATGAACTATTGGTTTCTGCAAAAGCGTTTGAGATACAGCACAGTTGGGCGATGCTTAGGGAGAGGAGGCGAAGCTTAAGATCCATTTAAAACCTTGTTGATAATAAATATCAGTATAAAAATAAGAATTATTATATTGTAAATCTATGTAAAGAAAATACCGGATCCGTGATATATGTGTACAAGTGTATTTTATTAAGAAATACAGAAGATTAGAACTATAAAAAAATTAAAATAGAAAGGAATTTATAAGAAGAGAATATGGCGTCCCTACGGGGATTCGAACCCCGGTTACCGCCGTGAAAGGGCGATGTCCTAGGCCTCTAGACGATAGGGACGTTGAGGATGGCGGTATCTTAAGAAGCCGCCACCAAACTGTCAAGGAGGTAAGGTGACAGTTTGTTCAAAATATAGCAAAACAGTTCAGCAGTCTTCTGAGTATCGTACAAAGCAGAGTGTGCTTCTTTACCATCAAACTCAATTCCAGCTTGAATACAGGCTTTAGCAAGCACAGTTTGTCCAAACATAACAGCACTTAAAGTAACCGTATCCATCACTGAAAAACTATGGAATGGGTTTTGGTTTTTTGTGCTTGTACGTGCAATTGCTGCTTGCACAAAACCAAGGTCAAAATGCGCATTGTGGCCCACTAAGACGGCATGTGTACAATGTTGCTGTTTACGGACTTCATTCACCGATTTAAAAATACGGCGTAATGCAGTGCGTTCATCTTCAGCCATTGCAATACGCATTGGATTGAATGGATCAATACCAATAAAATCTAACGAACGGCGATCGAGATTAGCCCCTTCAAACGGGTTAATATGTGCATGAAATGCTGGGCCAGGGACAAATTGTCCCTGAGCATCATACACAATTGGAATGCACGCAATTTCTAGCAATGCATCTGTCTGGGCATTAAAACCTGCCGTTTCAACGTCAACAACAACAGGTAAGAAGCCACGAAAACGTTGGCCAATGACCGGGACAGAGGTTTCTTGTGTCACACTTTTCTCCATTGCAGCGTTTTCCCGGCATGCAGCGGGATAATTTTTTGATCATCTAAATAATCAAAAGATTCTGGAACGAGGTTATCTTCTTTTACCAAGGTAATGGTAGAAGTATTACGTGGTAGCCCGTAGAAGTCTGCACCAAAGTGGCTTGCAAAACCTTCTAAACGCTCTAATTTACCCACTTGGTCAAATGCTTGAGCATAAAGTTCAATTGCATTAGGCGCACTATAACAGCCCGCACAGCCACACGCATTTTCTTTTGCATTTTGCGAGTGAGGAGCACTATCTGTACCCAAGAAAAATTTAGGGTTACCGCTCGTTGCAACTTCAAGCAAAGTGGTCTGGTGAGTTTGACGCTTTAAAATTGGTAAGCAATAGAAATGCGGTTTAATACCACCAACCAACATATCATTACGGTTAAATAATAAATGTTGAGGCGTAATGGTTGCAGCCACATTGCGATCTTGTTCTAAAACAAAGTGCGCAGCATCGCTTGTTGTGATGTGTTCAAGTACCACTTTAAGTTTTGGAAACTGTTTTAATAACGGTGATAAAACTTCGTCTAAGAAGCGTTTTTCACGGTCAAAAATATCAACGTGGTTATGAGTCACTTCACCATGAAGTAATAACGGAACTTGATGCTCTTCTAGTTGCTCAATGACCGCATAAACTTTACGAATGTCACTTACACCGTTATCAGAGTTAGTGGTCGCGCCTGCTGGATAAAGTTTAATGGCATTTACATGTCCAGATTCTTTAATTTTACGAACTTCGTCTGGTGAGGTGAAATCAGTAAAATAAAGCACCATACGTGGGTCAAAGTTAAGACCCTCTGGAACATGAGCAAGAATACGTTCACGGTAAGCCAATGCTTCTTCCACAGTTTTTACAGGTGGAACAAGGTTTGGCATACAGATCGCACGAGCAAATTGTTTGGCCAAATCAGGTACAGTACGTTTTAATGCTAAACCATCACGTAAATGTGCATGCCAGTCATCTGGCTGGAGCAGGGTAATAGAGTCCAAGGCAGTTCAAACTTCGAAATAAAACAAATGATAATCGATAAAGTGTGAAAATGGTAACGAGAATTACGGACAAATGGCAAAATAAAGCGGCAGAGGCCTTAAAAAATAATGTTATATTTTGTTAATGTGTAATGGGCAGGAATCAAGTAGTGGTGAATAGGGGAAATGTACATGAATTACTCAAAGCAAAAGAAGAAATAGAATATTTGGTAACCCTACATACCCATCGTTATGCCAACATGCCTTTACCACACCAATTAGAAAAAAAATTTTGGTGCTTGAATCTTGAGCGAACTAAACAAAATATCTCAAAATTTTTAACAAGTGGCATTTTAACCTATCTTATTTTTATTTTGTTGGTGTTGCCAACCGACTACTTAGTGATAGGTAAGCCTTATATTACTCTGGACTTTATTTATTGCTTATTAAGTGCAATGAATATTGCGCTTGCACTCTTACTATTTTGGATTTTTGCCAAATCTAAAAAGCTCTCCGAGCACTTTTATTTTGCTGCATGTAGCATTGTTTTTTTTAGCATTATTACAAGTGCAATGTTGTTGCTAAGCGTCGGAAATATGGCGCTTAAAAATCAGTCGATGTTGCTACTTTCATTTTTATATATGCTTGGGTTTATCTTAAGTGGGATCAAGCCACTGCATATGCTGTATGTAGGCTTATCAGCAGCAATATTGGTTTTTATTTTTCTTAATTTACTCAACGTAAATTGTGATTATATTGCACTTGGTCGAGCCTTGTTCGGTACTTGTATTTTAGGTTTTTCAATTAGCACAATGCTTATCTCTAGGGAAAGAAGCCTTTTTTTAAATAATCAGCTTGCTGAACTTAATGAACAAATTTTACGTATTGAGGCATCTGAATTGCTTCATTTAAGCCAGCAAGACGCACTGACTAATATCTCAAATCGACGTACTTTTGATGAGATGTTCGACTTTTTTTACTATCGTGCAAAACAAGAAAAGCGACCATTGGCCGTTTTGTTTATTGATATCGATTTTTTTAAAAATTATAACGATTTTTATGGACATCAAATGGGGGATAAAGTTATCTCATCTATTGCTGCTGCAATTAAAAATTCGATTCGGCATGTTGATTTTGTTGCTCGCTATGGAGGAGAAGAGTTTGTCGTGCTGTTACCGAAAACACCTGCTCAAGGTGCCTATGCCGTCGCTGCAAATATTTATAAAGCGATTGAGCGACAAGCGATTCCTCATGCAGCATCTTTAGTCTCTAAGCATGTCACGATTAGTTTAGGTTTTACTGTTTATACAGAAGGTTTTAAAGTAAATCAGGAAAAATTAATTCATGCTGCGGATCAAGCTCTGTATCGGGCTAAGCAACTTGGGCGTAACCAGATTTATTATCAACCGTTAGAAGTGGCAGAACTTGTTTGAGCACAAATATTTGAAATAAAAAAGCCACCTTTGTAGGTGGCTTTTTTATTAAGTAAGAAAATTATTTTTTCTTGCTATCAAGTTGTGGTACAGCAGAACCTTGGCCGATTGAAAGCAAACCAGCATCTGTATAGATACCAAGTTTTGCACGTGTATCGGTAATGTCGAGGTTACGCATAGTCAACTGACCAATACGGTCCATTGGCGTAAACATTGAATCGCCTTTTTCCATTGTTAAACGTTCAGCTTCGTACGTTAAGTTCGGAGATTCAGTGTTCATGATGGTGTAGTCATTACCACGACGAAGCTCAAGAGTTACTTCACCAGTAATCGCTTTAGCAACCCAACGCTGTGCAGTTTCACGCAACATAAGTGCTTGAGAGTCGAACCAGCGGCCTTGGTAAAGTAAACGACCTAAACGTAAACCGTTAATGCGGTATTGTTCGATCGTATCTTCGTTATGAATACCAGTAACCAAACGCTCATAAGCAATATGAAGAAGGGCCATACCCGGTGCTTCATAAATACCACGAGATTTCGCTTCAATAATACGGTTTTCGATTTGGTCAGACATACCTAAACCATGACGACCACCAATACGGTTTGCTTCCAGAATAAGTTCAACTGGATTGTCAAAAGTTTGACCGTTTAATGCAACAGGTACACCTTCTTCAAAACGTACAGTCACTTCTTCTGGGGTAATTTCAACTTCATCTTTCCAGAAAGCAACACCCATAATTGGGTCAACGATTTTGATACCAGCATTTAGGTATTCAAGATCTTTTGCTTCGTGAGTCGCGCCCAACATGTTTGAGTCAGTTGAGTACGCTTTTTCTTTTGACATTTTGTAGTCAAAACCGTTGTCGATCAGGAACTGTGACATTTCTGCACGGCCACCGAGCTCATCGATGAAGTTTTGATCTAACCAAGGCTTATAAATTTTAAGATTCGGGTTAGTCAACAAACCATAACGATAAAAACGTTCAATATCGTTACCTTTATAAGTTGAACCGTCACCCCAGATGTTTACGTCATCTTCTTTCATTGCAGTAACTAACATTGTACCTGTTACTGCACGACCGAGTGGAGTTGTATTGAAATAAGGAACACCACCTGTACTGATATGGAATGCACCACACTGAATCGCAGCAATACCTTCAAGCGCAAGTTGTAAGCGGCAGTCAATTAAGCGAGCTTTTACAGCGCCGTATTGTTCTGCTTTCTTTGGAATTGCATCGTAGTCATCTTCATCAGGCTGACCTAAGTTTGCAGTATATGCATAAGGTTCTGCGCCTTTTTGTTTCATCCACAATAAGGCAGCTGAAGTGTCTAGGCCTCCGGAGAAGGCAATCCCAACTTTTTTGCCTACTGGTACATGCTGCAAGATAGTTGCATTATCAGTCATTGCTAATCCTAACATTTATGAAAAAGACCCCATATAGGCGGTCTTGAGAATTCTGAATGGCGGCTATTGTAGCACTATTCATGGTGCTTTTTTTCGCAAAAAAAGCATTAATTCACTTGTTCTGATTTGAAGTTTTAATTTGATAAAAAATATAAGGCTATTTATAGAATAAGAAGAAGTGAATGAAGTATTGTTCTTAAATAAATGGATTGACCATAAGCTCCGATAAATTTCTTTGCATGGTCATCCAAAATTATCAAAAAAGTATTAAAGTACTATGCAACAAGTTGCAAAAAATTATTGGGACGCAGCATGACAAGTTACGCCAATTTATTAAAACCATTACATTTAGGCTTTACCACCATTAAAAACCGTGTGGTGATGGGTTCCATGCATACGGGGCTTGAAGACCGTTTTTACAATTATCC
This sequence comes from Acinetobacter sp. GRABPA_MV_2, assembly GCF_056725885.1. Classification (NCBI taxonomy): domain Bacteria; kingdom Pseudomonadati; phylum Pseudomonadota; class Gammaproteobacteria; order Moraxellales; family Moraxellaceae; genus Acinetobacter; species Acinetobacter sp. GRABPA_MV_2. The sequence goes on from NZ_JBWZNA010000001.1 coordinate 373,844, forward strand.
AAAACTGGCAGCTTATTTTGAAGAGCGTGCAAAAGGTGGGGTTGGCCTGATTGTGACAGGTGGTATTTCACCGAACCGTCAAGGATGGTTAGCACCTGCTGGCGGAACCATGAATAGCTTATTTGATATTCCACAGCATCGTCTGGTTACACATGCTGTGCATAAACATGGTTCTAAAATCTTAATGCAAATTTTGCATGCAGGTCGCTATGGTTACCAGCCGTTTGTTGTGTCTTCAACTGCAATTAAATCTCCAATTTCCCCATTTAAACCACGCCAGCTTTCTGAAAAAAATATTCTGAGCACAATAGAAGATTACGCACAGTGCGCCGATATTGCCAAAAAAGCAGGTTATGACGGTGTCGAAATTATGGGCTCGGAAGGGTATTTAATTAACCAGTTTTTAAGTCGCCACGTGAACCAGCGGACTGACCGTTGGGGTGGTGAAATTGAAAACCGTATGCGCTTTCCAGTCGAGATTGTTAAAGCGATCCGTGCCAAAGTCGGTGAGAAGTTTATTATCTGTTTCCGCTTGTCATTACTTGATTTAGTCCATGACGGTAACACCATGCAAGAGGTGGTGACTGTAGCCAAAGCTTTAGAAAAAGCAGGGGTGACTTTATTAAATACCGGTATTGGCTGGCATGAAGCTCGTGTTCCGACCATTGTAACATCTGTGCCTCGTGCAGCTTTTGTCGACTATACTGCTCATGTAAAACAACATATTTCTATTCCGATTATTGCGTCAAACCGCATTAACATGCCTGAAACTGCCGAAGAAATTTTGGCAACTGGCAAAGCAGATATGGTTCAAATGGCGCGTCCTTTATTGGCCGATGCATTTTGGGTAAATAAAACTGCGACTAACCGTGTTGATGAAATTAATACCTGTATTGCATGTAACCAAGCCTGTTTGGACCATGCTTTTAAAAATAAGCGTGTGTCTTGTTTAGTGAACCCACGTGCAGGACATGAAACTGAACTGGTCTATTTAAAGACTAAACAGCCTAAGCGAATTGCAGTTGTGGGCGGCGGAGTAGCGGGTATGTCGGCGGCAACTGTTGCCGCAAGCCGTGGCCATGCAGTGACGCTGTTTGAGGCAACTTCTGATGTTGGTGGTCAATTTAACTTTGCCAAAGTTGTACCAGGCAAAGAAGAATTTCACGAGACGATCCGCTACTTTAAAGTCCAACTGGAAAAAACTGGAGTGGACGTACGTTTAAATACTCGCGTGAACCGTGAGCAGCTTGAACGCGAAGGTTTTGATGAAGTGATTGTTGCAACAGGTGTAATCCCTCGTGCATTAAAAATTGAAGGAAGTGACGCGCCACAAGTCCTTTCTTATGCTCAAGTTTTGAAAGGGGCAGAAGTCGGGCAAAAAGTTGCAGTGATTGGTGCGGGTGGTATTGGTTTTGACGTGTCAGAATTTTTACTTAAGCCGCCACATCAACCACAGCCTCAACCTTTGGCTGATTGGCAACGTGAATGGGGTGTAGACCCAGATCCGAATTATGTTTCTGAAGGTGGTATGCAGCCGCCAGAAGTTGAACCAGCAATCCGTGAAATTTATTTACTACAACGTAAAACCACACCACTCGGTATTGGCCTTGGCAAGACTTCGGGTTGGGTACACCGTGCACAGCTTAAAAAGCATGGCGTACGTATGCTGCGTGGTGTGCAATATAAAGCAGTCACTGATGAAGGACTTTGGATTGAGCACAATGGGCAAGATCAACTTTTACGTGTAGATACGGTTGTGGTGTGTGCAGGTCAAGAGTCGGTAAAAGACTTGATGCCAAAAGAAGGTGAGTCGACTATAGCGAACTACCATATTATTGGTGGAGCAAAGCTCGCAGCAGAGCTAGATGCGAAGCGTGCGATCAAAGAAGGAGCAGAATTGGCTGCGCAACTGTAAAATTGATGAAACAATATGCACTTGAACACAAAGCGATGATATTTTTCTTGAATAAAATGAATAAGCTTTGTATTCTTACGCACATGGAAGCGTGGCAGAGCGGTTTAATGCACCGGTCTTGAAAACCGACGAGGGTGTGAGTCCTCCGTGAGTTCGAATCTCACCGCTTCCGCCAAATTCAAAAAGCCCCTGTTAAAAACAGGGGCTTTTTTTATATCTATTATTTTACCCCTCATCTTACCCTCCATAAAAATTTGGATTGTGTTAGACAGATTTTGATTTCAGTTTAATTTTATATTGTGTAGTTAATCGCATCCTCATAATGGTCAATATCTTGTAATTGTTTGATGAATTCTTTCGGGGTAACTATTGCTGCTATATGTATAATTATGGGTAGAATAGCGCCTTATAATACTGATCTCTTTGCATCCCTAACTTGCAACGTAAAATCGCCTGATATGTACCGAATTTAAATTAATAGATATGGATAGTTCATGAATTTAATAAATCATTGTAGTAAGTTATTTCTTGCAATTTTTCTTATGATGAATTTTTCAAATACATATGCAGCAAAGATGGAGGCTGTAGATGCGGAAGTACAGGAGAGTGCTGTAGATGCAATGGAAGCTGCTGGAGCAGAAGCTGTAGAGGCTGATGGAGGGGAGACTGCATGTCGTGCTGACGAGGCGTGTGATGTTGCATCTGCTGTTTCTGAGGATGAAATGTACGGTGGCATTCAACAGGAATATGTCGTAAAAGGCTGTAAGGTAACAATCTATAACGATGGGCCTGTGAAAATGGTCAATGTAAAGACGGATCAACCATGTGATGCTCCTCTTCCTAAAGATCATAAATTTTCTAGATAGAGCTTGTTAAATTATTTTTCAAAGCTAAGCCACGGTTATCAGGCTTAGCTTTTTATTTAGAATATTGTTTTAATTATCTTATAATTGGGGGTATAAATTTTCGCTAAAAAAGTTATTGATTCCAATAAGTATTAAAAATTTCTTTAATGCCAATTTCATCTTCCATATATTTATCAGGAGATATTTTTAACCCAATACCACTTAAATATATTACTGCTTTCCATAGGAGTTGCTCTTTAATAGGTGGATCGAAAGTTAAGTCTTGGTTATTCAGTGCATTCATTCTTTTTCTTGCTCACTCTTCAGCATCCTCTCGGCTAATTTTATGGTTTAACAAATCATTGAATACTTCTTGTACATCTAATAAAGATATTTTCATTTCATCATTTACCATTTTTTATATTCTAATCTTACCTGTTAAAACTAATATATCTATATAAAATTCAATCCCGTTATAAACCCCAATTTAACAATAACTCTTTCATTATTTATCCTTACTTTTTAATGATCTAATTTAAAACAAATGTCATTTTGTGTGCTTGACTGTAAGAGAGTTGAATACTATTCTTCGCATGCTGGCCACATTGCCAGTCGGTTGTCGCAGACCGGGAAAACAAAGTCGATATGCAAAATTCTTATTTTGTGTGTCGGGAACTCGTTCGCCCCCTTTTTCTCTACGGTAGGGCGGAAGGGGGACACCTTCGGGTGTGCTGGTTCCTTTGTTTCCAGTCTGCGAACCCCCTTTCGTTCTGCCACCATAATTTTAATGATTTGGCAGAACTCCCAATAAAAAAGGAGTTGGCTTTGCACATTCATTATTTCTTGGCAGCCTTTGCCAAAGTCTATATCGACACAACTTAAAAATTTAAAGCAGCTTGAACGCCATAAGGTTTTCAGGCTTTAGTCATTTTTACTTAAAACTTAGCAAAACAAAACTTGAGATGTGCCAAGCACCGTCTTACGGCTTTGCTGTGCCTTTTTTCTCCCAAAAAGGGCACAGGCTTTTTATCTCATTTAGAAACAACAAGAATTTATAACGGTAAAACTATGCCAACTTTAGAAATATCTTCCAAAAAATTACAGGTGGTTCAAACCGCTATCCAACTTTTTACCACGCATGGATTTCATAATGCAGGCGTAGACCTGATTATTAAAAAATCCAAAATTCAAAAAGCGACGTTTTATAACTACTTTCACTCGAAAGAACGGCTTGTTGAAATGTGCCTAATCTTTCAAAAAAGCCGACTCAAAGAAGAAGTTCTGGCAATTGTCTATTCACATCGCTACCCAAACGCAGCCGATAAACTCAAAGAAATTGCCCGCTTACATGTCGATATAAATAGCCTTTACCATCTTTTGTTTAAAGCCATTTTTGAATTAAAACTGCTTTATCCTCGAGCTTACCGCATGGCGATTGAATATAGAAAATGGCTACTTAAAGAACTTTTTGATTTGATATTTAGTCTAGAAAGTCGTGGCTTAAAAGCTGATGCAAACATTATTTTATTTATGATTGATGGCGCAATCATCCAACTTTTAGATCCTAATAAAGCTAGTGAAAGGGAGCAATTGTTGGATTATTTTTTAAATGTTTTGAGATAATTGAGTGAGGGGATGGGTAAGGAAAAATACCCTAAGTGCGTACTTTCCTTACTTTAAAAATAAATTAAACCTGAACTTAATTTATATAAATATTACTTCTTTTGCTTAAAACGGTATTTACATTTTAGACAGCGATAATCTTGAAAAATATTCTTGTCGATTATTACGCCAGCTTTCTTACCAAAAATATTACCAACTACACCGCCAGTAATTCCTGCACTAATGGCACCAACAAAAGTCCCTACAGTTCCGCCAACAATTACACCTAAAGGACCAGCAACAGTACCAATAGCTGCTCCAACAGTAGCACCAGTCGCAGCACCACCTACAGTGCCTGCCGTTGTGCCGGCAGCTGTGAGTAAAACACCGCCAGTTGTTCTAAGTAATTTGTCATGGTCACGTGCTTCAATTTCTGTAGAACCACACTTAGGACATTGCAGAGCTTTTTCCATAAAATTTCCTGTCTTCATCATTGAGTGACACAGTTGAGGGCTAAATCAGTAAAGTGGGTAAAGAGCCTGTCTTACGATGCAGTATCTTTTGCCTATTGAGTGATCGTAACGATAACTGGTCTGCTTTGATTTTAGCTGAACATTGACACAAATATTTATAGATCATGTAAACACTTGTACTTTAATAATTATCTCATTAAATACCAATGTTTAGAATGACTAAGGTTTACATATCCATGTGTCTAGCAGAGAGCAATTCAATAATGATGAATAGAATGTGAATGGTTTTTTGAATAGATTTTCTGAAGTTGCTCAGGGTGACGAACTGTTAAATGATAAAAGGCTTATCCTGTTTGAATAAGCCTTTTTTGAATATTAGAGTGCTTTTTTCCAACTCAGAAATTTATATAGTCCAAACATGAATGTAATCCAGATTGGAATTAAAATAACAGATTTTTCAAACCCTTGGGTCCACATGATATATAAAATCATGCCAATAAAAATCAAAACGATATAGTTACTTAAAGGTGAAAATAGAGCAGGGAATTTGGCAACTTTATTTTCAAGTTTCATAGCATGTTTAAACTTTAAATGAGTAAAGCTAATAATTGCCCAGTTTAAAACCAGTGCAGCCACGGCCATGTACATGAGATAGCTTAAAGCTTGTTCTGGGATAAAATAGTTCAGTAATACACAACCAAAAATCAGAATAGAAGAAAAGATAACAGCAGGCGTTGGAACCCCTTGTTTGCTGACTTTTGTAAAAATTTTGGATGCATGACCTTGTACAGCGAGGCCATATAACATACGACTGTTTGCATACATACCGCTGTTATAAACCGACAGTGCAGCCGTCAAAATAATAAAGTTAAGCAAATGCGCTGCCCAACCAATACCAAGCTGGCTAAAAATCATCACAAATGGACTTTTATCTAAACCACCGAGGTCAAGCTGATTCCACGGAATGAGTGACATGATGATGGCAAGCGAAGCTACATAGAAAACCAAGATTCGAAAGATGACTTGGTTAATGGCTTGCGGAATACTTTTTTCTGGATTTTCCGCTTCAGCGGCAGTCATCCCAATCAGTTCAATACCGCCAAAAGCAAACATTAAAAAGGCGAGCATATAAAATAGGCCCGAGAACCCATGCGGGAAAAATCCGCCATGCTGCCATAAGTTTGCAAAGCTAGCGATAGAATCATTACCTGTGGTGAGCAACAAATATAAGCCAAACACGATCATGGCAATGACTGCTGCGACTTTAATAATGGCTAACCAAAACTCAGATTCACCGTAAAATTTAACGTTGCCTAAGTTCAAACATGTGACCAAAACAAAGAAAAATAAGGCTGATATCCAAGCAGGAATGTGGGGCCACCAGTAATGCACATATTTAGCAACTGCTGTTAACTCAGTCATCGCGACCAGAATATAGACCACCCAATAGTTCCAGCCCGATAAAAAACCGGGGAATTTTCCCCAATATTTTTGTGCAAAGTAACTAAAGGAACCAACCACTGGTTCTTCTACGATCATTTCACCCATTTGGCGCATAATTAAAAATGCGACCAAACCGACAATGGCATAACCTAAAATAATAGAAGGACCAGCAGACTGGATGACTTGTGCAGAGCCTAAAAATAAACCTGTCCCGACAGCACCACCCATAGCGATCAACTGGATATGGCGATTTTTAAGTCCGCGTTTTAATTGGGAAGATGAATTGCTCAAAATATATGCGCTGAATAAAAAAGCTGGCGCTATTGTAATAGATTGGGTAGGGATAACCTAGTTTGAAAAGGATTTTACTCAGCTAAATAAAAAGGATCCGTACAAAGCTATACGAATCCTTTTTTGAAACTGGTTATTTTATAAATTAGAAAGATACCATTTTGCCTGGATTAATCATTGCGCCAATGCCATACATACTTTTTGCGAGTGGAATAACCACGGGTGCAAGGGTACGACCAAAAATAATATTTTGATGATCAATTTTAGATAACATTTCGAAGTCGTTAGATTGCCCAACAAAGTCATTTGCGATGGCTTTACCAATACGTACCGTCTGAGCAACGCCGTGACCACTCCAACCATGAACAGCATAAATTGGGAATTTATTGCCAAACTTACGGCTATCGACTGCACCATTTACGGTTAAATCGGTCGTGCCACTCCAGACAAAATCCATCTCTAGATTTTTAATTTGAGGGAAAACCGTATGAATTCGATGTTCTAAATAATTTAATGTTTTCTCTGGTCCCCAGCAGGTTCCTGTACCTTGTCCACCAAATAATAAGCGGTTATTAAATACGGGGCGATAGTAATCAATTTGGAACTGAGTGTCATAAACTGGATGCCCAAATGGCAGTAGCTCTTTCGTATCAAGCTCTAGCGGGGCAGTCGTCGCAACATAGGTATAAAACGGAATAGTGGTATTGTTTTGTTCTGATAAAAGTTTAAACGAAGCATGGTGTACTGCTAAAACTACAGACTTTTTAGCTTTCACGACAGCATTTGCAGTTTGAACATAAATACCATCTGGTTTTTCTTCTATTGAAATGACTTCTGTTTGTTCATAGACAGAACCGCCGTTTTGGCAAAAGCCATAAATTAAGCCACGGTTCAAAGCTAAAGGATGGATTTGTCCTCCCAACTTATCAATTAAGCCACCTGTATAGTAATCCGACTTAATATAGTCCATGAGTTCATGTTTACCCACAATGCGGGTATGGTCTTCACCTAAATATTTTCGTGCGTCGGCGCCTTGTGTTAAGCCAACTAAATGTCCTTCATGAACGGCGGCAGTAATGTGACCATATTTTCGGTCAAAGTTAAGTTGGTATTTTTCCGAGATGTCATCAATGAGTTGCATCGCTTCCGTAGAGGTAAAATGCCAGAGTTTTTTGGCATCTTCATAGCCTAAGCGATCGGCCATTTCTTGAGCTTCCCAGCGAGCTAAACCGGGGGTAAGTTGTCCGCCATTTCGGCCAGAAGCTGCACTACCAATGCGATTTTTTTCTAATAAAACAGTCTCTACGCCTTGTTCAGCTAAATGTAATGCACTCGATGAACCTAATAAACCACCGCCAATAACCACGACATCACATTCAATATCAGCTTTTAAACTGTCAAAAGTATGCCAATCAGAAAGTGAGCTTTCATAGTAGTTTGCTGGATTATCTGCCGATGCACCTTCTACAGTTGTTGCGTCAAATTTTGCATGCTTTGGATTTAACCAGCTCCACTCTTTGCCCACTTGTAGAGATTTACTTGGTTTATATTCCACGTCTTTTAAAAGTTGAGGTTTAGAAATAATTTTCATGACGAAGTTCCTTAAAAATTAATAAGCATTACTGATAGCAATGCTTTGTTTTTTAATCGTTTTATAGATAAATAGGAGAATGCCCAAAGCTAACCAGAAACATCCAAAAATCAGTGAAGATGAGTCAAGATTAAGCCAGAGGCAAATAATGCTGAACACAGAAATAAACGGTAAAAATAGGTTTAGAAATTTGTTTTTAAAACCTGCGCGCTGTTTATCTTTAATATAAAACTTCATAAAAACAGAGAAATTTACGGCTGTAAAAGCGACTAGGGCACCAAAGCTGATGAGGCTTACGACTTGGGCTAAATCTAGAAAAACCGCAGACATTGAAATAAGACCAACAAACAAAACCGAAAAAAATGGTGTACCTAATGAGATATGAATTGTCCCAAAATACTTTTTAGGGAAAATATTATCGGTACCCATTATATACAGTAAACGTGAAGCACTGGCATGAGAGGCAAGGCCAGAGGCGACAGTGTTCATAATTTGTCCGCATAAGAATACAGATTGGAAAAAAGCACCACCCACGTAAAGCACAATTTCAGGTAATGCTTCAGATGGATGCTGAAAGCGTAGATTGTTTGGAAAATAAAGTTGAATAAACCAAGCTGCTGTGAAGAAAATAAGTCCACCTGCAAGAGTCGTTAACATGACTGCGCGGGGAATATTTTTGGTGGGTTGTTTGGTTTCATTAGAAAGCGTGGTAACCGCATCAAAACCTAAAAATGAAAAGCACAAAACTGAGGCACCCGCAACGAGGGGGAGTAAAGATTGGTGCTCATGCCAGAGTGGCGCCAATGTAAGCACATGCTCATAACCTTGAGTCGAGCCAATACCCTTAATCACTAAATAAACAAAAATGACCATAAGTATGATGGGGGCAAATACAAACAATAGGCTTAAATTGGCGAGTAATCGAATGCGAAAACAATTCACTAAAGTGACTAGGCTTGCTGATACAAGCACCCAGAACCAGTAAGGCAGACTTGGGATAAGGGCGGTCAGATAAATCGCAGCTAGCAAAACATTAATGAGGGGTAATAACAAATAGTCGAGTAGCGAACACCAACCGACAAAAAAACCACTTTTAGGTCCTAAACTTTCAGCGGTATAACTATATGCTGAACCTGATTTTTCTGAATTTTGACTAAATCTTGCATAGCTCCAAGCGGTGAGTAGCATGGCGCCAAGTGCGAGTAAATATGCCAGTGGTACGTGTCCATTGGTAATTCCAGAGACAATACCGAAGGTATCAAATACCGTCATAGGGGTCATGTAGGCAATACCAATAATCGTGACTTGCCAAAGAGACAGTTTTTTTAAGGAAGACGTTTTATTTTCCATGTCATTTCAACCTCAAATTCGTTGTTTTGCTTTTCATCCGGGAAAGCGATGCTATTTTTGAGCCAAAACTTCCCCTAGACCTGAATAAACAAGTCTGTTTGGAGAAACTTTGAACAAAAGCTAGGGGCTGTTTCGCTTTAGTGATGCCCTAAAGCAAGATCAGATATTTATATTTTCGGCTTCACTCTAGATCACGACCAGTTGAAAAGATTGACACGGTCGTGACAGAACCTGCTCGGGGCTTTGGCCTTTAAATAATGTGCCTGTTCTGATGGTGATGTCATTTGAAGTAATCACTCGAGAAGAGTCGTTAATCACAATTGCTTTTTGTTTAATATTCTTGAGCTTCGGCATAAGAAGTTTTTCGAGTGCGGAAACTAAAATATCGGTAGCAATTACACCGATAAATTGATCACGAATCATGACCGGATGGGCAAGGGTGATGGTGTATGCGCCATTGCAAATATAGTCGACATAGGGTCCATGGATGCACGGACTTTTGTTTTGAGCAGGCTTATGGAACCATTCGAAAGAGCGAAAGTCTAGAAATCGCTGAGCATTTTGATAGTTTTCAAGTTTGGCTTGCTGTAACTGATCTTCTTTTTTATACCACCATTCGAGTGTCCAATAATCCTGTTCTTCTTGCGTTGCAGGGCTATAACTTGCAAAACCAATGCCTTGACTGTAATGGCTTTCCTGTAATGCCTTTTTAATTTCTTTTTGCAAAGCTGTGCGTTCTGAACCTGAAAGCTTAACGTCTTTTGTTTTTTCAGGTTCATGTTTTGAAAGAATTTTGCTCGCTTTAGTTGCCAGCTTTTCTGTAATGGCTGTCGTTTCTTCAACCACCGTCTTTAACAAATTTTGAAGCTCTTCTATATCTAAATGTTGGGTCATTCCTATAACTCCTAAAATTCCGTATTTCTCACTCGATATTTTATAAGTGCTCTACTTTATTGTTTTTATTCAATAGATAACTTATATCGAAGCATTTGGTCTGTTAGCATCGAAATGATTTTTCGCGCTTGAATAACAGCATCATCTTCATTGCCTTGAACAAAAGATGATAAAAGTTGGTGGTGTTGAGCGACGACCAGTTGATGAAATTGATCATCTTGATAAAGCACTGCGATGAGCGGCGCCCATTCGGCTTGTATAGTTAACTCTTGATTTGCCAAGCGAGCTGATTGAGCAAAAGAGGTGAGTGTGAGCAAGCAACGTAAATCAAGTTGGGCACGAGTGTCTGCTTCAATGGCCTGTTCAAATTGATCGATAAGTTCTTTGATTTTACCCAGTTCATATTCAGTGGTTCTTTGTGCTGCCAAATATGCAGCATGACTTAAAATTGCACTATGAAACTCGCCTAAATCAGCTAGATATTCATTGGAAGCTTGACGCAGAGGGTGCTTGTTTAAGAGTAAATCGGAAGGTAACTCGCAAACAAAGCTTCCGCCGTTTCGCCCACGTCGTGTATCAATCAAACCTTTTACGCGTAAAGTATTTAAAGCTTCACGAACTGTAATGGGTGACACTCCCATTAAGCGAGCTAGATCCGCTTCGTTAGGAAGCTGTTCATTGCTTTTGAGCAATCCAGAGATAATTGCATTTTCCAAGCGTTCTACAACTTGTTCCGATCGAGTTGCCTGAGCGATAGGTGCAAAAATTATCGTATATGCTGACATGGCGAATTCTCTAAAAGCTAAGTCAGAGACTTAGCTTAATGAAACGGATAAATGATTAAAACACGCCATATTGATGGACGGCCTGTTCATCTTCAGGCACAGCTGGTATTGCATCCCAAAGTTCAACAATTTTGCCATTATCTACACGCCATAATTCAAAATAGGCATGTCGATTTCCGGCAATACTTCCTTCGGAATGTGTCAAGACAAATTGACCATCAGCAATGGAGCGATGCGTTTTGGAGTATACCAAACCTTGTCCTTCATTACGGATATTGTTCAAAAAATCAATCACTGCCTTAACACCATCGCCAATATCTGGGCTATGTTGAATGAACTGATCGTTGTGAGTGTATTCTTTAAATGCTTCGTAGTTGCCATCAATTAATGACTCCTTAAAGAAAGAGGTCACGATCTCACGATTTTTCTCTGGATCATGGTGAGTGATGATCTCAGTCGGACCATCTAGTTGGGTTCTACCACTCACATTCGGAGCTGCTTCTGCTACCAGTCCATCCCAATGTTCCACAATTTTGCTGTCTTTCACTCGGTAAATATCAAAGCCAACTAACGGGTTTTCATCTAATCCTTGAAAGCGGCCATGAATTGCAACCAAGTCACCATCTGCCAATACACGCACAGCTTCATGTTGCATGTCGGGGCAGTCTTCTACCAATTGGCGAAGGCCTGAAATGCCATTTGCAACGAGTGGTGAGTGCTCTATAAAGTCTTCAGAAAAATAACGATCCAGAGCAGTGGTGTCGTGCAAATTAAAAAGCTCGTGATGGGCTTTAGTCACCAAGTCTTTCATTTCTTGTCTATTCATTTTGATCTCCTTTCAAAACTCATTGTTATTATTCGTTTGAACTCATCACATGTTTAACGCGAGTATATTCTTCAAAACCGTAGCCAGATAAATCTTTACCATAACCTGACTTTTTGAAGCCGCCGTGTGGCATTTCTGCGGTTAAAGGAATATGGGTGTTAATCCAAACTGTACCGAAATCGAGTTCACGAGACAGACGAGTTGCGCGGGCATGGTCTTTGGTCCAAACACTTGAAGCTAAGCCATATTCAACATCGTTGGCTTTTTCAATCGCATCATTTTCATCTGTAAATTTTTGAACGGTAATCACTGGTCCAAAAATTTCATTTTGAATTGCTTCGTCGTGTTGTTTTAAGCCACTAATAACCGTCGGTTCAAAATAGAAGCCTGGACGGTCTGCCTGTTTCCCGCCCGTTTCAACTTTAGCGTGAGCAGGTAAGTTGTCGATAAAGGCTTTAACATTTTTCAATTGGTTGGCATTGTTAAGTGGGCCATAAAGTGCGTCTTGATCATCTGGATCACCAAAACGGGTATTTTTTGCAGCTTCAACAAGTTTAGCTAAAAACTCATCATGAACTGCTTCAGACACAATTACACGTGTTGCCGCAGTACAGTCTTGGCCTGCGTTGAAATAGCCCGTTAATGCAATCATTTCAACTGCTTTATCGAGGTCGGCATCTTCAAAAACCACTACAGGTGCTTTACCACCAAGCTCAAGATGAGCTTTTGCTAAATTTGCCGCAGCAGAAGCAGCAACTTGTAATCCGGCGCGAACTGAACCTGTAATCGAAACGAGAGCAGGGGTTTTATGTGATACAACTTTTGAACCGACCTGAGCTTGGCCTAACACCACGTTAAATGCACCTTTAGGAAAAAATGGTGCAGCAATTTCTGCCAGTAAAAGCGTACTTTCAGGCGTAGTATCACTTGGTTTAAGCACTACTGTGTTACCTGCGGCTAAAGCTGGAGCAATTTTCCAAACAGCCATCATGAGTGGATAGTTCCAAGGTGTAACTTGCCCAACTACACCGACAGGTTCGCGGCGAATAGAAGAGGTTAAACCTTCTAAATATTCACCTGAAGCAGTGCCATTGAGTAGGCGAGCAGCACCTGCAAAGAAACGAACCTGATCTGCTGATGCACCCACTTCTTCAGATGCAATTAAGTGTTTTAACTGACCTGTATTACGACTTTGTGCCTCAATTAAACGATCAGCATTTGCTTCAATAGCATCTGCCAAGTTAAGTAATGCTTTTTGACGTGTCGAAGGTGTACTGCGTCCCCAAATTTTAAATGCTTCTTTTGCAGCAGCATAAGCTGCATCAACTTCTGCCTCGGTTGCATTCGGTGATTGCGCATAAACTTCACCGGTCACTGGGCTTACCAAGTCGAAATAATCATTTCCTTTGCTAGCAACATATTCGCCGTTAATAAAGTGTTGTAGTTGAGTTTTAGCCATTTTTTATACCTTGTCCTTAGGTTTTAACATATAACATATAACATATAATACTATATGTATTATGTTTTAAATTTTCTGTCAAATGCTTTGATGAGGGGAGTAAGTGAAAAAAGTTGGAATTTAAATCAAACTAGATTTTAAGTTTTTGATTTGATTGTTTAAAAAATATTAAAAATTTATTAAAGATTTTTAGGAGAGGTTGATTGTCGTACTAGTTAAGTAGATTTGATGAAAGATAATTGAATAATTTTCTAATCGAGAGCAGCTTGAGGAGCCAAGATTCATGCTTAGCTCAGCAATTTTTTGATCTTATAATTTGAAATTAAAGTGAGTTATCAGGTCTTATGACTCGCAAGCAGAATGCTAGTTTCACTGTTATAAATACCTGAAATATTCCTGATTCTTTCTAAAACTTTGTCGAAGTTTTCTAAGGTGTCAGAGCGTAGCTCGACCAAAATGTCCCATTTGCCATTGGTTTTATGCAAACATTCCACGGCACTTTCTAGGCGTAATTCTTTAATCACAGACTGTGCTTTAGTGCCTTCGACCATAATGCTCATCCATGCACGGATGACGTTGCGTTCAGCATTCGGTTTAAAACGAACCGTATATCCGGTAATAATGCCCGAAGACTCAAGATACTCCATTCTCTTCTTGATAGTTGCTCTTGAAACGTGAACTTTTTCGGCTAACTCTGTAACAGACATCCGTGCGTTATCTTTAAGTAAACCTAAAATAATTTGATCAATGTTATCCATATTGTAATTGTCAATTATCAAATTGGTAAAAAATAATTCATTTTTGACTGAATTACAAATTTTGTGAATCAATTTGATTTTGAATAATAGGGTCATCAGTTAAGCCTAATAATTCAATTTAATGGACTAGATAAGATGAATAATTTTGTAGTTTCTCGTGATGACTTTAATGAGTGGATGGTTCCAGTTTTTGCACCGGCAAATTTCATTCCGGTACGTGGC